>DAOPKE010000035.1:0-24712 GCA_035390965.1 Bacteroidales bacterium | reverse complement strand
AATGTATATATCAATTTCTTACAAAATTGGAAATTTCAAAGTGTCGAAGTCAGGAGCCTGAATTTTGAATGAAGCTTCTTCTTGTTTTAAGCAAAGCTCACTGGTCACCGATCGCTGCTCACTGCTGAAAAGAATTTAGTATTTCATTTTTTTATACCTTAGCATTAAATTTACCTTCAAATGAAAAGAACAGCATTAATACTTTCAGTATTGTTATCCGCAGCGGTATTGACTTCGTGCGGATCAGACAAGAAAAAAACAGATGAAAACAAAGACTCAACCGGTGTAACCATGAAAGACAAAGTTGATCAGTATGCCATGGTGGAACTCACCGCCAATATCAGTCATCTGACTGAAAAAGAAAAACAAATCATCCCCATTCTTTTTGAAGTGGCCGACATCATGGATGGACTTTATTGGATGCAAACGCTGGGTGACAAAAATGCATTTCTCGACACCATCAAAGATCCGGACACAAAACGATTTGCCGAAATCAACTATGGACCCTGGGATCGTCTGGGCGACAATAAACCATTTGTAAACGGAATTGGCGAAAAGCCGCTGGGAGCCACATTCTATCCGGCCGACATGACAAAAGAAGAGTTTGAAAAACTGGCCGACAAAAACAAAACCAGCTTATACACTGTTATTCAGCGCAACGAAGACAAAACGCTCAAAGTTGTATGGTATCACGAAATGTTTAAAGATCAATTGCAGAAAGCATCGGATTTATTGCTAAAAGCCGCAGCTCTGGCCGAAGACGCAGGGTTCAAAAAATATCTCGAACTACGTGCCAAAGCGCTCATCACCTCCGATTATTTTCCAAGCGACATGGCCTGGATGGACATGAAGACATCGAACATCGACTTTGTTGTGGGTCCCATCGAAAACTACGAAGACGCACTTTTCGGCTATAAAGCTGCTTTTGAATCATTCATTCTGATTAAAGACATCGAATGGAGCAAAAAGCTGGAACGTTTCGCAAAGCTGCTGCCTGAGCTACAAAAGCAATTACCTGTTGACGAAAAATATAAAAAGGAAACACCCGGCGCCGACAGCGACATGAACGTATATTCGGCTGTTTATTATGCAGGTGACTGCAATGCCGGCAGCAAAACCATTGCCATCAACCTTCCAAATGATGAAAAAGTTCAGTTGTCGAAAGGCACACGTAAACTGCAGCTGAAAAATGCAATGCAAGCCAAATTCGACAAAATTTTGCTTCCGATTGCCAACATCCTGATGGATCCTTCTCAGCGTCAGTATGTAAAATTCGATGCCTTTTTCCACAATGTCATGTTCCACGAAGTAGCTCACGGTCTGGGAATCAAAAACACCATCAATGGAAAAGGTGGAGTCAGAGAAGTGCTGCAAGACATGTATTCTTCAATCGAAGAGGGAAAAGCAGACATCACCGGATTGTATCTTGTAACCAAACTGCGCGAAATGGGTGAAATAACCGAAGGAGACATTAAAGAAAACTATGTTTCTTTTGTTGCAGGCATCTTCCGTTCCGTACGTTTTGGCGCAGCCAGCGCGCATGGAAAAGCCAACATGATGTGCTTCAACTATTTCATGAAAAACGGCGCCATTTCACGTAATGACAAAGGTTTTTATGTGGTTGACTTTGAAAAAATGCCATCCGTTGTCGAATCACTTGTAAACAAAATTTTAGTCATTCAAGGTGAAGGTGACTACGCAGCCGCAAAAAAATGGGTTGAAACTGACGGCATTATCCCAGCCGACCTTCAGAAAGATCTTGACAAACTGGAAGAAAATAAAATTCCGGTTGACATCGTTTTCAAACAGGGCAAATCAAATCTTGGCCTGTAAAATAAATCAGAATGCATCGATTTTTTATTCTTTCATTATTGCTCCTGCAGTCATTATTTCTGCAGGGGCAATTTCTTCAAAATATTTCTGCTGAAGAAAAACATGCGATGGCTGATCGCCTGTACAATCATGTTGGAGCGCTGGCCCATGACAGCATGCTGGGCCGTGAAGCCGGCACCGAGGGCGAAGCAAAAGCTATGCAATATATTGCTTTAGAATTCAGCAATACCGGACTAAAACCACTTCCAGAAAAAGATTATTGCATACCTTTTCAATTTTCCGAAGGTTATTCCTATACATCCGGAACTGTTTATATCAATGAAAAACCGTTCCGGCTCAATCAGGATTTTTTCTATATCAACCCGCTGGTAAATTACACTTTTACAGGAAAAATATTTTTTGCAGAGGATGGACTCAGTGACGAAAAATACAAAGAGTTAAATCCAACCTTCAACAAAAACGTTGTTATCATCATTGATATAAACTATTCCGATTCGTGCAGCAACAGTCAATCCCAGTCATACACAGGCCTGTTGGAAACAGCAGTTGGCAAAGCCACCCGATTCAATCCCGAATCTGTCATTCTTGTTAGTAGCAACAATGAGAATTTTCCGGTAACTGCTGCATTCAATACCGACAGAAACAGAGCCAACATACCCGTTATCGGAGCGGGAAAAGATCTTTCAAAAACCATCCTCAAAAACAAGACTGCAAACCTTCGCAGCGAATGCATCTTTTCAAAAAATGAAAAAACCGGCTACAATGTTGCTGCCTGGATAAACAACAATAAACCAACTACGATAGTAATCGGAGCGCATTACGACCATCTGGGATACGGCTCTGCCGGCTCATTGAGCAACGACAGCGCCATTCACAACGGAGCCGATGACAATGCCAGCGGAGTTGCAGTTTTAATAGAACTGGCTCAGCAAATCAATAAAATTGAATCACCACAACACAATTTTCTTTTCATTGCATTCAGTGCCGAAGAAAAAGGACTGCTCGGCAGCAAGGCATTTATAAATCAGAATCACCTGCCCGACAGCTCGTTTGTGGCCATGCTGAATTTTGACATGGTGGGCAGAATGGACAAGGAAAATCCGAAATTAAACATCATTGGAACAGGTACTGCTGCAGAATGGGATAGTCTGATAGAACAATCATACGCCGGAACAATAAACATCAGAAAAAGTGCATCGGGTACAGCCGGATCCGATCAAATGTCATTTTACCTGAAAGATATTCCGGTATTGTTTTTCATCACCGGCATGCATGAAGACTATCACAAACCATCGGATGATACAGAAAAGATCAATCGTGACGGAATGGCTGATGTTCTGTTGATTGCCTTGGAAATCACCGAAAAGCTGAACAAGCGGGAAAAGCTTCATTTTCAGAAAACAGAATCGGCCTCAGGCAATCGAGGAAAAAGACCTGGAGTAACATTGGGTGTAATTCCGGATCATGCATGGGAAGGCAAGGGAATGCGTATTGATGCTGTTACAAAAGGAAAAACAGCTGATCAGGCAGGAATGCTGTCAGGCGACATTGTCATTCAGATCGGCGAAAGTACCGTAACCGACATTATGAGTTATATGAAAGCACTTTCGGCATTCAAAAAAGGTGATAAGACAAAAATTACTTACCTTCGCGACCAAATTGAAAATTCGGTAGAAGTAGTGTTCTGACCAAAAATGATAAAAATTGCTCATAAAATAGGAATTGTTGGAGGTGGAAGCTGGGCTACAGCCATTATCAAAGTACTGCAGCACCACCAAAAGAAAGTCAATTGGTTCATCCGCCGGCAGGAAGTCATAGATGCTATCCGCAACTCAAGACATAATCCCGAATATCTGAGTCAGGTTGAACTTGATCCTACAAAAATTGTTGCCAGCAACAACCTGGATGAAGTAATTTCTAATTCCGATATTGTCATTTTCTGCATCCCGGCTGCATTTCTGCATCAGCAACTGGAATCATTGGATAAAAAAATATTTCAGGACAAAATAATTATTTCGGCCATCAAAGGTGTCATCCCTGAATTCAATTCCATTATCAGCCGTTATTTCAACACTGTTTTCGATGTGCCTGCAGAAAATTACGGAATGATTGCCGGTCCAACACACGCCGAAGAAGTTGTCATGGATCGTCTTTCGTACCTCACTGCAGCATCGGTAAACGAAGACATCGGCACTGTATTGACAGAACTTCTGGGCTCGAGAAATATTAAAATTTCTGTTTCTTCCGATGTTGTTGGAATTGAATATGCCTCTGTTTTAAAAAACATATATGCAGTAGCTGCCGGCATTAGTGTAGGACTTGGTTACGGCGACAATTTTCTGAGTGTGCTTACCACCAATGCCATCATGGAAATGCGTGGTTTTCTCGATGCCATCAACCATTGCAAACGCGATGTGAACATGACGGCCTATTGCGGCGACATTATTGTTACATCCTACAGCCAATTCAGCCGCAATCGCATGTTCGGCAATCTGATAGGAAAAGGATACAGTGTAAATTACTCCCGCATTGAAATGAAACAAATAGCAGAAGGATACTATGCTTCGAAATGCATGTCCGAAATCAATGAAGAATACAAAGTAGATATGCCGATTCTGAATGCTGTGTACAATATCTGCTACAATAATGTTTCTCCCAGTCAGGAAATGCGCCGGCTGGCCGAGAAACTGAAATAACAAACAAAAATCACATAGTTAAAAGGTGCGATATAAAAAACCTTGCAGCATTGAGACTCTGTAGGGTTTTTTATCGGCTCAAACAAATCTATTACCGAATTCGTTATATTTGTATAATGAACCAGAAAATGTACAGACATGAAACTATTTCCACACTTTCCAAAGATGTCTTTTGCGCTGATAATTATTTGCTTTCTGCTGCCATTTGTTACTGTCAAATGTGGCAATTACGAAATTGCTAAAATGAACGGCATCCATCTGGCCACAGGCACACAAATAGAAGCTGACAGCGACGAAGAGCCCTATAATATTAATCCTGATATTTTTATTATTTCATCAATGATTCTCGCAGTTGCCGGCTTGATTATGGCCTTTCTGAAATTCAGGGGAAACACAATAGCATCGCTTATTGTCAGCGTTCTGGGTTTAGCGGCTCTGGTGTATTTTTATTTTCATATACGAAAAGATATTCCAAGCGAAGGATCAATGGTTATCATCATTTCCATGGGAACAGGGTATTATCTTACCACTATTGGCTTTTTGCTCAATTCGCTGTTTTTTGGTTATCAACTTTCGTTAAAAAAAGAAATTTTCGAAGCTGAAACCAGAAATATCGAACCCGAATAATGAATTTCAAAACCCGCACAGCCATTATCATTTCAATAAGCATTCTGCTGATTTCAGCCATTGCTTTTTTTGCTTTTGATAAAATCGGGCATGCACAAAACAAACTCAATACAGCAGCCGATATCATTGAAAGCATCGGCAACAGCAGCTTCATGGTCGAAGCAGATGTGAAAGACACCATTCCGGTTAAAACAAGCATTTCCATTCCCATTTCCATTCCGGTCAATGTATCATTGAACATGGCTCTGGATGTGCCTTTAAGCATGAACGTACCCATCAATAAAAATCTAATATCAAAGTGAATTATACGGTAGTTCAAAGCGGACAAGAAAACACATAGCTAAAAGATGTGATTGAAATCACCTCGCTTCTTTGCAGCGAAGAAGAAAGTTCGCACAAGTATTTTTCAAGGGAATCAAGTGTATGGAACAGACGGTTGGTGAAATCTCTTTTGAATTTGGCCCAGATTTTCTCAGCTGGATTTAATTCTGGCGAGTACGGGGGAAGAAAGATGAGGACTATGTTTTCTGGGATCGCCAGTTTTTGAGCTTTATGAAATGCACCGTTGTCCAGCACAATTAATTTCAATTCGTCTGGATTTTGGAGTGAAAATTCGTTGAGAAATAATTGAAACAAATCGGCATTGCAAGCCGGAAGTTCGAGCAAAAAACCATCACCATTTATTGGTGAAAAAGCACCATAGAGATAGAGTGATTTGAATACCTGATGGAACGGAATTATTGGTTTTACAGCTTTGGCTGTTAGTGCTTTTCCATTTCTTGTAAACAGCCCAAAGCGGCTTTCATCCTGAAAAAATAGATTTACTTTTTCAAATCGTACTTTTTTGCTTTCGATTGCCTGGATGCAGACTTCCGAGAATTTTTTTTAAAACCTTCTACTGCTTCAACATCTTTATTAATGTGGCTTTTGCGTCCAACTTTTATGGACGATCCAAATTTGCGAACGCAATACTTCATCAATGTGCTGTAAACAATTTTCTTTTCCAATTCGTCTTCTATCCACTGCTGCAGCTCTTTGTATCCACGAATATTGTTCGTCGGATCATTCAGTTTTTTCTCAATAATTCGATGCTCTTCTTTGGTGATAACCGATGGCTTATAACCTGTTTTTTTATGCGACAAAAGTAAGTTGATGCCACCTTTCTCATAAGCAGTTCTCCATGTCTGAACGCTATTGTGATTCACGCCAATCAACTCAGCCAGATCTCTTTTAGAAATACCACTGTTTTCATGTCTTTTTAATTCTATCAGCATACGCACTCTGGGAGCCAGAAACGCTGATGTGGACTTCAAAATCTGCTTCAATTCCTGCAAATTTTCGGTAACAATTATGATCTTTGGTGCTGCCATGTGAATTATTTAATAGTCCAAAGATACAAAATAAAATAACACAAATCACATTTGGACTAAATTATATTTCCTTTTGGTATTACACTCTTCCTTTGTTTTTATTGGATGAATTTCCTCAAAAACTTCAGAAAAAATGGGTGTCCCAGTGGCGAAGTCAGGAAGAAGAAGCTTCATTCAAAATTCAGGCTCTCCTTCAAAAATCTCAAATCTCAAATCTTATCTCTAAAATCACGCATAGAGATACCGCTTGATCTTCAGCGTTGCGGTTTTTTCGAATGGTGTTGGCTGAAACATAACCGACTGAAGTTGTGAAAGCTGGCTTACGCGTTCATTTACGTATTTCCTGATGTCTTCCAGAATTTCTTCTTTGCGGGCTTCAATGTTTGATTTCAGCTCGGCGATTTGTTCTTCAAGGTCTTCCATATTTAACTGTACAAGCGCTACCAGACGTCCTTTGCGCTCTAAAACCAACGATTCTGCTACCAACGGATAATTGTTGATCAGCGCTTCGATTTCTTCGGGGTAAATGTTTTTCCCGCTGGCACCAATAATAACGTTTTTCGATCGGCCTAAAATGTACAGATATCCGTCTTTGCTGAGTTTGCCAAGATCGCCGGTTTTGAGCCAGCCATCAGTTGTCAGTACTTCCGCTGTGAGATCGGGTTCTTTGTAATATCCTTGCATGACATTGGGACCTTTTGCCCATATTTCGCCTTCGCCGGTTTCGGGGTTTGGATTGTTGATTTTTATGGAAATGCCTGTATATGCCGGACCGGTTGACTGATAGCGGGTGTATTGTGCATTGGCTCCTGCAATCAGAGGTGCAGATTCGGTGAGTCCATAACCAATGGCATATGGGAATTTTGCTTCACGCAGAAATTTTTCTACGGATGCATTCAGCTTGGCACCACCGATTCCGAAAAATTTCAAGTGCCCGCCAAACGATGCATATAGTTTTTTACCGGCTATTCTGTTCAACAGTTTTCTGAAAACAGGAATGCTATATATAAAGCGGATTAAGCGGTTTTTCGAGAAGGTTCTGATGATTTTCTGACGATATACTTTTTCTATAATCAACGGAACAGTTAGCATCAAAGTTGGTTTTACTTCGGTCATAGCAGGCATCAAAACTGATGCTGTGGGTGCTTTGCGGAGGTAATATACGCAGGCACCAAAAAACATGGCAAGCAAAAAACCGATCAAATTTTCGTAAGTATGAGCCAGTGGCAGTACCGATAGAAACCGATCCTGGTTGTTGATGGATTGAATGTCGTTGCTGTGCCAGCCGACATGCGATATGTTCCGGTGGGTCAGCATCACACCTTTGGCTCGTCCGGTGGTTCCCGATGTGTAAATGATGGCAGCCAGATCATTTTCTTGTACATCGAAAACATCAAAGTCGCAGGTGGTCTGGGTTTCCGGGGCTTCGTCAAAATGCTCTTCCAGATTGATTTGTATGACACTATCAGATACTTTTTCTTCGGATAGCTTTACGGCCAAGGGCTGCGTGAGAAAAATCAGCTTCGATTCGGAGTGGTTGAGAATATTAACAACATCGGCTGGTAAAGTTTCCGGAAGAATGGGCACTACGACAGCACCCATGCTTGTGATGGCCAGATATGCGATGGCCCATTGCGGCGAATTGGTGCCCCAAAGCGCCACCTTGTCTCCTTTCGAAATGTCCCTGTTTTGTAAAAATCCAATGGTATTGCAGATGTGTTTGGCCGTGTCAGAATACGTTAAAGGTTTATCTCCTACAAATGTGAGTGCCGGACACTCGGAATTCTTCTTGACAGATTCCGAAAATAAATACGGAATAGTGTATTTCATCAGGAAAATCAGATTTTAATATGCAAAGATACGACAATCTGAAATGAAAAAAAATGCAGATTGAAATGGATATTCGTTATGAATTATTCGGTCAGTAATAAATAAAAATCGTCAAAAGAAATGAGTTCACCGCCCAGGGTGCGCATGTGCGGCGTATCCTGTTGTGCATCGATAAATTTCCATTTCAAATGGCGGGCAAGCATGACCAGCTGGTGAAAAGCCACTTTCGATGCGTTCGGATGTGCCGAAAACATGCTTTCACCGGTAAATCCCGAACCGGCCACAATCCCATACAAGCCACCCACAAGCTCGTCGCCAAGCCATGTTTCAATAGATATGGCGTATCCTTTTTCATGTAATTCAATAAATGCTTTTTTGTATTTTTTATTAATCCACGTGCCTTTTTCCTTACGTTTTATTTTGGCGCATTGATTTAATACTTCTTCGAAACAAGTGTTGATGGTAACCCGATAGGGACATTTTTTCAACACACGACGTAAGCCATGATTGGGTCTGTATTTGTCGGGAAATACAATCATACGTGGATTGGTGGCATACCAGTAAATATCACCTTTGTATTGAAACCATGGGAAAATGCCATGATTGTATGCCAGCAACAATCGCTCAACCGAATAATCGCCACCTACAGCCAGCAATCCATCGGGTTCTGCTTCGTGCGGATCAGGAAAAACAATTTCATTGGGAAGACGATAGACTGCCATTGTATTCGGCGAGTTTGGACCCGATTTTTGCGGTTAATATGTCAATCGCTATTTTATTGGCGCCGCCCTGTGGGATAATGATGTCGGCATATCGTTTGGTTGGTTCAATAAAGGTCTGGTGCATAGGTTTGACAAACCGTTCGTAGTGTTCCAGCACCTGAAGGAAGGAACGTCCGCGCTCTTCGATATCGCGACGGATAATGCGCATCAGGCGGTCATCTCCATCGGCATCGACAAAAACTTTGATATCAAGACGATCGCGCAGCCGCGGATTGGCAAGCACCAGAATGCCTTCCACTATCATTACTCGGGCAGGACTGACCGGAATGGTTTCCTTTGAGCGGGCGCAGGTTACATAGGAATAGATCGGCATCTGAATGTCTTCGCCGGCTTTGAGAGCATCGAGGTGTTTACACAGCAGACTGAATTCGATGGATGACGGGTGGTCGAAATTGATGCGGGCACGTTCTTCGGCGCTCAGGTGGCCGTTGTCGCGATAATACGAATCCTGTGAAAGAAGACAAACCTCTCCTTTGGTAAATTGCTGCATAACTGCTTTTACAACAGTTGTTTTTCCTGAACCGCTTCCGCCGGCAATCCCGATAACAAGCATGATATTGTTGTTTGACTGCGAAGATAAATAATAATTCACTTAGCGGGTTCATTTTTCAAATTTATCAGGCAAATTATTGATTACTTTTGTGCTAATGAAAAATTTTTCAAATGCAATCAGCTGTCCGTGTTTTTAAATTTGGCGGGGCTTCGGTAAAGGATGCTGCCGCTGTTCGTAATGTGGCCTCTATTCTGAAAAAATATGACAATCAGAATCTGGTGGTCATTCTTTCTGCCATGGGTAAAACCACCAACGCTCTCGAAAGAGTGCATCAGGCCTATGTTTCAGGAGGAAAATCCGATGCGCTGAAAAGGGTTTCGGAATCAAAACAGTTTCATGATTCTATTTTGAATGAGCTGTTTAAGTGTGATCATGCGGTTTTCAATGCTGTTTCAGATTTATTCAGCGCACTGGAGAATGAACTTGATATTGCGCCGGAATCTTCGTTCGACAAAAGTTATGATCGGATTGTTTCCTTTGGTGAGCGCATTGCAACAACCATTCTGAGTGCATTTCTGCTTGATGCCGGGTTTCATGTAACACATATCGCTGCAGGTGATTATATCATTGCCGATAACACTTACCGCGACGCATATGTCAATTGGGAAGAAACCGGAGCGCGGATTTCCGGAGCCGGACAATCATGGTTTGCCAAAACCGGAATTGTGCTTACGCAGGGATTCATAGGCCGTTCCGAAGAGGGTTGCCCGATTACGCTTGGACGAGAGGGGTCCGATTTTTCTGCATCTATCTTTGCGCACGGGTTAAATGCTGCCGAAGTTATTATATGGAAAGATGTTCCGGGCATTATGAATGCCGATCCCAAGCTTATTTCATCAGCAGTGTCCTTGCCGCATATTTCCTATCGCGAAGCCGTGGAGTTGGCGTATTATGGGGCAACCGTTATTCATCCGAAAACAATCAAACCGCTCGAAAATAAAAACATTCCCCTGAGTGTGAAGTCATTTGTCGATCCTGCAGGAACAGGCACTACCATTGACCGAAACGGGAGTGACGATAAATCTGTTGCGTCATATATTTTTAAATTTAATCAGGTGTTGTTGTCAATTTTTCCTCGTGATTTTTCATTCATTAATGAGAAAAATATGAGTGAGATTTTTACAATGTTTTCGCGCAATAATATTAAGGTTCGCACTATGCAAAACAGTGCTGTGAGTTTTTCAGTTTGTTTTGATTTCGAACCTGCTAAATTGTCGGTATTGATTGAAGATCTTCAGAAACGTTTTCTGGTGCGTTATAATGATTCGGTTGACCTTGTAACAATCAGGCATTATTCAAGCAATTCGGCTGATGAATTTATTGCAGGACGTAAAGTGTTGCTTGAACAAAAATCGCGTAGTACCTGGCAGTTGATAATCAGTAAGGCCTGAAATAGAATTTTTTTTGTATCTTAGTGCATTAAATTCATCTATATGAAACCGGAATTAATACAGGAATTGTTTGAAAAGCATGGAGGTGTGTTTATGACGCCTGCTCCAAAAATCGCAAAAAAACTTGAAAACATTCACGGATTTCTGTTCGATTGGGATGGTGTTTTCAACAGCGGTAAAAAGAGCTCGGAATTTCCTTCTACCTACAGCGAAACCGACAGTCTTGGAATTAATCTTCTTCGTTTTTCTTATTGGTTGCGCTACAAAAAAATTCCTTTTGTCGGGTTGGTTACCAATCAGATTACTGAGTCGGCATTTGATCTTGCAAAACGCGAACATTACAATGCCGTGTATGTTAATTTCAAATCAAAGAAGGAGGCATTCACCCACATGAACGACACTTTCAATCTTCGTCCGACACAGGTTGCTTTTATCATGGACGATGTGCTTGATCTGAGCGCTTCTGATGTTGCCGGACTGAGTTTTATGGTTGGACGTAAGTCAAGTCCTCTTTTTATGAACTATGTTCACGAAAAGGATTTGGTTGATTATATCAGCTATCAGCGCGGTGATCTTAACGCTGTTCGTGAGTTGTGTGAACTTGTGATGGGTTTGACCGATATTTTTGAAGAGACCATTCAGCAACGTGTTGCAGTAAGTGATGAATTTCAGGCATTTTTGGAACAACGCGATGAAATTGAATCGAAATTCTATCATAAAGTTGATCGTAAAATCATTGAAACAGTTATTTAATGAGTTTCCTGGATTGGTTTGAATCTATTGGTCATGTTGGTCAGGCAGCCATTGCTACAACCTTTACCTGGGGTATGACTGCATTGGGAGCGGCTACGGTTTTTTTATTTCGTGAAATAAATAGAAAACTTCTTGATGTCATGCTGGGACTGGCAGCCGGCGTGATGATTGCTGCCAGCTTCTGGAGTCTTTTGAGTCCGGCCATTGAAATGGAAGAGGCCCGTGGTGGCATTGGCTGGATTCCTGCTGTTATCGGGTTTCTGGCCGGGGCTGTTTTTCTTCGTCTTGCCGACCGTTTGTTGCCTCATTTGCATAGTGGAATGAATAAGTCAGAAGCTGAGGGGATCCCGGTGAAGTGGAACAGAAATACTTTGTTGGTTTTGGCCATCACATTGCATAATATTCCAGAAGGTCTGGCTGTTGGCGTTGTTTTTGGCTCTCTTGCTTCTGGTATTGAAGGTACCACACTGGCAGGAGCTATTGCTCTTACCATTGGTATGGGCTTGCAGAATTTCCCTGAAGGTGCTGCCGTATCGATTCCTATGTTTCGTGATGGCCGGACCCGGATGAAATCTTTTATGGCCGGACAGTTTTCGGGGATGGTAGAGCTTGCAGGCGGTATTCTGGGCGCATTGGCTGTGTTACACATGACCACCATGCTGCCATACGCACTGGCTTTTGCTGCCGGCGCCATGATTTATGTAGTGGTGGAGGAACTCATTCCCGAGTCGCAGCGCGGAAAACATAATGATCTGGCAACCATGGGTACCATGGCCGGTTTCGCCCTCATGATGTTTCTCGATGTCGCTCTGGGATAATGCTCAGCGTTGAACAACAATGGTTTTGATTCCACTCTTTCCGTCTTCAGCTGTGCATCTGATGAAATAAATGCCTTTGGACAGTGCTGAAATGTTTGCAGAAACCTGATTGCTCTGTTCGGCATTTAGTCTCATCAATTCAACGCCGCGCAAATCCATAATGGTGATTTCTGAAAATTCTGCTTCCTCTGAACTGACGCGTATAATATCGGATGCGGGATTGGGAAATACTGTGAAACCAAGATTAGTAGCTGGTTCTGAAATGCCGTGTGTTGGAATATGTTGCGAGTAATAACAATCTTCCCATCCAAATAATTGCCACGAAGAATTACCTTGCCAATGCAAATAATATTCCCATCGTATCTGATTGCAAAGACTGTCGTAATAATATTTTTCCAGCTTCCCGTCGAATGAAGTACCCATATAGTATTCAGATGTTATTGCAGAATCAGGTTTATTAAACGTGTTGAAAAATGTCTCAATTGTTCTTGTGATTTGAAGAGATGGATTGCCATACTCAATTGTTGAAATTGTCTTTAATGTCATATTGCCATTGCCATCATATTCGTATTGTTCCTTGTAATCACATAAAGGCGCTCCGCTGGCATAATTAAAACGACTATATTGAATCAGATTTTCCAGTGAATCATACGTGTAGAAATATGAAACTGTAGGAGACCATGTGGATGTCTGCGTATTATAGGAGTAATATTCAATATAACTCAGATTGCCTGAAACGTTGTAAAAGTATGTTTGTTTCGACCGCAATGTTGCGGGATAAGTTGGATAAGCAACAAAATATAGAGATTGCGATAACCCATTGGGGCCATAGGTGAAATCACTGATGCTATGTGGCAAAGTGGACTCATAAAGTCGATAGTTTTTCTGATGAATCATTTCCTGCGATGTATTGAAAGTGTTTTGTCTCAGAAAAGTGTATTGCCACATGCCAAGCGTATCATACCAATAACCTTTTTCATTTTGAATTGCATTAAACGAAGTGTATTCTTTTGTGTTTTTTGATTCAAGATACCACGGGTTAATAATCGTGTCCTGATAGAAATTCCAGATGGAAGTGTCTCTTCCCAAATGATCATAAAAATAATAGTGCTTTTCACCATCAATACTCTGTGGCTCGCACAGACAGTGATATTCACATGAGTCGGCCCGGTATCCGTTGTCAGTTTCCAAGGTGGCTTTTTGCGGTGTTTTGAAACTAATGTCTTTACAGGGTTTTCCCTGTTGGGCAACACCAGATAAATATGAGCAGGCAATGAAAATGAATATATAATGTTTCATGATATTCGAGATTAATTGCATAAAATTAATATCAAACATTAAAATGTCAACATTAAATCAGTTATCGGTAACATTAAAATAATGGAATTTATTTTTTACTATTCAAATAGTGATTGATTATGAAGATAGTATGATCAATCAGTTTCAACGAGCCCACAGAGCCATGTCCTGGAATTATTATTTCAGCATCCGGATATTTTTTCTGCACTTTTTTCAATGTCTTGGGCCATGCTTCTACATCGCCATCTGCAATATTTCCAATGGAAGTTGATTCGGCCGATTTAATCAGACATCCGCCAAAAAGAATTTTCTGTTCCGGAAAATACACAACAATATTGTCAAGACTATGTCCTGCACCCGGATAAAAGCATTCGAGCGGTATTCCGCAGAATGACCATGTCAGGTATTTCGAAAACGACGCCTTAGGCACTTCAAGATTTCTTTTGATGCATTCTGCGCGCGTCATTTCATTTGCAATTGAAAAAACATTTCTGCGATGAAGTTCTGCAAGCCCGCCAATGCAGTCGTTGTGCCAGTGTCCGGGAATAAAAACAGTGACAGTTGTGTACATCGAATCGCGCAGATAATCAAGGATTGCAGATGTTTTTATTTTGTCCATCGGCGTGTCAATCATCAGCGAATTACCGTTTCTGATAACGATCAAACCATTTGAAGAAACCATTCCAAAGCCTTCCACATAATCGGTGGTGACATGCAGAAAAAAAGAATCTTTCAGTTGAATCAGCTGAATGTCTTTGTTTATTCTGATCGTGTCAGAATGCTGTCCCGAAGCGCAAACCGGAAACAGCAGCAACAAAACTATAAAGTATTTTCTATGCAAAAGTTTCATCTGCAAAAGTACGTTTGATGCCTTTTTTATATTTCAAATCGTGATAGCCGAATATCACAAAAAGTCCTTCCTGGCTTTTATATTTTATGCCGTGCGCTTTGCGGAATTGTGCTGCTTTTTTACCGCGTTGAATAAACGGATGAATGGCGCCCAGCATACAGGTTCCGAGTCCCAGCGATTCGCCGGCATGCATGGCATAGGTGGCTGCAACAATGGGATCGGCCGGATCGGAGTAGGGCGAGCCATAAAAATACATGGCCAGTGGTGCATCGTAAGTGATATAATTGTTGCCATTCTCCATCTCACCGATATAATTTTCAAACAACGGGCGAATAAAATTGCGGAACATTTCATCATTGGTTTTGCCCCAGAAAGGCCGCATTATGGCCAGAAACCAGCCCGACACCAGATACTTCAGACTTTTCAGATACTGTGCAAAATCCCTGGTAAAAGCTGTTACTTTTTCGCGTCCGTTCAGAATTAGCACATGCACATCGCTGGGTGGAAGCCCCATGGGAGCAGTGCGGGCAGCAGCCAGAATTTTTTCAATCACTTCCGGCTCAATCGTTTTCTGGTTGAATTTTCGTACACTGCGACGCCGTTCGAACAAGGTCATGAGCTGCTCATATGTCGCATCCGATGCGTCTTTTGGAATGTCGAACACGTCGCCCGGCGACATGGTTCTGCCGCTGATTTTAATGGCTCCCTCAGGACAAATAGCCATGCAATGGCCGCACGCAATGCAGTTGAAAACCGATTTACCCTGCAATTCAGCGGCTTTTCCGTTTTCGATTTTCAGCATATCACTGCAACAGGCCTTTACACACAGCCCGCATCCGGTGCAGATTTCCACGTTGATGCTGATCACAGCATCTTCTTTTGTTCGGGTAGTTGGAATTGACATAGAACAAAAATTTTGATGCGTAAATGTACTATTTTTTCAATTCAAAAACACATCTCCCCAACCTTCCATAGTTCGCCGAAGAAGAACATGGAAGAGTTGGCTGAGCAGCAGTTTCGCCGACATTCTATCCTCGCCGCTGTCATGCTATGCCCTGCTGTCATCCTGAGACCCGCGTGCAGTCATGCTGACATTACGCGACAAGCACCAGCAAAATGCGTTTTGCAACCTAAATAAAAAATGACACTTTAAGTTGCTGTCATCCTGAGTTTCGCTCCTGTAGCGCTTCTTGTGAAATAGCTTGCGAAGTATCGAAGGAGACAGCGAAATCAACAGAAGAAATCTGCCGTATAGAATGAGATCCCGGGTCGCGCAGGCTCTGCTTTTTCGAAGCTGATTCAGGCTTGCCCGGGAACTCAACCTTGCTTCTGTTGATTTTTAAATATTTATGTAGATATGTCATTAGCAGTGTTTTTTCGAAGTGAAACAAAGAAAAAATGTATCCCCGCCTGCTGCGCAGCGGGCAGGGAAGGAGACAGCAGAATAAACTCCATCAAGAAATTGATGACACCCAGCATTGCTGACATAGAATTCTGCCGGCATCTATCACTGTCGTGAATTGATGAGCGGACAAACTTTCGTCTGAGCGGAAGAGTAGAATTACAACCGTAAAAACTTTTTCACAGCTGTACTTCCATCATTAAAACTTGCTTTAAGAAGATATATGCCGGGATCTAGCATTTCGGTTTCAATAAGGATGTCATTGTTTCCGTAACATTTTTCGTTCACAAGTGATCTGCCTGACAAGTCTGATATGGAAAAAGAAATTATTGAACCTTGCGATGAAACTCGCATGTATGTACTCACAGGATTAGGGAATATTTCGTAGGCAGGCTTTTGATTTTCACTGATAACATCAGGGGTGCAATTCCCAAGGCTGTCAAGTTTCAAAAGAAACATGTCTGTGCGGATACCATTTAGATCCGTACGTGACCCTGTAATCAGACAGCCTCCATCGCTGGTAGAAGAAGTGAAATCGGGAAAGGCGCAATAATTGCTGTAAAACAATCTTCTCCAATTTTCAGCTCCGGTTTCTGTGTTTATATTAAAGACTAGAATCCTATATTCGTCCAAAGTAGTTTGTTGTTTTATCCCATCAGGTAGTAGCAATGAATATCCTGAAAGGAATGCATGTTTAGGATCAATAAACGAGAAGCTGTTACTAGGACTTTGATTATAATATCCATCTTCACCATTATGAAAAATGATGACCGGGTCAAACGAATTATTCCACAAGCTTATGCCCATTTCTCTTATTGGAATTGTGCCGGAAAAATCCATGTAATGTCCCATAGTCAGAAACACACTGTCGTTTATTCCAAATGCGTTTCCTGTCTGAAGAACCGGGTAATTGTGGCTCTGATTATAAACAAATTGGTCAAAAAGAATTCCTAAAGGGTTCAGCGAATCTGCCGAAAATCCGAAAATGACATCGGAGTTAATGATATAATATGTGCTGTCTGATTTTTTGTAATAGAAATCAACCGGGTTGACAGGATAGCCAGGTGTAGTCTGTTTGATAATTTGTCCGTTCAGTCTAACCCTTAAAACATATGAATTGTAATAAGCACTGTCCAAATCTTTACATGCAATATCCACTATGCTGTCATTGAAAAAATGCCAGTTCAGAAAGCGATCATCAAGTGTTGGATTGTTCACAATGACAATAGATTGAATTTGATATGAGTTGTCCAATGTCATTAAAAACAAATCCTGCTCATCGTTTGTATTATTCCATGCATTCCCTGCAAGAATCAACTGGTTAATGCCGGATCTGATTATTCGTTCAGGTTCAAGTATCAATCCTGTATATTCGGGCAGTTTTACATATTTCCCAAGTGAGCCCGAAACATCGTATTCAAGAATTTCACCTCCCACAGGAATGTGATCAACATATTGGCCACACAACACAGTGTATTTGCCTTCAGTCAACTCATCTGTAAATACTCCGACATATGCAGTGTCTGGTGAACCAAAACGAATTTTCTCAAACCCCTGTCCCTTCAGCAAAGTACAGGCTAACAGGAATAATACAAACAATAAGCTTTTCATGATTAATTTGTTCCTTGGTTAATTGGGACGTATGTTACTTCCGCTGTTGGACAAATGAAAATCCAGGACCATGCAGGGTATGGATCAGGTATCCCATCGTCAGTTGGCCCTACCCAACTATATTTTGCGCAAATTATTTTTCTTGGAGCGGCTGGAGAAGCAAACTGCATCATTTGAATTGCTTTTTGCAAGTATATGTTTAAACTAACCGAATTTAGTATTTCGCAAGGATTGCTTTGTACTCCAAATAATGAACCTGGATTGATGTACAAGTTATAGGATCCATTATAAGTAAAAAAGTTATTGTTTGAATAGTTTGATAATACAATTTTAAATCCGGGAGTCGCAGGAATTGCATTTGCCGATCCGTTGAGTTTGTTTTGTATCTTTTCTCTCGCAGATCCCGTAAATGTAAGTGTTCCAGGTGTCCCAGATTGTGCAAAAATTGCAGGATAGGATTCATTTGAATTAAATGGCGTTACAATAGCTGTGTATGGATCGATGGCAACCGGAACACGGCATGTTGAACAATTATATGTTTGATCAAGAAAGATCAAGTCCTTGTTCCCATTTCCGGATATTAAATCTGAAGGTGGATTGGACATGGTAAAGTTGAATACCATTTTCAGAATATTTCCTTCAACTTCATTAGCAGTTAAATCCCCATAAAGAAGAATGTGTTGAGGGAAATAAGTTAAAATTTCTTCTTTCATTTCAGAGTATAATGAAGCTACGTCAGGAATCATTACATAACCTTCACTCCCCTCAATTGAAAACGGAAGATTTAAAATCAAAGAATCTTCAATAATTGTGTCTTTGGGAGCTCCTGTAATTCCATAGTAATAGTTTATTGCTGTTTCAAGTTGCCAGAAAGCATCCTGAATTAGAATTGAGTCGTTTTCTTGTGTTTTAATATTCCCGTTATTTGTTTCGCCAGAATATTGCTTAACCTTTTCAATCAAAGGCATGAATTTATTTGGTTCTGGTTTATAATCTTCGATTGACTTAATCATTAATGTTGGTTGAATCGAACTTGGTTTGATTGACTCAATGTCTTTTTGACAGGAGAAACATGAGACAAGCATGATCATACATGCAAAAATCAGATTTTTTTTCATCGTGAACAGATTTATTTATACAATACATTCATTTTTTTTCCCACTTTCGCAGTACAACCAACCGCTTGGCAGTTACCACGCGCCACCAAAATTCACTTTTAACATTGAATTTCACTGGGTTTACATCTATGTTTCGTATCTTTGCACGGCATTCAGTTTAATGATTGGATGTGAACCAAGGCCGGCCATCGGGGGTGCAAACCCATGGTCGGTTTTTTTTGCTTTAATGCTGCCAATAGATGTCTCCAACGGCATTGCAACGCACTTCAAGCGTATATTGATTTTTTTATCAGCAAAAAAGAACGTTCTTCTGATGAACAGATAAAACATAATGATAAAATTCAACATATTAGGCAAATATACTTAATAAATATTCAAATCCGCCCCCCCGTAAAAAATAACAAATAAATAACACATGTTGTATGATGCATGAATTGCTCTTACACTTATTTACAACCCAATTATCATCAGCCTCCCAACATTTTTATCGTCAGCAAGAAGGGGTTGAACAGCAAAGCTTGCTGACATGAAATTTTATCTGACTGACAAGGAGACGTCGGCTACGAAATATCCTGAAATTGTCATTGTCTGCTATCTGCCGCCACCATCAAACAACTATGTACCGGCAAAATGCCAATAGAATCACCAGTGCCAAATTCATTGAAAAACGCTGGCGTTACGCGCAGAATGCCATGTTCCTGCGAAAGTCGATCGACAAAACAGTCATCAATCACTTCGCAGATGTTGCCTTCGTTTAAGCGGACAAGCGCGCCAAATCCGGGTTTGCCGTCGGGCATCGGGCAGACTTCTTTCGAAAGATGCACGGCGCCGGCATGAACCAGCACTTCGTTGCGGTCGTGATAAACGCTCAGAATATCACATTTAAGCGCTGCAGCAACCTGATTGATTTGGCATGTACCAAGCGCTACCTGCATCATATCATAATATACAAAATTTCCGGGCCGCAACTCGGAAATATTTTTCAGCATTTCAGGCGTATATTGGGGCAACGAAGGCGTATCGCCGATGCTGAGCGGGCAGGATTTCCCGGTTTGTGTTTCAATATACTCTTTCAATACAACCAGTCTAGTAATGGATGAGAGATTGATGTCAACTATTTCTTCAACCGATCTGGCGCTGTATGTATTCCCAAAGTGGCTCAGAATGCCGGAGAACGAATGTGTGCCGTTTTTTGAAATCAGCTTTAATGCTTTTAAAAATTCTTTGGTGTTTTCGGCAGGCCAGCCTGCACGGCCATAACCGGCATCGGCTTTCAGATAAAATGAAACCGGATTTTTTATTTCCGATAAAGCAATAGAAAGAGTATCATTGTTATCAACCAGCAGATGCAGTTTTATTTTTGATGCCAGTGTGTTGTATTGAGCAATGTGATTTGGATTTAGAGGCATGGCAATCAGAATGTCATCCCATTCGCCTGCAGCAAAATATTCAGCCATTGGCAACGAAGAAACAGTGATTTTCTCAATGCCAAAATTGCTGAACCACATGCCGGCACCGATGCTCTGATGAGTTTTGAAATGTGGTCTGAATGTAACATCTGAAAATCGTTGGTCTTCGAAAACAGCTTTCAGATTGGCTTTCGCACGGTTGCAATCAATGAATATGTTTGGGTTGGTCTGCATGTCAAAATATTTAAGAATTCAAATGAAATCAGTCTGGATGTTTGAGTGATTCCTGCTCCTTTCATTATAACGCATGCTTCTGTCATCCTGAGCTGAGTCGAAGGATAGACGACAGTGAAGACTCTGAGGTTGGGCTTAGTCTTAATAGATTTTACTGCTGGGTTTAATCTGGAGACTAAACCCAACCAATTTTTATTAAAGACTACGCCCAACCATATATTTCTATTTCACAATCTTCATTTCCTCAATCAGATATCCTGCGCCTGCGTATTTGTCAATCACCCACAGGCAATAGCGGATGTCGAGCGACACGTTGCGGCATTTACCGGGATCAAACATCAGGTCGCTCATAGTGCCTTCCCATACGCGGTCGAAGTTGATGCCGATGAGTTCGCCATTGGCGTTTAGTACCGGGCTTCCGCTGTTGCCTCCGGTGGTGTGGTTGGTGGCAATAAATCCCGTATGCAATGTTCCGTCGGCATCGGCATAAATTCCAAAATCTTTGGCAAGTACGAGTTCTTTCAGCCGTGGACTTACATAATAATCTTCGATTTCAGGGCTTTCTTTTTCAAGAATGCCATCCACAGTAGTATAATACTTATAGTTCACGCCATCGGCTGCCTGAAACCCTTTTACTTTTCCGTAGGCAATGCGTAAGGTGCTGTTGGCATCAGGATACATACGTTCCGATGTTTTCATGTCTTTTTTGATGCCGACATAAATGCGGTACATGCTGTCTATTTGCGCTCTGTATAAGCTTTGGCCGGGGTCTATTTTATCAAAGTAACTATTGAAAAATCCACTGGTCAGTTGATAAACAGGGTCTTTTTGTATGGCTTTTTTCACTTTTTGGGGATTCATGTTGAGGAATTGCAGTGTCTTTTCTTTAGAGACAAAGAAACTGCGCTTGAAAGCATCATCCATAGCGGCTTTCCAATCACCTTTCCATTTGCTTTCCATATTTGTGTAGGCTTCGGGCAGAAATCGGGGTCCCATATTTTTCAGAATCGGCATCAGTAAAATGGCTATTTCTTTGTCGATATCAGCATGATATCCTTTATAATAGCTGTCCACTGATTTAAGTAATTTGTCTTTTGCTCCAGGGATCAGGTCTGATTTTGGATTTTTGATGCATTCGTTAATATATGCTGTAAAGCTATATGCGTATTTTAATGCTTCAATACTGTATGCTCCCTCAAAGAAATATGTATATGCAAGTGAGTATGGGCGCAGGTTTTCGTAAGCAGCTTTCATGTTTTCAAGCAATGTTCCGTATTTTGTAAACATCTCTTTATCATGCCGCAACGTTTCCATGAAATCGTTTTCCTGTGCCTGTTTTCTCGAAATGCCGTTCCACTGCCTGATGCCCTTGCTTTCGCCGATCATTTTTTTCCAGTAATTCCCTACACCTGCATGTTTGCTTGCATACATGATCCGAATGGCGGGATCGGTTTTCATGTATTTTTCCATCACGTCCATTCGTGTTCGGCGTATGCTAATGGCTACAGGATTTTCTTCTTCAGTAATAATTTTTACGCCGTCTGAAATGGTGAAATGCTCGGTTGTTCCGGGATATCCGAATACGAAAGTGAAATCATCTTCTTTTACTCCTTTGAGCGATATGGGCAAGACGTAATTGGGTTTGTATGGTATGTTGCTTTTTGAGTACGCTGCCGGCTTGTTGTCTTTGTTTGCATATATTCTGAACATTGAAAAGTCTCCGGTATGACGAGGCCACATCCAGTTGTCGGTGTCACCGCCGAATTTGCCGATGCTTGAAGGTGGCGCACCTACCAGCCGTACATCGCTGAAGACTTCATAAACCATGAGATAAAATTCATTGCCATAATAAAATGATTTCACCTGTGCCTGGTAATGTGTGCCGGAAACCGCATCCCGGGCTATTTTATCGCTGACGTCTTTTATGGCGTCTTCACGTTGTGCTTCAGTCATGTCGTCGGTCAGTTTTGCCCGTACTTTCGATGTAACATCTTCCATTCTGACCAGTATTGTTGCGGTAAGACCCGGACAACTGAGCTCTTGTTCCTTGCTCATGGCCCAGAATCCATCCGTCAGGTAATCATGTTCCACTGTACTGTGGCTCTGAATCTGGCCGTAGCCGCAATGATGATTGGTCAGAATCAATCCCTGATCGCTGATCAATTCTGCTGTGCAGCCGCGTCCGAACAACACAATGGCGTCTTTCATGCTGCCTTGATTGATGGAATAAATGTCTTCGGCAGTGAGTCTAAAGCCCATCGACTGCATCTCTTTTTCATTGAGTGATTGCAGCAAAAGTGGCAGCCACATGCCTTCGTCGGCCAGTGTGCGTAACGATATGCTGATGAACAGAACAAACGATAAAAACAATGCCTTGATTTTCATATTCAGGTATTTTAATGCTGCTAAAATATGTATTTTTTCTGTCATGGGCAGGATCAATCTGCAAACGGGCTTTGAATACCGATTTTCGGGGTTATTTATTTATAGGACATAGAAAAGTCTTATCATTATTCAAAGTGAGATAACCATATTTTTTTTGGAATAGATAATGTGCTTTTGAATCATGACATTTAATTGATATTTTTGCAGCATTATTTTTCAATACTATTTAAATGACTCAATTTTTGTCGCCCGAAAAATACATTCGCCAACGTGCACGGACACTCCCCATTCATGAATGTTTGGTGAATGATGAATGGAACCAAAATCAACTGGCAACGGTTTTTATTGTCCGAAAGCATGTAAACGGTCATTTCACCATCGGGAATTACTTGGTTGATTTGAAATGCCTGGGCGTGAAAGATACTTTTTTCTGGTTTAATGTTTCGGCCGATGATTATGAAGATTTGAAAGATGACTTGTTTTCGAAACAGGAAATGTCTGTTATTAGTTATGAACTTGCTCACAATATTGTTTTTGCCGGCGAAAACTTTGCAACGGAAATTGGCTTAAAGTCGCACCCTGATTTCTATAAAACAACACAGTTTATTTTGGAAGAAGATAACGACAATATTGAATTGATTGATATTGAAGTTGGCGATAATGGAGTTCCGGTTTTTGTTCAGGGTCCATTCGATACTCCGGATCGCGTATACGAAATTCTTGAAACACTCAATAAAACGGTTGGCAACGGCAACTATCATTATGTGGATGTATCTGAGCTTGATAGCGAAATTGATTCAGATAACGATGATGACAACGATAATGATGACAACAACAATTTTGAAAAATATTTTGCTTATTCTTTCAATGATTTGAAAAATTTATTGCTGAATTTTGAAACCATTGCCGTAACGAATTTTGGTGAACATTCTTTGATTGGGATAACGACGAGTTTAATTTACCGGATTGAAGGTGATAGAAAGATCGACAACTTGTTTGCGCAGTTATCAGAGTTGTTGGATTTTAAAGTCGATGTGGAGGAAGTGCACCCTTCGTTGTTTGGACTCGCTTCTTTTGATGATAGGTTTAATAAGGAAGAACTGACAAACGATTTTGTCGATGCCTGTCGGAATCTTTCGGAGAAAAAAGTTGGTAAAAAACTGGTAGCAGCTTTTGGAAAAAAATATCCGGAAAATCCCGCATACAATTATCTCCTTGCTCAGACTGAGTTTGCTAAAGACAAGAATAATTCATCGTCAGCTGTTCAGAAATATGCGCTCAGCTGTCCTGATTATCCGCTGATTCAATTGTTGTTTTCTGTTGCCTCATTATTAAACACTCCTGCAGATGATAACTTAGATTTTCCGGAATTTTATTCTGCATGGTTCGGTAATCGGAAAGTGCTTCATCCAATCGAGGCAACTGATTATATTTTCTATCTGAGTACGTTTGTTTTCAAAAAAGAAAATCTGGCATGGGGCTTGGCTTTCATCGAAGCTCTTGAAGAATCAGACATCCCGGTTGAAATAGTTCATTATTATAGAACAATTGGATTTTTGTCACTCGTTATAATTCTGCGAGACCGACTGTCAACTGAAGATTTTTCGCACCTGAAGTAATTCCGTTTTTTATGCACTGATTTGTTCAGGTTTTGGGGTAATACCAAAAAAATATTTAATAGTTCATGGATTTGGATGACTCCAGCGGAGTCGAATGTTTTTCAAGCTGTTTCGCACAGGCAGCCATTTACA
>DAOPKE010000034.1:0-25545 GCA_035390965.1 Bacteroidales bacterium | reverse complement strand
CCCTTCGAGGAGTTTTATCACTCAGCAGAAAACTCACGGATTTTATTCCGGTAGATCATTAAAATATTTGAGCGCGAAACAAATCCGACATATTTCTCGCCATTCAGCACAGGCAGATTGTACCAGCCTGTTTTGCGGAATTTGCCCATGGCTGTGTCAAGATTATCATTGAGTGATACAGATTCCTTTGCTTTCTGCATCAGATTACGCAACAAAACAGTGTCGTACTTCGATTGGTCAAACATCAGTTTCCTTACAGAATCAAGCGTAATCACACCAAGATAATTGCAGTATTCATCAACAACCGGATAAAGGTTGCGGTTTGAAGCCGAAATCACTTGCACCAAATCGCGCAAAGTCTGATCGGGATGAACTACTTTGAAATCAGTTTCAACCACTTCATTCACTCTAAGCAGTGTTAATGCCGATTTATCGCGATCATGTGTAACCAGTTCACCGCTCACAGCCAATCGGGACGTATAAATGGAATAGGGCTCCCAGAGCCGCGTTGTCATATACGCAATACTTGATGTTACAATCAGTGGAATAAACAAGGCATACCCACCGGTAATTTCTGCAATAAGAAATATGGCTGTCAATGGAGCCGATATAACTCCAGCAATTAAACCAGCCATTCCAACAAGAATAAAATTTGATTGAATGATGGTTGTGAAACCGAGCAAATTGACAACTTTAACGAAAGCTGCTCCGGTTATCCCCCCCATAAACAAAGATGGTGCAAAAGCTCCGCCGATTCCACCAGACCCAGTTGTCAGCGACATGGCAGCAACTTTCAAGACCAGGATCAATCCAAGGTATCCAACAAAAATCCATGAATTTTCATCAAAGTTATAAAAGAAAGAATTGTTTGATAAATCATGAACATTTCCGCTCAGAATCATGCGCATAAAAGCATAACCCTCGCCGTACAGTGGCGGAAACAGAAATATGAGCAATCCAACAGCGCCTCCACCTATAACAATACGCCAGATTTTTTTCCTTATTTTTTGAACAGCCCCTTCAATCCAGCTATTGGTGCGTAGAAAATACACTGAAACAAGACCGCAGACAATACCCAGAATAACATAATAAAAAATATTTCTGTATTCAAACGGTTCCTGAATGGAAAAATAGAACTCAATGTTTTTTCCAAGCATGAAAGTAGAAAGCAGGGCACCAGTAACAGCGCTGATAAGCAAAGGGATAATAGATGCAGCTGAAACTTCGAGAGCCAACACTTCTATTGCAAAGATAACACCGGCAATGGGTGCCTTGAAAATGGCTGCCAATGCACCAGCTGTGCCTGCGCCGATGAGCAGCATTCGGGTGCGGTGCGATTGCCCGAACCATTCGCCAATATTGGATCCCATGGCCGCACCTGTTGCCAGAATCGGGGCCTCCATCCCTACAGAACCACCCATTCCGGCTGTAACCGAACAACCTACAAGCCCGGAATACATAAAATGTGGCTTCATCCGTGACTCGCCTTTCGATAAAGCTCGCAGTATCTTTGATACTCCATGACTGATATCGTCCTTTACAATATACACCGTGAAAAAAACCGTAATCAGAATTCCCAGAACAGGTAAAACCAGATAATAGAAATTTTCGGCATCCACATTGGCCTGATCACGGACATAGGCCTCAATGTAATGTACAGAAGTTTTCAGAATAACCGCAGCAAGACCTGCCGCCAACCCAACCATAATACTGAGCAGCAACACAAATTGCTTGTGTCTGATGAGCCTTTTCAGATACAGAGCCGGTTTCCGCACAACATTATCATCCCGGAGCATGTGTTTTTTTTGTCAAAGATATTTATTTAACTTTGAAGTAAAATAATTTCAATGCTTCAATTTGAAAAATTCACGCTTTCCAATGGATTAAAAGTCCTGGTTTACAACGATAAAACCACTCCCATGGCGGTCATTAACATACTCTATGGAGTAGGAGCCCGCGATGAAGATGAAAACAAAACCGGTTTTGCCCATTTGTTCGAACATCTCATGTTTGGTGGAAGTATAAATATTCCTGAATTTGATACACCACTTGAAAAAGTAGGTGGCGAAAACAATGCTTTCACTAATAACGATATAACAAACTATCACATTACTTTACCGGCTCAAAACATCGAAACTGCATTCTGGCTCGAATCGGACCGCATGCTGAGTCTGGCCTTTTCCGAAAAGTCGCTCGAAGTGCAGCGGAAGGTTGTCATTGAAGAATTCAAGCAACGATACCTGAATCAGCCTTATGGCGATGCCTGGCTCTATCTGAGACCACTGGCTTTTACCACGCATCCATACAAATGGGCAACCATCGGGAAAGACATCAGCCATATCGAAAATGCGACCATGAGCGATGTGCGGGAATTCTACAACAAATGGTACAACCCTGCCAACGCTATTATGGTTGTCGCAGGCCCGCTTGAATTGAAAGTGGTGAAAAGTCTCGCTGAAAAATGGTTCGGAAATATCGATAAACCTCATACAGCTACACATCAGATACCTCAGGAACCAGTGCAAAACAAAAAAAGAGAACTCACTCTTACCCGCGATGTGCCATTCAAAGCGCTATATCAGGCCTACCACATGCCCGCACGAAATCATCCTGATTATAAAGTTTGTGACATGATTTCTGATCTGCTCTCAAATGGTGCCTCATCAAGGTTGTATCAAAATCTCGTAAAAGATAAAAACTATTTCTCCAGTCTGAATGCCTACATTTCCGGCGATGTTGATCCGGGACTCTTTATTGTGCAAGGCGAACTCTCCAACGGTTATTCGTTCGATGATGTAATCCCAGCCATAGATAAAGAAATTGAAGAAATAAAAAAAGGAAATATCCATGACCGCGAAATTGAAAAAGTAAAGAATAAAATCGAATCTACTTTTGAATTTTCTAAAACCAGTTGTCTCAATAATGCAATGAATCTTGCTTTATATGAATGGATGGGCGATGCAAACCAAATCAATCACGAAGTGGAACATTACAAAGCCATCACTAAAGACGATATTTGCCGTGTAGCTAATGAATTATTCCGTAAAGAAAACCTTTCCCAACTAAATTATGAACCGGCTAAATAACAAATTCCTTTTCCCAGTGTCAAAACAGATTATATGAACAATCAAAATATCAACCGAAAACAAGCTCCATCAGCCGGATTGCTCCAATTCAGCGGATTTCCCGATTTCTCGGAAACAAAAATAAACAATCTGATTCCCTGCTATTCTTTCGAAAACTTCAATTCGGAAGTTGTTCGTCTCGACATTGTGATAGGCGCTGGCACATGGTCTCAGCAAAAACCACTACAGGCATCTTCCATGGCGCGAATGATGATGGAAGGAACAAAAAAATACAATGCCTTTCAGATTGCCGAAACCATTGATTTCAACGGCGCATACATCGATATTACGGCCTCAAATCATTTCACAACCATCAGTATTTTTGCAGTAAAACATATTCTTGTCCGGCTTTTTCCGTTGTTGATTTCCATCATGACTGAATCCGTTTTTCCGGAAGAAGAATTCAGGGTGATTCTTGCCAACAATAAACAGGAATTCATCATCGGCAACAAAAAAGTCTTGAGCATTGCCCGACGTACACTGCCTTCCATGCTTTATGGCGAAACCCATCCTTACGGAAAAATTCTGAAAGAATCGGACTTCGACAATATTTCAAGCGATGATTTGAAACAATTGTACAGCCAGCTTCCATTAGGCAATGCACGCTGTTATATTGGAGGCAATATGGATACCGATGTCATTGCATCATTATCTGAAATGATGGAACAAACAAAAAAGCATCTGATTACGACCGATGAAAAGAATTTCGACATTCAACCCTCTTCCGAAAAACAAAGAATTATTGAAATAAAAGATGCCGTGCAGTCTGCCATTATGCTTGGCACACCCGTTGTTGGTCGAAGCCACCCCGACTTTCCCTTGCTCATGCTTACCAATACCATTCTTGGTGGTTATTTCGGCAGCCGGCTAATGAAATCCATACGCGAAGAAAAAGGTTATACCTATGGAATTTCATCCGGAATCGCTGTTCGTCCCAAAGCCAGCCATCTGTCCATTCAAACCGAAGTGAAATCAGAAACTACTCAGCTCGCCCTCGATGAAATTTTCAGAGAAATATCACGTTTATCTTCTGAAAAAGTTCAAATGGAAGAATTGAATATTGCACGTAATTATATTTTCGGAAGTCTGCTTCGCAGCATGGACGGCCCCTTTGCGCTGACCGAACGACTGATGACCATGCACGCCGAACAACTCAATCCAAAAGATTATTTCAGAAATTATTGGGATACAATTGCCAAAGCAAATCCCGATGACATTCAGCGAATGGCAAAAAAATATTTGAATCCTGATGAAATGCGCGTTCTGATTGTCGGTAATAAAAATTAATCAATGAAAGTGCCGCTGAAACAAATATTTTTCCCTGTACTCATTCTTTGGGGAACTATTTCTTTCGCCGCCCTCAATGCGCCTTCGCTGCGATGCCTCGATGTGAAATCAAACGGCGATGTAGAGCTTTCCTGGGTTATTCCACCCGATCCAACTGCTGTTTTCGATTCTTATCAGATTTTTCATTCCACCACCCTGACAGGGCCTTACATAATGGTTGGAAATGTTTCGCTTTACACACAAAACACCTGGTTGCATGCTGGTGCCAACGCACAGATTAATGCTGGTTTTTATTATATGATTACTGTTTCCGATGCGCCGGCATTGCAATATTCAACACCATCCGACACTCTGCAGACCATGATGCTTACTGCTCTGAATCCCCTGAACGGAACAGCTCCGCTCAGCTGGAACGCGCTCCACATGCCGCCTTTGATTACTTCCGCCAATTACAATATTTTCTACGAATTTCCCGCCGGCATATGGACTGCTGCCGGAACATCAATGACCACTTCTTTTATCGACACCATTGATATCTGCAACAGCCAGATAAATTTTCGTATTCAACAAACCGATGCTTCCGGCTGCATGTCGGTTTCTTCTATTGATGGCGACATTTACCAAAATACTATACCACCCGAAATTCCTGTATTCGACAGCGTTTCGGTGAACCCAACAACGCAAAATGCCATTCTCGGATGGCAGCCTTCAGCATCCGAAGATACCGAGGGCTATATCATTTATATTTTCACCAGCGTCTGGACACCCATTGATACTGTCTGGGGCATCAACACCACATCGTACGAAAATGCCGCATCAACTGCTGATGCAAATTCCGAATCATACTGCATTGCTGCCATCGATTCCTGTGCAACCACAAGTCCGCTCACAACGGGCCATTCAACCATTTTTCTGAGCAGCACCGTTGATCCCTGCAGCCGCAGCGTAAATCTCGATTGGACGGCCTATAGCGGCTTTCCCGGCATTGATGAATATGTCTTATATTTTTCTGAAAACGGTGGCACTTGGTCTGTCCTCGATGTGGTGTCAAATACTACGACCACGTACGACGTTCTGAATCTGGAAGATGACAGCTCATACTGCTTTTATGTAACTGCAGTTTCAACCAATGGCTTCTTTTCTTCATCCAATAATTCATGCCAGTTTGTTGATTTTCCTGAGCTGCCTTCCTATGTGTACATCCGGCATGCATCAGTAGAAACGGATGGTAGCGTGTATCTGAAATGGGTAAATGACCGCAACGTGTATGTGATCGGATATTCGCTGCAACGCAGTCTGACACCAGATGGTCCGTGGACTTCGATCGATTATCAGTCTTATACGGCCACGCCCGAATATACCTTCACCGATGCAACAGCCAGTGCAGATTTGCATTCGGTTTACTACCGGGTAGCTGTAATTGATTCCTGCAGCAACGAAGCCATGTACAGTGACACTGCACGTACCATTTTTCTTTCGGGAGAACCATTGAGCGATCTCACCAATGAACTTTTCTGGAATGATTACGAGGGCTGGCCAACAGGAGTTCAGGAATATCGCCTGTACCGGATGATCGACAATGTGCCGGATGCCGCACCGATAGCGACTTTCACACCCGGTGCTGAATATCATATTGATGATGTTGCATCATTTTATCTGAGCTACGGTTTGTTCACCTATCGGCTTGAAGGCATTGAGTCAGCCGGAAATCAGCTTGGGTACAGCGACACAACATTATCCAACCAGATAGAAATTCAGCAATTGCCAAGACTGTTCATTGCAAATGCTTTTTCACCGACAGGATACAATAAGACATTCTGCCCCTTTGGTGTGTATATCGACCACACCACTTACTCTTTTATCATCTTCAATGAACTGGGCGAAGAGATGTTCAACACCACTGATTTTTACGAATGCTGGGATGGCACCAACGATGGCGCACCAGCACTTGTGGGCGTTTACCACTACATTCTTCAGATGACTCTGCCGGGTGACCAGCATTTTACAAAACGGGGACATATAACACTGATAAGGTAGATACTAAAAGATACAATATGAAAAGGAAAATTCAGCTTCTTTCGGTTGTCATAGCTCTGATTTTCTGCGGTTGCGAGAAAAAAGAGACTTATCATTTTAGTATTCATGGCAAAGTAATAAACAGTTATACAGGGCTACCTGTAAGCGGAGCCTTTGTTGGTGCTTCCCTTCAGTCATGGGTTTCTTCATGTGGGGGGTATCTTGATAGTACACATTCGGACTATTACGGAAATTTCACAATTGAATTTGATTATACTCAAAGAGGTGATTTTATTGATAAAATTATTCTTTCATCAAATTCGCCCAATACTTTTGATTCCACTTTAAGCGAATTCAAATATCTGTCTGATGATAGACCCGTGATTTCTGCATCAGAAGCTGATAATGAGCAAATCATCAAAGTTCTTCCAACCGGTCAAATCCGAATGTTTATTTCTGACAGCACCTGGCAAATAATAGATGCTGACAGCATTGAAATTCAAAGCCCCTGTCAAACAAAGAGAATTATTAAAAATCAATCGGATTTGTGTGTGTATTTTCATGTTGACGCTTCAGCAATTAGTATTTTCAAATGGTTTTATTACAAAGACGGAGTTCAAAGTGCAGAAATCAGCAGGAGCATATTTGTGCCCAATGCTATTTCTCCGTATTGGTCGTATTATGGACCATTTTCGTATGAGGTCACATTCTGATCTTTGTTTTTCATAAACAGAAAAAATAAAAAAACCCGCCATTGCAGCGGGTTCAATATTGCTTGATCAGAAAACTGATTTTTAATTGCTTGCTTCTTCAACCAGATCCCTGAGGTCTTTCACCTGTTTCTGAAGAGTGATCTGTACTTTCGAGAAATTGTTTACAGGCCATCCCTGCCAGAGAACATAATTGCCGTAATTATCCTTTGTGTTGTAAACAGCAGTGGTCATGTTGTCGATTTCCCAGTACATGGTTTCATAATCTTCGGAAAAATCGACTTTCACATCCATGAACTTGTGATAAACCACAACATCAAGATAATCATTTCCGATACCGATGAGCTCAAGCAAGGTTGTCAGTGCTTTTTGCCCGGGCAGGCCTTCAAGTTTCATTTCAAGAGTAAACCTTGTCTGCACACCACCGCCTATAAAAAATTCACCACCATTGAAGTCAAGGCTGGCATAATTGAATACCTGGTCAATTTCACTGGCAATATTCACAAATTTGCTGTCGCCATAAACAATATACATCATCAGTGGACCGGCAGTTGATATAATGGTTCCATCGCTGCTAAGATGAAAGCCGGTAAGCGGGAAATTCACTTTTTGAGTGATATCCTGTGCTGAATTCAGGTCATAGGCCTTGGTAACCAGCCATACACCTTCCATCTGGGTTTTTGTTGGCGGTTCTTCCTGCAATAAATCACAAGATGTGAAAGTGAAAATCAAAGCGAGAGCTGACCAAAAAAGTAATTTCTTTTTCATAGGCGTTTTATTTTGAACAGCAAATATAACAAAAACAAGGCCGTTTATAAATTCTTTTAACAGGAAAAAAATAATATGTAACTTTGATTTTCGCAAAACAAGCATGAAAGTAAGTGTCTTCATACCATGTCTGACTGATCAATTCAAGCCAGAGACTGCACAGAACCTGTATAAGGTGTTGCGTCATCTGGGAGTTGAAATACACTATCCGGAACAACAAACCTGTTGCGGGCTACTTGCCTACAATGCCGGTCATTGGGATGAGGCCCGCCTTGCCGGTGAAAAATTTATTCATGAATTCGTATCGGAAAGATATGTTATCATGCCCTCGGCCGCATGCGCCCACATGGTAAAAAACAATTACAACCGCTTTTTCTACAATACATCATTGCATCTTGAATATAAAAAGCTGCAGACAAAAGTTTTTGAATTGTCCGATTTTCTGATGAATATTCTTCATGTTTCGGCCTGGAAAGGCAAATTCAAAGCTAAAGTAATGCTTCATGTTGAAAGCAGCGCAAAAATTGATTACAAACTCAGAGAAGAACCACTTCAGCTAATGAAAATGATTGAGGGCCTACAATTGGTGGGTGCAAACCAAAATAAATCGGATTGCGGCTTTGGAGGTGTATTTTCGGTTATGTATTCACAACTGAGTGCTCAAATAGCTTTGGACGAGCTGAAAACAGCCCTTGCAGCCGGCGCTGAATATATCATCACTACAGAAACCAGCTGTGTATTGCAACTCGAAAGTGTCGCCGCCAAACATGGCCTTGAAATAAAAATAATGACAATTACAGATCTTTTGGCCGAGTCTCTCCGGTTTTCTGATGCAGTGTTCAACGAAGAAAGCCAAATAGCCATTGGCTGAAAAAGGCCATAAACTGATTTTTAACGCCCTCATTCTTATCAATAATGATTGATTTTGCAACATTTTAATTATTTTTGCAATTGTCTCAAATTATAAGTCTGTGAAAAAAGTCCTTTCAATTTTAATTCTGACCGCCACTGCATATTCTTTTTTTTCATGCAGTACCGAACTTGATATCAACGGAAACAAAAAAGAAGTAATGGTTGTTTATGGCATCCTGGATGCAGCTTCCAGTACTCAATACATTAAAATCAACCGGGCTTTTCTGGGCGAAGGAAATGCGCTGGAATATGCTCAGATTCCCGACAGCACCCTGTACCCCTATCTGCTGGATGTGAAACTGGATGTGGTCAATTCAAACGGGCAAAGTGTTCTGAGCACCCCATTGACAGCCGACACCGTCAATGTTTATAAAGACGGGGGCGGCGTATTTTTTTCCGGATATCAAACCTATTATCGTTTTGACTTCAAAAGTAATATAGCCGCACTGGCAACCATCAACACTTTTACAAACGATACCACATGGCTTAAATCTGATTATCGCTACAAACTTATTATAACCGATAATGTTACCGGTAACATTTATGAAAGCGAAGCTCCCGGCCTGAGCAATATTTTAATTGAAACACCACCCTCCAGTTCCACTACCATTTCGTTTTATACCGACAATCAAAGCAATGTGAAATTCAGTTCCGTTAAAAACGGAAAAATATATGAAGGTAAATTCACTTTCCATTATTACGAAATTTACGACAGCAATCCCACTGATACCATTGAAAAAACAATTGACTGGAATCTTGCAACCGTAAAATCCGACAATACCAGTGGTGGCGAACTGCTTTATATGAACTACAGCAACTGGACTTTTTACGATTTGCTCGGACAAGCAATCGAACAACGCGATGATGTGCAACGATACACCGGATATGTATTTTTATCCATTACCATCGGCGCCGAAGATCTTAACACCTACATGGATGTCAATCAGCCGTCCAACACGCTGATTCAGGACAAACCCAGCTTTTCGAATATTTCAAACGGTATTGGCCTTTTCACAAGCCGGTATTCCTATCGTCGCAGCCGACCAATGAAACTCAATACAAATACCAAAGATTTACTGAAAACACATCCCAGTACCGAAAATCTCAATTTCATTGGAGAACTACCCAATTTACCCTAATACCGGCTTTTACCTTTTATCCGCTTTATCTGAAGGACAATCCTGAATAATTGCATTCTGGATACAGTTTCTCAAATTATTTTATACCAAAAGGAAATATAATTTAGTCAATTGTAGCAATTTCATTGAACGTTTTGTTGGCTGATGCCAGAGGTTTACCTGATGAAAAGGCAGGCATCGCATATCTGTAAAAAAACCAATACCGAGCAAACGACCTCAGAGAAGTCGCATATTAACAAGCACTGTCAGAAGACGAAGCTCCTTATATGCGACTCCTCCGGAGTCGTGGTTTTGTTTTATATGGTCTACAGATATATGACTCCTCCGGAGTCTCCCAAAAATAATTGAACCGATTTATAAATCACTTTGGTATTAATCCGCCTTGACAAATCAGAATAGATGTTATCATTTTTGAAAGACTCCGGATGAGTCTATGTCTCCCGAAAAACATAAAAAGACAACCCGCTGGCCAGGTGTTGAGCCTGACAAAACATGGGGGGTGTATTTTTGCCATTTTTATAAACATGTGATACCTGCCTGTTTGTCAAGTAATCCTTTGGCATCCGCCTATGATATTTTTCACAATGGTAATGGATGATTTCAAATAATACAAATACATAAAAAAAGGCCGCTCAAAACTGAACAGCCCTTTTTTAAAAAATATTATTGTTCTATTTCTTTACAACGCGCGATGTATATAATTTACCATCAACATACAAGCGCATCATGTAAATACCATCATTCAGATTGTCTATGTGAATGGTATTGGAACCATTGGCAAGACTATTCTGAGAGTAAACAACATCACCAAGAAGATTCAGGATTTCGATTCTGGCAGAAGAAGCTGATTCGAGATTCAGATAAAAAACGCCACTGGTTGGATTTGGATAAACGCTCCAGGTAGCGACTTCATTTTCCTCAACGCCTACACCCCAGAATGTTTTGAAATGAAAATCATCATACAAATCTGTAGTGTCAGCATTGGTAACACAACGTACCCTCCAGTAATAATTGGTTTGTGAGAAAAGCTGTGCTGCAGGAGTATATGATGTACCAACCACATCAACTTTGGTTACATTGGTAAAAGCCGGAACAGTATCATATTCAAGAATATAATAAGCTGCGCCACGAATTGCTTCCCAAGAGAAAGATGTAGCAGGATCAACAGCAGTAGCACCATCAGCAGGCGCAAGCATTTTAACCTTTTTCACAGTGGTGAGTGAACGGACAGCAGTCCATTTGGTGGTATCGTCATCAGTCATCAAACGAACCCTGTAGTAAAATGTACCAAAAGGAATGGTATCCATAGGACCACGAGCGATGGTATCATATGCTCCGGAAGAAAACTTTATCCACATTGCGGTACTGTCCCAATGGAAAATCTGTGGAGCTGTGAAAACAGAATCAACCGAGAATTGTACTTCGTAGCTGTTGGTGCCGTAAATACCTCTGACTCTGATAGAGTCAACCGGATGAATTGCCGTATCGGCATCAAGCGGCGATGTAGGATGGAAAGCGACCGAGTCACGGGTAAAAAAAGCAACGGGTGAACACCAATCAGATGTATCATAGATATGAATTGCGCGAACCCGGTAATAATACTTTTCGCCATAATCGTTTCCGAAAACATGGAAGTAATTCGTACTGTCAACAAGAGCAGATTTGAACCAGGGACTGGCAAAGGTAAGCGATGAATCGAACTGACATTCGTACTTGGTAACGTTTGACATAAGAGTCCATTTCAATTGAGGACAAAGAGACGCGTCATGTGAATTGGGAGCAGGCCAGAGAGGACTTGGGGCGGCCGAGGTAGTAAAACTACGTACCACAGACCAGGAAGAAATTACATCGTTGGCATCGATTGCTCTGACTCGCCAGTAGTATGTGGTTCCAAAGAGCAGCAAAGATGACTGCCAGGCAGAATAAGTAACAACAACATCCTGCGGATTGGTAAAGCTGGCCGATGTGTCGAGATTTACTTCATATTTTACTGCAGCTGCAACAGGGTTCCAGTCGAGTAAAGCATCTATTTTCTGATTAACAGCTGCATCAGCCGGAGCCGTTAGTGTTGGTGCATAAATTTTTTCCTGAGCTGATACCGACACAGCCATCAGGATGAACAATGCAGATAGAAATTTTTTCATATATCGCAGATTTTCAAAGTTACAATTTAAAAATGAGGCCGGGGCGAACCCCGGCTCTCTTATTATTTTTTAATGAGTTTACCAGATACAGAAGCCATGTTGGTACGAACTTCGATGAGATAATTACCACTTTCCAAACCAGAAACATTCAGTTCAACCAGATTGTTTCCGGCTTTAAGGTTCACCTGTTTCGAAGCAGCCAATTTGCCATCAATGGTATAAACATTTACAATACCGCTTCCTTTTTCATCCGAATTGAATGACAAAATAGCTGTGGTTTCAGCAGGATTCGGATAAATGCCAATGGTTGCCATTGAAGTAGCTTCCTGCTCATCTTCGATACCAAGATAAGAAGTAGATTTAAACGCACCACGACCATGAGTACCAGCATAAATAACACCATAGTTATTGGTGCCGTAATAGTTCTTTATCTGCTGAACAAGAGAATACACAGGAACTCTACCGATAGTTTCGTTATCTTCAACCCAGGAAACTGAAGCTGCTCCAATATCGGATGTACTGAAAATACCAAGTTCAGTTCCAACAATAACCAAATCAGAGTTACTCATTTCAATGATACTTGCGTAAACAGGATTTTTGGGCAGGTTGCCGGTTTTATTCACGAAAGTAGGTATTGAATCCAATGCATTAGTTGAATAATAAACATAATCCGTTTTCCCATACATTCCCAAAGTGTATAAAATATTTTCAGGATTGCTTGGATCAACAGAAATAGAAGTGATGGCACGACTGGTGCTGGCAATACGGGTGCACTCAACAACAGAATGTGTACTTGTAACATATCCGGTCAGTGAATCTTTCACAGCAGAAAGATTGGAGATGCGATACAGATTTCCCATATTGGTTCCAACATAAAGATAATTTCCATCTTTGGAACCGGCAAAGCACTGGGCGGTACCGGAAATATTTGCAACCTTGTACCATGCAGGAGCACCGCTGAAATCATGCAGGCCTTTTGTCATCCATACGGCTCCATTAAGACCAATATAGAAACGCGCCTGAACCCTATCCTGAATCAGAACACTGTCACCTGCGGCCAGCGTATTTTCAATTGTATAATAGAAGGGGAAATTGTTGTTTTTCTTTGAATAAGCAACTACAGAAGTACCAGCAGGAATTGACACCGTATCGGTATTAAAGAAGTACATTGAATCGGGGCTATTCAGATCATTGATCTGCTCGTCAAGATACATGGGAGTAACAAACCCTGCCCATGCTGAAGATAATTCTTCAGGAGCATTCATTGCTTCGCTGTAGAAAGCTTTGGGACTATTTCCCAATTCATCAGAACGATACATATCGCCATAGTAAACAGTACCAACAACTACATTGGGATCGATATAAGACATTGCTGACCAACCACCATCACCACCAAGGAATTCGTAGGCGGTACCGGTGCTTGTGAGATTTCCGGGCAGAATCAAAGTGCCATTATCCTGAGTGCCACCCATTACCATATCAAAAGGATTACAGCTCAAATGATAAAACTGAACCGTACCAAAACGACGGTTGAGAGTCGAAAAAGTCTGGGCACCATCAATTGATTTGCTCACACCGCCATCAGACCCATGATACAGGATGCTTGAATTTGTCGGGTGAAAAACAATATCATGATGATCGGCATGCAGATAATATGCACTGGTGGGGTTAAGATACCAGAGTGATTTCTGCAGCCATGTGCCACCATCGGTCCATTCCCACAAATCGACACCACCAACAAGAATATGATTTTTATCGTTGGGGAAAACCTTGATGATATTATCCCAGTATCCTTGATTGTTTGAGCCAAAGACCTGAAAAAGATCGCTGCCACCGGGGCCAATGATTGTCCAGTTCTGGCCTGCATCGATAGAACGGTAAATATTTTGCAGCGAGCCATCAACTTTGGCAACACTGGCATAAATGTAATTAGGATCAGAAGGAGCAACAGCTATTTCGACCCTGCTGATAGAAGAAGCCGTGGTTCCTGTAATGGAACGATCGACAAAAGTTCCGCTGTTTCCGTTTGGAGAGTAAAACACTTTATCTCCGACAACAGCATAAACACTACCATCCGGGGCAACCTCAACATCGTGGGAGACCTGACCATAAGGAGTGGTTGACGGATAAATTACAGGATTAACCCATGTTGTACCACCATCATCGGTAATAAACAAACCTCCGTCGGTACAGGCATAAATACGTGTACTGTTAGGAGCGGCGGCCATTTCATAAACAAAAATCCAGTCACTGGTTAAAGAAGTTGGAACCGTGCTGGAAATAACTGAAAAAGAGGTACCTGTTGCATCGGTGGATTTATACACCCCACCACCAACAAAACCAGTACTACCGGCAGCAGTACCATTACCATTTCCAAATCCTTCACCGGTACCAAAATAAATGATTCCGTTGATATCCTGGGTAATGCATGAAACTGCGTAATTCTCAGCCAACGGAGCAATCAGATGCCACGAAGTACCACCGGATAATGACTGCCACAAACCACCGGAAACACCACCGGCATACAAAACACCTGTATTGAATCTGTCAATCAACAGAGCCCGTGTACGGCCTGCAATGTTGTCTGGTCCAATTTCTGACCAGGTCATGGCTTTGCCTTTTGGCAACTGATTGGCAGCTTTATGTGCATTGACAATATCGCTGATTTCGGGAGTGCCACGAACAAGCTTGTAATATTCCAGTGCACCCGAGATACCCATCTCGCTTTTGCCCTTTGAATTTCTGGGCTGATAGCGTTGCTGTCCTTCATTTTTCTGGGCCAGTGCACTGCTGCTAAAGAAAACAAGCAACACACAGACACCTAAAACAGTAGTGATTCTTTTCATACTATGGTCGGTTTATTTTAATTCAACTTTCTACTTGAAAATAGTGGCGCAAGATACGACTAATTTTTATTATAAGGTGGTTTTTTTCACCTCGCGGGAAAAAAAATTTGCCGGTCAAAACCAACATCGAAAATACCCATTCACATGAATAACAGAAACAAGGTCCAAGTATTCGGCAATTGTAAATAAGTTATCGGAAAATATGTAGATAAAACACAAAAAAACCTTCCTGAAAAAACAGGAAGGTCGGGCAAATTTTTAAAAGCATCATTATTTAATGCGATGGGGCTCCAATATACTGAAGCTCCTCGCCATTATCTTTCACAATATGCCGAAGCCATTTTTCGCCATAACCAGGGTATTCAACCTTGGGATTCTGCTGACCGGGAATATATGTTTTTACATTTCCATCCATATATTTCATAAAAAGATACTGATAAAATTTCTTCCAGCAATGCACCAGCCCATCCGCATTCTTTACCGAAAAATCAGTAACATACATAATGGCTGCAGTTTTATCGGATGAAAGAAGTTCGAGCGCTTTTTTATCTATATCCTGAACAAGTTTTATATACAGATTTTCCAAAGAATCCTGTTTCACTTTGATTTCGGGATGAATGGCATTGTAGCGGGTATAAGCAAAATTAGACACCTGGTTGAAAATCCAGAAAGCCGCATCATCACTCCATTCCATCATTGCTCCGTTTCCTCTGGCATAAGTAGATGGGATTTCACGGCTGCTTGTATATACAGGAGTATAAACGGTACTGGCAGCATCATCGACCGAAAACCAGATTATTCCACCCACTTCATCGGCCATATTGCGACTTTGAGTTACAAAACTGAATCCTGTTTGCTGTGTTGCAGTAACACGCTCATGCACATACGTTTTACCATCAACTTCCCAAACCATCGGACGCCAGCGGTAAGGACATTCATAAGGGCCGGCACCAAAATCAGTGGTCATATCAAGAGGTGTTCCCTCCATGTGATTGCGCATATAAGTCATCAGATCTTTCTGTGAAATTTTTTTATTTGGTAAGATAAACAGAGGCATGCGGTTCTTTAAATCATGCCCCATAATGTAACCAAGATATTTCTCCATATCACTGTTTACTTCACGGAAAAAGCTCCAGACGCGGTTTTCGCAAAAACGGGCTCCATCAAAGGATATTGGATTATATGTATCGGAAAAACTAAATTCGGCATCTTTACCTTTAAATTCAAGATTTTTTCTTGCAAAATCTATCACATCATGTGAATACACACATTCGATGGCCGGAAGACTTATTTTGGCAAACTGCTCATCGGTAATGGATGTTTTACCATTGGCTAAAGGAAAAGTCTGAATGCGTGCCTGATTGGCATGACCCGAAACATATCCGTCGGGAATGCGACGGGCAACCCAAACTGCCCCTTTTCCAAAATTCCCTTTTCCTATAATTTCCATAATCCATGCTTCGTTTTTATCGGCAATGGAAAACGATTCGCCCGATGATGCATAACCATATTCCGACATCAGATTGGCAATGACCATAATGGCTTCACGGGCAGTTTTTGAACGTTGAAGGGCAATATAAATCAAGCTGCCGTAATCCATAATGGCACCTTTTTGCGATTCGAGCTGAGGCAGTCCGCCATAAGTAGTTTCACCAATGGCAACCTGAAATTCGTTCATATTTCCGACAACATTATAAGTACGACGGGCCTGTTTGATCTGCCCCATAAATTTCCCGGTGTCCCATTCATAAATGTCCATCATGGCGCCTTCGGGATAAACAGCCGGAGCCCAATGATACAATTCGCCAAACAAAACATGGCTGTCAGCTGCATAGGTTATCATTACAGATCCATCTGCCGAAGCGCCTTTGGTTACAATATAGTTTGTGCAAGCCATTGCAGGCGAATTCATAAAGAACGCCGCTAGTACCAGAAATACAGAAAAAAACTTTCTTTTCATACTTGTAAAATTGTTTCGGCAAACCTACATGAATTTTCTGAATTACACAAACACTCCTGATTTTTATCTGGTTTTTAAAACAAAAATGCTTTTTTTCAGAATTGTGTACTTTTGAAACAAAAAACAGGTGCAAAAACTGGAATCAGAAATTACAGAATTATTATTGCAGCAAGGTTTTTTAGCTGTCGGATTTTCAGAAGCTGGTCCAGTTCATTCATCATGGCAGAAAAAATTCAAAGACTGGATCAAAGCAGGCAATAACTCCGCCATGCAATGGCTCGAACGAAACACAGACAAAAGAACCGACCCTACCCTGCTCCATCCGGGAACACAAACCATTATTTCAATGTTGCATCTCTGGCCTGAAACGGAGTTTGACTCCCAAACAATCAAAATTGCCGCTTATGCACATGGTTCAGATTATCATCTTTATCTGAAAAAAAAGGCGGAGCCGGTTATAAAGCTTATTGCTGCTGCAGATCCAGCGTTCAGACCCGTTTTTATTACCGACAGCGCCGCTGTATTTGATCGTTATTGGGCATGGAAAGCCGGATTGGGCTTCATCGGAAAAAATGGCTTTCTTATCAATCCAATGGCAGGCAGCCGGGTGTTCATTTCACATATTTTCACATCACTTGTTTTCAATTATAATCCAACCACGCTTGAAAACAGTTGCGGATCCTGCACCAAATGCATTGATAACTGCCCCACACAGGCATTCAATGGCGACGGAACCATCGATGCCCGGAAATGTATTGCATATCACAACATTGAATCCAAAGAAATCACACCTCTTTCCATCAGTGAAAAAAACCCAGGATGGATTTTCGGATGCGATATGTGTCAGACTGAATGCCCATACAATCAAAAAAAAATAAATTCCGTCTTTTCTGAGAAAATGAAAGGAAAATGGATGGAACCATCAACGAAAAAAGAATGGATGGACATGAGCAAAACCCAATTTGAATGTAACTTTTCGCACACCCCTCTTCAGCGTGCCGGACTCGACAAACTAAAACAAAACATCAATGATCTGACACCCGGTTAATAAGCCAGTCGCAGGGAGACATACATTAAAAAGAAGTATTATTTGGCGAACAAGTTACAAATTGCTTACAACAAACAAAATAGCCATTATAATCAAAACAACTGCCAGCGTATAAATCAGAACAGTCCATAAAACAGGGAGCAAGTATCCGAGCAAAGCCAGAATAATGGCCACCACAAGCACCCAGATCAGTAAAGTTGCCGGATCGATACTGAATGAATCATCGGCCGAATGGGCTCTTGCGCGAGTACGGAAAGTCTTTTCGAAATCACGGACAAATACAACGGCGGGTATTGTTTTGGCAGAATAATCTGATGCTTTATCCTGAACAGTATTGATTTGCTGCGGACTTTGATTGGTTTCACAAATATTTTCAGGCAACGAAGCCAAAGCTGAAACGTCGGGCTGAGGATCACAAAAAACTGCTTTTTCAGTACGAACATCAACAGAGGACTCATTAACCGGCACTTTGTTAAGATAAGTATGTCTGGCTTTGCTTTGCATATCAAAAACAGAACAAGAGCTCAGAGCAAACAGAGTAGCAATAAAGAAAAAAACCAAATGTTTCACACAGAAAAATTGAGTTTTGCAAAAATAAGACAAATCAACGAATCGGTTTACAAATAAACGCAACTACGGATAAAAAATTATTTGCACATCCGCAATAATACCAGAAAAAGCTTCAGAGACTGTCTGAAATTTATTTCTTTTCAAAAACAACACGACCTTCAATAGTCCGAAATGCAATGGAGGAGATGAGAGAGTCAGATATTTATTCATACTGTGGTGTTAATGCGATTATGCGAAATTTGATTTGTCGCATCATCGCCACACATATATTCTGTTTTCACACTCTTTCTATTGGATTATGAGTCAATCACTGGCATTATTAAGGATGATCATAAAAATTACAAACGAAACATCATTAAAACAAAAAACCAAGCAACCCATTGATAAAAAAATGAAATAAAAAAACAATCTCAAATAAAAATATCTGTAATTTGCGCGCTCAAACCAGACAAAAACCAGGAATATGAAAAACATTTATTTAATGGCGTTTATGGCAGCAATAAGTCTTATCATTATAAGCAGCTGCGGAAACAAAAAAGACAAAGGAGGAGATATGAAAAGTGAACTTCAGGCCTTCATCAAAAAATATGAAGACACCATCAGGCCGGTTATGAAAGAATACACCACTGCCATGTGGAATTCGGAAATCAGTGGCTCGGAAGCAGATTATGCAAAAGTAGAAGAAGTGGGAATCCGATATTCCAAAATTTTCACCAACAAGGAAGACTTTGCACTGTTGAAAAAAATCAAAGATGCCGGCGGAGTCAAGGATAGTCTGCTCGACCGCGAATTGCTTGTGCTTTTCAATGCATACCAGCGCAATCAGGTGGACGAGAAAAAGCTGGAAGAGATTATCAGCATGGAAACAAAAATCGCCAAAAAAATGAACACCTACAGGGCGACAACCGAAAAAGGCGACTCCATTACCGATAATCAGGTTGAAGACATACTGATTAACAGCACCGATAATAAAAAACTGGAAGAAACATGGAAGGCCCACAAAAAAGTAGGTCATGTTGTTGCTGCCGACATTATAACATTGGTAAAAAAACGCAATGCAGTTGCCAAAGACCTTGGCTACAACAACTACCACGAAATGAGTCTCAAGCTCAGCGAACAGGATCCTGCCGAAATAGAAAACCTTTTCAACGAACTGGACGAACTCACCCGTGACGGCTTTGCAAAGCTTAAAAGTCAAATTGATTCATTCCTGTCAAAACGCTACAATGTTCCCATTGCTGAATTAAAACCATGGCATTTTCAGGGACGTTTTTTTCAGGAAGCACCGAAAATTTACACTCTGGACCTTGACAAATACTACAAAGACAAAGATCTTGTAAAGCTCACAGCTGATTATTATGCCAGTCTGGGAATGGATGTGAAAGATATTATTGACCGCTCCGATCTTTTTGAAAAGAAGGGTAAGAATCAACATGCATTCTGCATTGATATGGACAACGAAGGCGATGTTCGCGTTCTTTGCAATGTGAAACCAAACTACAAATGGATGAATACCATGTTGCATGAATTCGGACATGGAGTTTATGACAAATACATCAGCCGCGACCTGCCGCTTGCACTGCGCGAACCAGCACACACCTTCACTACCGAAGCCATCGCCATGATGTTTGGGCGTCTGGCCAGCAATGCTCAGTGGATGCAGGATATGCTGGGCATCAGCGATGATGAAAAAGCAAAAATAAAAGATGAAGCTTTCAAATACATGCGGCTCGAACAACTGGTATTCAGCCGCTGGTCGCAGGTTATGTACCGATTCGAAAAAGGACTGTACGAAAATCCTGATCAGGATCTGAATAAATTGTGGTGGGATCTGGTTGAAAAATATCAGCTTATGAAAAAACCTGAAGGCCGCAATGAACCAGACTGGGCTTCGAAAATTCACATTGCAACCTCACCTTGTTACTATCACAACTATCACCTTGGAGAACTTCTTGCCAGTCAACTCAATCACTATATTGTTGTCAATATTATGAAACAGGACGACATCAATGGTGCAAGCTATTACAACAATAAAGAAGTTGGCAAATATCTGATGGACAAAGTGTTTGCGCCCGGATCGCAACACAGTTGGAACGAAATGATCAAGCGCGCCACAGGCGAAGAACTGACTGCAAAATATTATGCAGAACAATTCGTTGATGGTCTGTAGAAAAACCCAATTTCAAATATTTGAAAAAAAGCTGTTCGGTTTCCGGGCAGCTTTTTTCGCACACAACGAAAAACGGGACCCGAAGGTCCCGTTTATACTATATTGATGTAAGCAGAATCAACCACATTTTGAATAACCACAATTGCTGCAGGTAACACATCCTTCCTTAAACTGCAGTGCATCGGTATGACACTGCGGACACTCGCCCTGCGCCTTTGTTCCATCAGGAATAAAGAGTTTGAGCGCACGTACAACACCCGTACGCCAGGAATTGATGTCATCATTGTCAAACTGAAGGTTATCAACCAACTGAACAACATAAGGAATCGGCATACCATGACGAAGAACGCCTGAAATCAGTTTTGCGTAATTCCAATACTCAGGGCTGAATGTTCTGGACAGACCACGAATAGTTACAGCATATCCGTCTTTATCAAGAAATTCGAAATCGTAGCGTGCACGTTCATCACGGTTTTTCTCGCGGATGACCCAACCTCTGTGAACAAATTCGGGCAAAACAAAATTATCGGCGCGACCGGTAAAAATTTCATAGGGGCGATCGTTGAGCAATCCAACGACAGCAATCCATTTTTCAGCACCATTATTAAAACGCAAAACACTTGCATCAAGTCTTACAGGGCGTGCCGGAGCACTGGTTTCGGTAAACTGCGAGCAAGTCTCCTCTTTCTTTTTATTATCAGCAACAAGAACACCCGAACGAGATCCTTCACGATAAACGGTGACACCCTTGCAACCACTTTCCCAGGCAGTTCGAAGCACCATATCAATCATCGATTCATCAACATGTTCAGGAACATTGACTGTTACACTGATACTATGATCGACCCATTTCTGAATAGCACCCTGCATTTTCACCTTGCTGATCCAGTCAACATCGTTGCTGGTAGCTTTATGATAAGGAGATTTGGCAATAAGGTCATTTAGCTGTTCTTCGGAATAATGATATTTTACTTCGTCAACATCATAACCATTTACACCAGCCCAGGTTAAAAATTTCGGATGAAACACGTTGAATTCTTCCCAACTGTCACCTGACTCATCAATAAAAGTAGCATTGGAGTTTTTGTCGTTGGGATTAACTTTCTTTCTGCGCTTGTAGGCAGTAAGAAAAACCGGCTCTATCCCTGAAGTAGTCTGGGTAAGAATACTTACGCTACCAGTAGGAGCAATGGTTAGCAGAGCAATATTGCGACGTCCGAACTGTTTCATCGACTCTTTCAGTTGCGGTTCTTCATTGAAGAGACGATTAATAAACGGATTGTTTTTTTCACGTTCAAAATCAAACACCTGAAACGGACCCCGCTCTGCAGCAAGGTTAACCGATGATTTATAAGCTTCGACAGCTAATGTTTTATGAATATTCACGCTGAAATCAATGGCGTCGTCAGATCCATAGCGCATATTGAGTGCGGCCAGCATATCACCTTCGGCTGTAATGCCAATTCCGGTACGACGTCCCTGCAATGCTTTTTCTTTAATTTTCATCCACAGCTGACGTTCTGTATTTTTAATGTCTCCCGGCTCCGGATCTTTGTCGATTTTCTCAAGAATAGCATCGACTTTTTCCAGCTCCATATCAATGATATCGTCCATGATACGCTGAGCGATCCAGACATGTTCGCGAAAAAGCGGCATATTGAAACTGGCATTTTCTGTGAATGGATTTTCAACATAACCATACAGATTAATGGCGAGTAAACGACAGCTATCATAGGGGCAAAGCGGAATTTCGCCACATGGATTTGTCGAAACAGTTTCAAAGCCAAGATCGGCATAACAATCCGGCACCGATTCGCGCTTAATGGTATCCCAGAAAAGGATTCCGGGTTCAGCCGATTTCCATGCGTTATGAACAATCTTTCCCCAAAGGTCACTTGCTTCAATGGATTTGGAAAAAACCGGCTTTTCGGAATGAATGGGATATTTTTGTGTGTATTGCTTGCCCGAAGAGACAGCATTCATGAAATCATCGTCAATACGGACAGAAACATTGGCTCCGGTGATTTTACCCTGCTCCATTTTTGCATCAATAAAACTTTCCGAATCCGGGTGATTGACTGAAATACTGAGCATGAGCGCACCACGGCGGCCATCCTGAGCCACTTCACGGGTTGAATTGCTGTAACGTTCCATAAAAGGAACTATACCGGTTGAAGTCAGGGCACTGTTTTTCACAGGTGAGCCCTTGGGACGGATATGACTGAGATCGTGACCGACACCGCCACGGCGTTTCATAAGCTGTACCTGTTCTTCATCAACTTTCATGATACCACCATACGAATCGGCTTTGTTTGATCCAATTACAAAACAGTTGGACAAACTTGCAATCTGAAAATTATTGCCGATACCAGCCATCGGACTTCCCTGCGGAACTATATAACGGAAGTTTTTCAACACTTCGAATACTTCGTCTTCCGACATCGGATTATTATAATTCTTTTCAATACGGGCAATTTCACGGGCAATACGACGATGCATATCATCGGGAGTAGCTTCGTATATATTACCCTGACTGTCCTTCAGTGCATACTTACTTACCCAGACGCTGGCCGCCAGTGCATCACCATTGAAATATTCAGTTGACTGTTTAAGGGCATCTTCATATAAATAAACTTTTCTTTCAGACTCATTCCCTTTAGTTTCGTGGTTCTCGAAAATATTCGGACGAGTCCGTTTTTGAACCAACTGATCATAACCCCCTGATTTAGAGTCATTTTCCGTTTTTACCTGTGTCTGTCCTAACAAACTGTTTTCCATTGCTCAATGTTGATTAAGTTAACCCGATGAATTTCAACCATTAAGAAAATTCTCAATGACTGTAGTTTTGGATGGCTAAAATAAAAACAACTGTTTGTTAGGCAAAGCCCAAATTATCAACAATAAGCTTTACTTTTCAACTGACAAGGTTAATATGCTGAATAGACGAATTTTATTAAGTATCTATATAATTCAGATGTATTTTGCCTGGCTCACAATCAGTCGTTTCCGGTCCATATGAGCTTCTTGCCAAAGCCAAATGCGTTATCGGTCATTTTGGCATAATCCGGTAAAAAAATCCAAAATGTCGTTTTCATCACAATGGCATATGGAAACCGCTTCAAATATAACTTTTTACACTTTTCATACTCCAAATCTATCGGTTTATAGACATTTCCAGTCATCTGAATGCCCTGAATTTTACCAATAATGCGGGTTTCCAGCGCAATTGACAAGGCCACCACCCGCCCCGATCGGAACATTTTTACATGACTCGTATTTTCATCCGAAGTGAAAACAAAAGCATTAAGACTGGAATCATAGGCGTAGAAACAATGTGCACTCCATACACCCTCTGCATCTCCGACTGAGAGCGTCATGACGTGGTGCTTCTTAATAAATTTTTTCATGGCCTCCGGCAACATGCTGTTTTTTTTTGCAAAGATAATTAAAGCATCCATGGCTGGTGCGTGATTGCAATGCGTTTGTTTCAATCTTCCGGGACTTTGTCCCGGGCCAACATATGCAGCGCCTTCAGCGCAATTTGTGCTTCGCAGCTTCTTTTGTGCCTTCGGCTCCAGAATCTCAACCTTTCTGAATGCTGACAGCTATGATATAACATCTTAATCTCGACCTTGAACTGGGCGCGCGTCTCCTGACGCGTGACTCTGACGCGTGACCTTGTAACGATTTCCGCTTCAAGCGGAATAAATTCCACGTGTAACGTCTGTAACGCCTAACGAAAAAATTCCGACACCTTAATATTTATATATTTGCATGATGAAAATTCTTCAGGTTTGTGGCGGGCCTTCGTGGGGCGGCATTGAAATGCAGACAGTCAAGCTGGCGCTGGTTCTGCAGAATGCCGGACACAGCACCTGTGTTTTCTGCTCAGCCGACGGAGAAATTTTCAAAAATGCTGTTGAAAAAAAACTGAAGACTGAAACCGGTTTGTTCAATCCACATACATCATGGTTTCATTCATTGCAATGTGCAAAAAAAATCATCCGGAATTTCAATCCGGATATCATTCATGTTCAACGTTCGCACGACTTGTCTATTCTAACAGCCGCTCTGCGCCTGATGAAATGCAAAACCCCGCTGGTCTTTTCGCGGCGTATGGAAAGCCGGCTGAAAAAAAAGTCACCTATACACCGTTATATATATAGTCGTGTAAATCGTGTCTGGTGCGTTTCTTCCTTTGTCCGTGAGAACTTTCTGGCCACTTCGCCCATGAAACCTGAAAAAGTTTTTGTAATGAACAATGGAATCGATCTGCGCATTTTCAATCCGGAGCGATTTGATAAATCCGGCATGCGCGCAGCTTATAGCATTCCGTTGGATGCTATTGTAATCGGCATGACAGGCCGCATTTCACCTATGAAAGGTCATACAGAATTCATTCGGGCTGCAGCCATGCTGCTTGAAAAAACCGAGCGAAATTTATTTTTTGTGATGGGAGGCGGTGCCAGCGTGGGTGAAGATGATTATGCAACAGAAATATTCTGTCTGGCCAAAGAGCTGTTGCCAAAGAACAAATATGCATTCATAGGCCAACAGCCCGATCTGGCAGGATTGCTTTCAACAATGGATGTATATGTATTTCCGTCGCACCGCGAATCGTTTGGCAATGTGCTTTTGGAAGCCATGGCCATGCAGTTGCCCATTGTTGCCGTGAATGCCGGTGGAGTCCCCGATATGATCACCAGTGGCGAAAATGCGCTCTGTGTGCGGCCTCAGCATCCGGAAGAAATTTATTCTTCGGTACATAAATTACTCAACAATAATCATTTATCCACACAACTGGCTCAGGAAGCCCGAAAACGCGCACTCGACTTTTCTTCAGAGAAGTT
>DAOPKE010000033.1:25433-27595 GCA_035390965.1 Bacteroidales bacterium | reverse complement strand
TGTTCAAAATTCTTTTTGTGTCTTAGTGCCTCAGTGGCAAATTTCTACCAGTTGCGGGCCTTCGTGGCCAACCCCCAAAAGCTGAAAAAATGGCATAAAACATGTCGATATTGTCATATTTTTTGTAATTTAGCACTCCTTTTGAAAAAGATGAACGAAATCACATCCATAAAGCAGCGTTTTGGGATCATCGGACAGTCACCACTGATCGACCGGGCCATAGATGTTGCGCGTCAGGTTGCCCCTACCGACCTTACCGTTCTCATCACAGGTGAGAGTGGAACAGGAAAGGAAGTTTTCCCGAAAATCATTCACCAGTTCAGCGCCCGCAAACACGGGCCTTTCATTGCAGTGAACTGCGGCGCCATACCCGAAGGCACCATCGACAGCGAATTATTTGGTCACGAAAAAGGATCATTCACCGGTGCCACGGATGCCCGCAAGGGATATTTTGAAGTCGTCAACGGCGGAACCATTTTCCTGGACGAAGTTGCCGAACTGCCGCTCAGCACACAGGTGCGCCTGCTGCGCGTGCTCGAAAGCGGTGAATTTCTGCGGGTTGGCTCCTCAAAAGTCATCAAGACCGATGTCCGGGTTGTTGCAGCCACCAACGTCAAATTAGGCGAAGCCATTGCCAATGGCAAATTCAGAGAAGATTTGTTTTACCGGCTGAATACTGTTCCCATTCATATTCCGCCACTTCGCGAACGCAAAGACGATATCGTATTGCTGTTCCGGAAATTCGCAGCCGATTTTGCCGAAAAATACAGAATGCCTGCGCTCATTCTTACCGAAGAAGCTCAAAACATGCTCCGGCAAAACTACTGGTCGGGCAACGTTCGCCAACTGAAGAATGTGACGGAGCAGATTTCCATCATTGAACAGGAAAGGGAAGTTACCCCAAATACCCTTGCAAAGTATATCAGCGACAGCAATCCGACCATGTTGCCGGTACTGAAGCGCCACTTCGAAAACAGCGATGAACACGCCAATGAGCGCGAGTTACTCTATAAAGTCCTGTTCGACATGAAAAAAGACATGGCGGAAATGAAAAAGCTGATTGCCGAAATCATCTCTGCCACCGGAATTGACCCCACCATGCCGGGACGCACCATTCCAGCCGGAGAAAGCATCCCATATCAGCCGGAATTCTACAAACCGCAATATTCCACACCTCCGCAGGATTTCCAACATCCAAGGGAAGCTGTGAATGAAATTCCGATCGACTATTCAGAAGAAATAGAAGAAAGTCTTTCGCTGGAGAAAAAAGAAAAGGAAATAATTGCAAAAGCTTTGGAAAAACACCACGGCCGTCGCAAAAATGCCGCAACAGAACTGGGCATTTCAGAACGCACATTATATCGTAAAATCAAAGAATACGGCATAGAATGATACGGCGTTTCACCATAGGATTTCTACTGTTGCCGGTATTTTTATCATCGTGCCTGCGTGTTACATTTACGGGAGCATCCATACATCCGGAAGCAAAAACATTTTCAGTTCAGTATTTCGAAAACAATGCAACCCTTATTAATCCTACGCTGGCCAAAACCATGACCGAAAAGCTTCAGGATAAAATCATGGGCCAGACACGACTGACCATGGTAAATCAGAACGGAGACCTGGCGTTTGAAGGCGAAATTACCGGATACACATTGCAGCCGGTTGCCATTCAGGGAAACGAAACATCACAACTGACACAGCTAACAGTTAATATCAATGTTCGTTTTTTCAACCGATTGGACGAATCAAAGAATTTTGAATCCCGTTTTTCGCGTTTTCAGCAGTTTTCAAGCAGTTCAAGTCTGGCATCGGTCGAAGACGGACTGATTGAAACCATCACCGAAGAATTGGTGGACGACATATTCAACAAAGCACTTGTAAACTGGTAAACCAAGCACATGAGCATTTCAGATTTTCATATTACAACCGCCGATGCAGCACGAATACTGGAGCAACATCCATATTCGGCTCATCTCGAAACCATTGTTTTATCCCAATTAAAAAAGGAAAACCCTGAATTGTTTGCTGAAAGACTCAAACAATCGTGTTTCAAGGTTCCGGATCGTTACATATTGTATGTAAATTTGCATGAAACCATTGCAGACAACAGCTATTCAGCGCCAGAGCCAGAAGAGTATGTCGCACCTGATCCGATACCG
>DAOPKE010000033.1:2675-25333 GCA_035390965.1 Bacteroidales bacterium | reverse complement strand
CAACAGCTATTCAGCGCCAGAGCCAGAAGAGTATGTCGCACCTGATCCGATACCGGAAGCCGTTATTGAAAAAGAAATAATTGAGCCTGTTGTTATTCCGGAACCCGAAGAAATTGTTGAATCGCTTATTGAGACTCAGGTTGCGGAAGAAACAATCGTGAACATTTCTGAAAACAATCCTGTGATTTCAGAAACTGACGTTGTCAGCGAGCCGGTTCAGGAAGAACCGGAAGCTGTTGTTCAGGAAATGGAAAAGACCGCTGTTGAAGTTGCAGAGCCGCAAAAGGAACAGGATGAAAACACTCTTGAAGTTCAGATTCAGGACGAAGTTTCCGCAACAATGCTTAATCCTGAAGAAGTAAAAGAAGAGATGAACGAAAAAAATCAGAATTCAACAGTTGAAGAAGGGCGTGATCCGCTGAAAATTCTTCAGCAACGACTGGCAGAACTGAATATCACTAAAAACGAAGAGCCACTGGACCAGGAAAAACAGCCGGAAATGGAGAAAGAAACAACTGAAATCATCGAACAGTTTATCAAAACTGAACCTACCATAAAAATTGATCTGAACCGTTTGCCCGACCGACGAAATCTAGCCGAAGAAAGTACCGTTGAAAAATTTGATGTAGTTTCAGAAACACTGGCATCCATTTATGAAAAGCAAGGTCGCTACGAAAAAGCATTGCGGATGTATGAAAAATTACTTTTGGCTAATCCGGAAAAAAGTAGTTACTTTGCACCCCTGATTGAAAACTTGAAAAAGAAATTGTAACACTTTAAATATCAATACGATGGGCTTTTACATTTTTCTCGTGATTTTGATGATTATCATTTGTGTCCTTCTTGGACTCATCGTTCTTGTGCAGAATTCAAAAGGAGGCGGACTGGTTGCCGGCATGCAGTCATCCAATCAGTTTATGGGTGTTCGTCAGACCGCTGATTTTCTTGAAAAAAGCACCTGGACTCTGGCTATAATCATTCTTGCGCTGAGTCTTCTTTCCATATTTGTTATACCGCGAGGCCAACAGCAAACCGAAGAAAGCCGGGTTAAGAATTACATTGAATCGAACGAACTGGCTCCAATCAACACACCTCAGGGCGAGCAACCTGCAACTCCTGTTGAATAAGTCATTAAAAGACAAAACAAAAGAATTGAAAAACCCGGTCTCCGGGTTTTTTATTTTCATACACTTTCAAATTTTTTGACAAAAAGACAACAATCTGTTCGAAACCCAATAAATTGTCATGTATTTACTGCAAAAATGTCAGATAACCACCTTTGGCATAAAAAATGACAAGGCGCGCCGAACAAAAAAATGACAGATATGAGCACGATAAACATCAAACCATTGGCCGACCGCGTTGTAATAGAACCGGCACAGGCTGAAACCAAAACCAGCAGCGGAATTATTATCCCCGACACTGCCAAGGAAAAACCTCAGCGCGGAACCATTGTTGCCGCAGGCCCCGGAAAAAAAGACGAGCCAGTAACCGTTAAGGTTGGCGACGTTGTTCTCTACGGCAAATATGCCGGAACCGAAATCACCATTGATGGGAAGGATTATCTGATCATGAAGGAATCCGACGTTCTCGCAATCATTTAAATTCAAAATTTTTAAAACTTAAAATACTATGGCAAAACAGATTCTCTATGGCGTTGAAGCCCGCGAACTACTGAAAAAAGGTGTCGACGCTTTATCAAACGCCGTAAAAGTTACCCTGGGTCCTAAAGGCCGCAATGTAATTATTGAAAAATCATACGGAGCTCCCGCTATCACCAAAGACGGTGTTACCGTTGCAAAGGAAATTGAACTTCCTGAAAAGGTAAACAATATGGGCGCTCAGATGGTCAAAGAAGTTGCCAGCAAAACCAACGATGCTGCCGGCGACGGAACCACTACCGCTACCGTTCTTGCTCAGGCCATTTTTAACACAGGACTCAAAAACGTTACTGCCGGAGCCAATCCGATGGATCTGAAACGAGGTATTGACAAAGCAGTTGCTGCCGTAATTGAAAACCTTAAAAAACAATCAAAGGAAATCGGCGACAGCTTCGAAAAAATTGAACAGGTTGCTACCATATCGGCAAACAACGATAATGAAATCGGCAAACAGATTGCCGAGGCCATGAAAAAAGTGAAAAAAGAAGGTGTTATCACCATTGAAGAAGCCAAAGGCACCGAAACCACCGTTGATGTTGTTGAAGGTATGCAGTTTGACCGCGGATATCTTTCACCGTATTTTGTGACAGATACCGAAAAAATGCTGACTTCGTTCGATAATGCTTTCATGCTGATTTACGACAAAAAAATCAGCAGCATGAAAGAATTGCTGCCCATTCTTGAAAAAGTTGTTCAAACCGGCCGTCCAATGCTGATTATCTCCGAAGACATCGAAGGTGAAGCATTGGCAACTCTCGTAGTGAACAAACTCCGTGGTTCGCTCCGCGTAGCAGCTGTAAAAGCGCCCGGATTCGGCGACCGCCGCAAGGAAATGCTTGAGGATATCGCTGTACTTACCGGCGGTATTGTTATCAGCGAAGAAAAAGGTTATAAACTCGAAGATGCTGACCTGAGCTATCTCGGACAAGCCGAAAAAGTAACCGTTGACAAAGAAAATACTACCATTGTTAAAGGGTTGGGGAGCAAAGAAAACATCGATGCCCGCGTTGCTCAGATCAAAGCTCAGATGGAAGCAACAACCAGCGATTACGACCGCGAAAAACTGCAGGAACGTCTGGCCAAACTGGCTGGTGGTGTTGCTGTGATTAAAGTAGGTGCCGCTTCCGAAGTCGAAATGAAAGAAAAGAAAGACCGCTTCGACGATGCTTTGCACGCAACCCGTGCCGCTGTTGAAGAAGGTATTGTTCCTGGTGGCGGTGTGGCTTATATCCGCGCCATCGAAGCCATTGCAGGTCTAACCGGCGGTAACGAAGACGAAAAAACCGGTATCGATATCATTCGCAGAGCCATCGAAGAACCGATGCGCATGATTGTTGAAAATGCAGGTCTCGAAGGCAGCGTAATCGTTCAGAAAGTGAAAGAAGGAAAAGCTGATTATGGCTTTAACGCTCGCACAGAAGTGTACGAAAACCTGCTCGAAACAGGTGTAATCGACCCGACCAAAGTAACCCGTGTTGCTCTCGAAAATGCCGCATCCATTGCTGGTATGCTGCTGACAACTGAAACGGTTATCGTCGAAATCAAAGAAGACAAACCCGCTATGCCGCCAATGCCTGGTGGTGGAATGGGCGACATGTACTAAAAATATGACTTGTTACTGTTAACTACATCCCTCGAAGGGTTTGAACCCCTTCGAGGGATTTTAGTTTTTGGGAAGGCAGTAATTTTTTCACTGCAACGAATTTATCTTACATTTGCTCTTACAATAAAGTTTCAACCATGCACAAACTCTTTTTTGCAATAAGTCTGGCTTTTCTGGCGCTAAACACTCATGCACAGATTTTCAACATCAACGCCACCAAGCAAATTGCACTCGACGATGCTTTCAAAGCATCCAGAATGCTTGATGTTCCGGAAAAATTTGTCGGACAGGAATACGACCTGAAATATCACCGCTTCAACTGGAATGTTGATCCGGACACTTGCTACATCAGCGGCTCGGTTACCTCATATTTTATACCTGTTCAGAATAACCTGACACAAATCGACTTTTCGCTTAAAGTAAATATGATGGTTGATTCGGTGAAATATCACGGAGCACCGGCAATGTCGGTACATGTCAACAATGAAGTCAACATCACAGGGTTCCCGCCATTATCAGCTGGCATACTTGACAGCATAACTGTTTATTATCACGGCACACCTCAGGCAACAAGCGGCTTTATTTCATTCGTTGCAAGCACACATGGAAGTGGAACTCCCGCACTTTGGACACTCTCCGAACCCTATGGCGCCTACGAATGGTGGCCCTGCAAAAACGATCTGAGCGACAAAATCGATTCAATCGATATCTATGTAACCCATCCCAACGGTTACCACGCCGCATCAAACGGAATACTTGTTTCGGAAACAGTTGGAGCAACCACCACCGCACACTGGAAACACCGTTATCCCATAGCCGCCTATCTGATTGCCATTGCAGTAAGTGATTACAGTATTTTTTCAGATGATTTCTCTTTATCGACCGGCACCATACCCATGCTGAGCTATGTTTACCCGGAAAGTCTCACGGATGCTCAAAACATGACCCCTCTGCTCGAAGACGTTATGCAATTCTACGATTCGCTAATTGCTCCTTATCCATACATGACTGAAAAATACGGCCACGCGCAATTTGGCTGGGGCGGTGGCATGGAGCACCAGACCATGAGTTTTATGGGCGGTTTCGGCTACGAACTGATGGCTCATGAACTGCTTCACCAGTGGTTCGGCGATGCCGTTACCTGTGGATCCTGGCACGACATCTGGCTCAACGAGGGCTTTGCAACATATTTTACAGCGCTGAATTATGAAAGGACAAGCCCGGATTATTATTGGATTATCTGGAAAAACAATACGGTTAATCATGTAACATCCGATCCCGGCGGTTCTGTTTTTGTGTATGACACATCTGATGTCAGCCGCGTATTCGATAGCCGGCTCAGCTATAACAAAGCAGCTTATATGCTGCATATGCTGCGTTGGGTAGTTGGCGATGACAATTTCTTTCAGGGCAACCGCAATTATTTCAATGATGCAAACTTCTATTTCGGATACGCCAAAAGCCCCGATTACATTGCACATATGGAAGCTCAGTCCGGCATGGACCTGACTGGATTTTTCGATGACTGGCTCTATCATGAAGGATATCCCTCCTACACCATTGTTGCAATGCCAATTCCAGGTGATTCCTTGTCTATTGCGATTGACCAGACACAAAGCCACTCTTCGGTCAGCTTTTTCGAAATGCCGGTACCGATCCAGATTGATGACAGTATTTATGTCTTTGACAACACCTTTTCCGGACAAGAATTTCGGATTCCATACACCAGCTTTCCAACAACAATGCAATTTGATCCCGAATTTCAGCTCCTTTCCGGATTCAATCAGGTTATACTTTTAAGTACACAAGAGCACGATGTTCCGGAAATCAGCCTGTATCCAAATCCGGCCGAAAATCAGCTTTTCATCAGCGGTGCAGAAAATCAACCCATAAACTGTCATATATACGACAGCCGCGGAGCGCTTGTTATCTCAGATGAAATATCCGCAAATGAATCTGTTGATATTCAAAGGCTGGCTACTGGGGCATATCGCATCAGTGTTTCAACAGCTGACTGGCAATACAGCAGTTCATTCATTAAGAAATAACCTTTTGGTGCCATGAATAAAAGCACCAGCAAATCAGAAACAGGACGCTTCGGGGAAGATGAAGCCGCTTTGTTTTTACAAAGCAAAAACTACGAAATTCTGCACAGGAATTGGCGTTGCGGCAAAGATGAGCTGGATATTGTGGCACTTCATGAAGAGATTCTTGTCATTATAGAAGTCAAAACACGCACAGGCACTGCTTTTGGCGAGCCATGGGAATCAGTTGACGATCGGAAACAACAAGCCATCGAACGTGCAGCACTCGCCTACCTTGAAGAATTTTCGATTGACCGCGAAATGCGTTTCGATATCATTTCAATCATTGTTTCCCCCGACAAGGATGTCTGGATCGATCATATTGAAAATGCATTTATTCCCTGACAATTTTTTGCAGAATATTGAATTTACACATTTGCGACTGTGTCACAGCTTGTCACGTTTTACGTGATTTTACGTGAAGCAACACATTTCCACATCCTCTGAAGACAAAAGATAAAAGTAAGAAGATAAAAGTGGTCATCTAATCTTCCCACATTTTCACATGGACGACCGTGTCACGTTTCACGTGAAGTCCCACATTTCCACATTTTATTTCATATTTCGTATTTCTCATTTCGTATTTCGTATTTCTCATTTCGTATTTCGTATTTTACTACCTTCGTCATTCGTTTGAGACCTATGAAAAAAATTCTGTTTCTGTTTCTGCTGATACTGACATTACAAAGCAGCGCACAAAGCTTCCGGGGTGGATTCCGCGCAGGACTCACAGGGTCACAAGTCGATGGAGACAACCTTTCGGGTTTTGACAAAGCCGGACTGACCGGAGGTTTCATGGTAGCAATTCCACTGAACGAATTTTCTGATCTTGCCATGGAAATGCTTTTCGTACAAAAAGGCAGCCGCCGCAATCCAACCAAAGACAACAACCTGACAAAATACGTCATGCGCCTCAATTACATTGAAGTTCCTGTATTATTTCGGCGTCAATTAAAAAGCAACTTTGGCTTCGAAACAGGATTGTCGTTTGGAATATTATTGGACAATGAAAACAGGGAATTTGATATCAATGGAGCAATTCCCGCTCGTCCTGATTTTGAAAAATACGAACTGGCCGCACATTTGGGTTTCCGTTACTTTTTCAATGAAAAGCAATCCATCAATCTGCGTTATTCCAACTCGGTTCTGCCTATCCGAAAAGCGCCCGGGATATCAACCTATAATTATTTTATCCGCGGACAATACAATATGTTACTTGGTTTGACCTATGAACACTGGTTCTGATAAAATATCAAAAGTCATTGTAGCCATAACCGGTGCCAGCGGTGCTGTTTATGGTCTTGAGCTCATCAAACAGCTTGTTGCATTGGAATGCATAAAGGACATTGCCGTCATTTACAGCGAAAACGGAAGCAAAGTCTGGGATTTTGAAAAAGTGATGGATATTCCGGTGAGTAAAAAAATCACCGTGTTTGAAAACAACGATATGTTTGCCTGTCCTGCATCAGGCTCAGCCGGATATCAGGCTATGTTCATTGCACCATGCTCGATGGGAACACTGGCATCGGTGGCAGCAGGAACGGCAGGAACACTCATATTGCGGGCTGCCGATGTACTTCTGAAAGAACGCAGACCATTGATACTCCTCGCGCGCGAAGCACCGTTAAGTCTTATTCACATTAAAAACATGGAAAGGGTAACCCGCGCAGGCGCCATCGTTTTTCCGGCCTCGCCGTTTTTCTACCATCATCCGAAAGACCTGCGCGAAGCAATTTCGGCGCTGGTTTCGCGTTTAATCAGTATCACCGGAATATCAACCCCCCAAATAGAATGGGGAAAAGAATAACGTTATGGCAAAAATGCTCTGGGAATACGAAGTAAAAATACTACTGGCTCTGGAACAGGCCATTGGAGGCAATTCGGAATTTCTGCAATTTCTGCTTGAAAACGGATTTCCGGAACTGGCTGCATTTGCCAGTGCTGTACGTGCCGACAAAAAAGCACTGAAATGGCTCTTCGACAATGGATCACCTGAACTCGGCATTCTGAGCGACGCCATTGATTCGGAAGATGCAGCCATTGCCTGGCTCAAAAAAAACAATCTGACCTTTTATATAATATTTGCTGATGCATGCCGCGGTGTTACACCAGCAAAGGAGCTGTTAAAAAAAAACAATATGGACGTTTTTCTACGACTTGCCATCACAACCCAGGAAGTTTTAAAACAACAACAGTTCGACGCCTGGGATTATCATAAGTTCAAAAAGTAAGCTGGCTACAAACTGAATAAGGTTTTTTGATCCATGCGACATGCCGGAATGATACTCATTTTTTGGCTGCCGTGAATATTTTCCAATCAAATACATCGCATTTAGATATAATTAATTTGATATTAGTCTATTTATTTGATATATTTGCATAATGAATTACCGCAATAGAATAATAAAAAAATGGACACCTGTCATAATTTTTATTGTGGGAATTTTATTGTTGCTGGCCATTAAACTTTTCATACACGAAAGAATTATCACCAACAACATCAATTTCAGACTTGAATCCTCGGCCGGCACCATAGAGTTGGTAATCAACGACAGTCTTATTGAAGCAGCGGCAACCGGCAAACAGCCAGACAAAGATCGATACAGCAACATGCAGAAAAAAATTGACCGAATTGCCTCCATACACGAAGTCGATTATGTATATGTGGTTATTGAAAACAGAGATTCGGTTTATTTTGTCATTTGCAACATTCTGCCATCTGATATTATAAACAATATTGAAATCAAATATCTTGATGTATTTGCCGAAGCGCCACCCGAACTTAAAAAAGCATTTAGGATGAGCGACAATATCATTTTCGGCAAAAACAGCAACAAATGGGGTACTTTCCGCAGTGCCTATATACCCCGAAAAACAAAAGGAGGAATCAACTATCTGTTATGTTCGGACAAGTTTATCAGAGACATCAACAAAGAATTATTCCGCGTTCTGACCGAATTTCTGATTTCATTTATTTACATTATTTTAATTTCATTTCCGTTGATTTATGTGCAGGTGAATGCTATCCATAGTAAAAAGTTCAAACAGAAGCCATAAGACAATTCAATTAAGAAGTACTAATCACTTATTTTTGAACTTTAGCGGGAAATATACTTCGTAAAAATTGTTAAATTATTTGTACACCTCAAAAAACCATTTACATTTGTGTTTCGATGGCCAGACTTAATCACAGAAAAAAGAAACCCCTCGTTCCGATAATTATTTTTGTTGTCGGAATGGTTCTTTTTGTTTGGGTGAAGCTTTACAACCAAAAAAACATTGCTTCTGCAGAAATTGATACACGACTGAAATCTGCTGCCGGATCGCTTGAAATGATTGTAAACGACTCCATGATTGACAATGCACAACAAAAAATCCCGGTAAATTTTGTCGATCATGAATACATAAGAGTTCTTGCCAACAAAATTGCCAAAATCCACGATGTTATATATGTATATGTAATGATTGAATCTGAGGATTCGGCTCTTTTTGTTTTTTCTTCATACATCGAATCGGATATTACCGGCGACATTGTTACAGATTATCTGGATTATTATTACGAAGCGACTCCAACCATGATGAATGCTTTTTCGAGCAACGATCCTGAAATCTATGACTCATCGCAGGATCAATGGGGAAATTTCAGAAGCATATACCTGCCGAAAAAAACAAGGACCGGAACGCCATATCTGCTGTGTGCCGATGTGAACATGTCCGAAGTTGTTGATTATCAATTAAGATATATGGTTGAATTTGCCCTTTCAGCTGTTTTTCTTTTTCTTATTTCTTTACCACTGTTTATAAAAATGCGTCAAACAAAATAAATTCATTGATGATTTTTGCCGGTTCATTCAATCTTCAATGCCGTTTATCCATATTACTTGTTGATTATTTTTTTTAAAAAGAAAAAAAAGGCGCAATTTCAGCAATCAAATGTTTTCCAACAAATAAAAATTGTTTAATTTGCACACGATTTAATAACCGTGATGCAAAAGTTAATATTCATTTTCACACTTGTTTTTGCCGGATTCAGCGGATTATCAGCGTATGCGGGTTCTGACCACGGTCATGACAAAAACAAAACAGAGCAAAACGAAGGCATCGACATCACCCAGGTGATCTTCGATCATATTCTCGATGCACATGATTGGCACGTAATGACCCTCAATGAAGGTGAAACAAACGAAAAACATGTCGTTGTTCCACTTCCGGTCATTCTTTGGGATGAAGGGCGGCTGGTTTTTTTCATGAGTTCCCGTCTTCATCATGCTGAACACAGCGAATATCAACTCGGAACCAAAGATAATTTCAATGGCGAATACGAAGGCAAAATTGTCCGGGTCAATCACGATGGACAGGTTGCCAGTGTTCCGCTTGATTTCTCCATAACCAAAAATGTAGCGGCTCTTATTTTCAGTGCATCATTACTATTACTTATTTTTATACCTGTTGCACGCAGTTATAAAAAAGCCGGGAATGCAGCACCCAAAGGGCTGCAGGGATTTATGGAACCGCTCATTCTTTTTGTTGTCGATGACATTGTAAAGCCAAATATAGGCGAAAAAAGATATGAACGGTATGTTCCATATCTGCTAACACTCTTCTTTTTTATTCTCATCAACAACCTCATGGGACTGATTCCTTTCTTTCCCTTTGGAGCAAACCTGACAGGAAATCTGGCCGTAACACTGACACTGGCTTTCTTCACTCTGATTATTGTAAATGTTAGTGGTAACAAAGGATACTGGAAACACGTTTTTGCAGCACCTGGTGTGCCAGTCTGGCTCTTACCAATTATGATTCCCGTTGAACTTATCGGTATCATTTCAAAACCATTTGCTCTGATGGTTCGTCTCTTTGCAAATATTACTGCCGGACATATCATTGTGCTAAGTCTCATCTCGCTCATTTTCATTTTCCAGAATCTCGGAATAGCGCCAGTTTCAGTTGTTTTTGTACTTTTCATGGATGTACTTGAATTGCTGGTCGCTGCACTGCAGGCATATATTTTCACACTGCTGACTTCACTTTTCATTGGCCTGGCCGTGCAGGAAGCAGAACATCATTAAAAAACCAATGTTTAACTTTAAAATAAAATCACTATGGTTTTAGCAGGAATCGGAGCAGGATTAGCCGTTATCGGCGCAGGAATCGGAATTGGTCGTATCGGTGGCTCTGCCATGGACGCCATTGCACGTCAGCCCGAAGCAACAGGTAAAATTCAAACGGCTATGATTATTGCTGCAGCTCTTGTAGAAGGCGTTGCCCTTTTTGCAGTTGTTGTTGCTCTCATCGCCAAGTAATTTTCGTAAAAACAAAAGCCCCCTGCGGTTGGCATCGGGGCTTTTTATCATGAACCCAAAGAAAAAATAATATGTTGACAACTCCCGGACTTGGATTAATATTCTGGACAAGCATTGTTTTTCTTCTGCTGGTCTGGCTCCTTTCAAAATTTGCCTGGAAACCAATAGTTGCAGCAATTAAGAAAAGAAACGAAGCCATCGACAATGCTCTTATGGCGGCAGAAAAAGCACGGCAGGAAATGACGCAATTGCAGGTAAACAACGAGCAGTTGCTCAAAGAAGCTCAAAAAGAAAGAGACATTATCCTGGCCGAAGCCCGTAAAATCAGAGACAAAATTGTTGAAGAGGCCGGAGTTAAAGCCAAAGAAGAAACTGAACGAATTATCGCCGCAGCTCACGAAAACATTCACTTCGAAAAAATGGCAGCCATTACTGAATTAAAAAATCAGGTAGCCGTATTATCACTCGAAATTGCTGAAAAAATCATTCAGGAAAATCTGAGCGGGGACGCCAAACAACAAGAACTGGCGCAAAAAATGGCTGGCGATATTTCATTTAACTAAACGCAGCCATGAACAACTCCCAAATCCCAAAACGTTATGCGAGAGCACTGTTTGAGCTGGCCGATGAAATAAATGTTTTGCCGGCTACTGAGCTGGATATGCGTTCACTCAAAAAAATTTGTGATGAAGCGCCGGAATTCAAACAATTTTTGAAAAGTCCCATCATTAAACCAGCTCTTAAAAAAAAGGTCATATCTTCTTTGTTTGAACAACATTTTCATGAACTCAGCATGCGCTTTCTGAAACTTGTCATTCATCAGGGTCGCGAAACCTTTATGAATGAAATTGCCAAGGAATTCATGATTCTTTGCAGAGAAAAAGAAGGTGTCGTTGAAGTCGATCTGACCGCTGCTACAAAACTCAACGACTCTATTGTCAAACAAATTGAAGCAAAAATTGCATCGCTCACCGGGCTCAAACCCAGCATCACACAAAAAACAAATCCTTCACTACTTGGTGGTTTTGTGGTAAGCTTCGGCGACAACATGTATGATGCTTCATTGAAAAAGAAAATTTCGAAAATCTCAAGAGATTTCCGAACCAACATTTACGAAAAAGGATTTTAAAAAAGGGTATATATGTCAGAAATTAAACCATCGGAAGTAACCGCCATTCTTCGCCAGCAAATTTCCGGAATGAATCTGGGAAGCAGTCTCGAAGAAACAGGAACCGTTCTCGAAATTGGCGACGGCATTGCTCGTGTTTATGGACTCAGTAACGCTCGCGCCGGCGAAATGGTCGAGTTCGAAAAAACAGGTCTTAAAGGTATTGTGCTTAATCTCGAAGCAGATAATGTGGGTATTGTACTCCTTGGTAATACCAAAAATCTCAACGAAGGGGATGTGGTTAAACGCACCGGAACCATCGCTTCTATCCAAGTGGGTGAAGGATTGCTTGGTCGTGTAATCAATACCATTGGTGAACCCATCGACGGCAAAGGGTCCATTCAGGGCGAACTCTACGAAATGCCGCTCGAACGCAAAGCCCCGGGTGTTATTTTTCGTCAGCCAGTGACAGAACCACTTCAGACAGGTATCAAAGCCATCGACGCAATGATTCCCATCGGACGAGGACAACGCGAGCTTATTATTGGCGATCGCCAAACCGGTAAAACCGCCATTGCCATTGACACCATCATCAATCAGCGCGAAAATTACGAAAAAGGTAAACCGGTTTTCTGTATTTATGTAGCTGTTGGACAAAAAGGTTCAACTGTGGCGCAGATTGCAAAAACACTTGAAGAAAAAGGTGCAATGCCCTACACTGTTATTATTTCAGCTACCGCTTCGATGCCGGCTGCGCTGCAATTCTATGCTCCTTATGCAGGTGCCGCCATCGGTGAATATTTCCGCGATACCGGACGACCAGCTCTGGCTATCTACGACGATTTGTCGAAACAAGCCGTTGCATACCGCGAAGTATCACTGCTGCTGCGCCGCCCACCGGGACGTGAAGCTTACCCGGGTGACGTTTTCTACCTCCACTCACGTCTGCTCGAGCGCGCTGCCAAAGTGATCAAAAGCGACGAAGTGGCTAAACAAATGAACGACTTGCCTGAAAGTATCCGACATCTTGTGAAAGGAGGTGGCTCTCTGACAGCGCTTCCAATTATCGAAACCCAGGCCGGTGACGTTTCAGCTTACATTCCAACCAACGTAATTTCAATTACCGATGGTCAGATTTTCCTCGAAACAAACCTCTTCAACTCGGGTATCCGCCCTGCCATCAACGTAGGTATTTCCGTCAGCCGCGTAGGTGGTAATGCGCAGATTAAGGCCATGAAAAAAATTGCCGGGACACTCAAAATCGATCAGGCACAATTCCGCGAACTCGAAGCATTCTCGAAATTCGGATCCGACCTCGACGCCGCTACCAAAGCCGTTCTTGAAAAAGGCACCCGTAACGTGGAAATCCTGAAACAACCTCAGTACTCGCCTATGCCGGTTGAACAGCAAGTTGCCATCATTTTTGCCGGTACCCGCGGATTACTTAAAAGTGTTCCTGTGAAACAGGTGAAAAATTTTGAATCAGAATTTCTGCATCACCTCGAAGACAATCATGCCGATTTGCTTGATGAACTCCGAAAAGGAGCACTTTCCGACGAAATGATTGCAAAACTTGACAAAATTGCGCTTGATATTGCAGGCCGATACCACTAAAACCATCTGAAATGGCTAATCTGAAAGAAGTCAGAAACCGCATTCAGTCGGTTACAACAACCAAGCAGATCACATCGGCCATGAAGCTGGTATCTGCATCCAAACTGCGCAAAGCACAGGATAATATTCTGCGCTTCAGGCCATACGCTTCGAAGCTGCGCGAAATCATGGGCCGCGTTGCTGCCGGCGTTGATAACCTGCCGACTGATGGCGTTTTTGCACAACGCAATCCCGACAAAATCCTGATGGTTGTTTTTTCTGCCAACCGCGGTCTCTGTGGCGTTTTCAATGCCAATATCGTAAAACAAATCAATCATCTGATTGAAGGCGAATACCGGAAAAGTTTTGAAGCCGGGAAAATTGATTTCATTTCATTCGGACGAAAAGCTCCGGATCTCCTTAAAAAGAAAGGGTGCCGTTTTTCAAAAGATTACAATCATCTCATCGACAAACCTTCGTTTGAAGAAGTTTCCGGAATTTGTGACAACATCGTTAAAGAATACATCCATGCAAAATACGACGCCATTGTACTTGTGTACAATCAGTTTCGTAATGCTGCACAGCAAGTTCCGGTCAGCGAAATGCTGCTGCCATTCAAACTGGAATCAGGAAAACAAATAGCCGGTAACGATTATATTCTTGAACCCGGTCGCGAAAAAATGTTCACCATTATTGTTCCAAAAACATTGAAACTTCAGCTTTACAAAGCACTGCTCGACAGCATTGCTTCGGAGCACGGCGCCCGTATGACATCGATGCATAAGGCCACCGACAACGCAACCGAAATTCTGAAAGACCTCCGCCTGAGTTACAACAAGGCGCGTCAGGCGGCCATCACCAACGAAATCATTGAGATTGTAAGTGGCGCTGAAGCGTTGAAAGGATAATTGAAAATACATTCCGTGAATGCCTTTGGAGAAATCTGAAGGCATTTTTTCTGCACAAAAAAACCTCTGCAGCTTTTATTCTACAGAGGTTTTATCAGAATTCTGAAAAATTATTTTGTAACGATGCGAATCGTATCGCGGGCAATTACCAGCTCTTCGTTGGTGGTAACTGTCATTACTTTTACTTTTGAATTTTCGGTTGAAATAACGGCATCTTTTCCACGCAGGCCTTTATTCTTTTCAACATCGAATTCAATGCCGAGTCCTTCCAGATTGCTGCAGATGCGGCGGCGGCTGTCACAGTCGTTTTCACCGATTCCGCCTGTGAAAATAAGCAGATCGAGTCCGTTTAGCGCAGCCATGTATGAACCTATGTATTTTTTCACACGGTAAGCAAACACATCAAGAGCAACATTGGCCTGAGAATTTCCTTCAGCAGCAGCTTTTTCAATATCGCGCATATCGGATGAAATACCTGAAATACCAAGCAATCCGCTTTTCTTATTGATCAGAGCATTGGCATCGGCATTAGACATTTTTTCGCGGTCCATAATAGCCAGCATAGCACCCAGATCAAGATCTCCAACGCGGGTTCCCATCAGCAATCCTTCAACCGGAGTGTAACCCATGGAGGAGTCAATTGACTTGCCGTTGAGAATGGCTGCAATTGAAGAACCATTGCCAAGATGACAGGTAATAATTCTCATTTTTGTCCAATCCATGCCTAAAATAGTTGCTGCTTTTTCAGCTACATATTTATGGCTGGTGCCATGGAAGCCATAGCGGCGGATTTTTTTATCCTTGTACATTTCATACGGAAGTCCGTACAAAAACGCATGTTCAGGCATTGATTGATGGAACGAAGTATCGAAAACGGCCACCTGCGGCAATCCCGGCAACAATGCTTCAATGGCCAGAATACCTTTTAGGTTTGCCGGATTATGCAATGGAGCCAGTTCAATCAGTTTCTCAATCGCAGCTTTTGTTTTTGAATCAATAAAAGCACTTTCAGAGAAAAATTCACCACCATGCGCCACACGATGGCCGGCAGCATTGATGTCGGTTTTATCTTTCAGACAACCTTTAACGGGATCGAGCAGTGTATCTATAATCCATTGAATACCTACAGTATGATCCGGAATATCTCTGATTTCTTCAAAAGAATCTTTGCCAGTAGATGAATGTTTAAGCAAACTGTTAGGAATTCCGATACGTTCAAGCAATCCTTTGGCCAGAACCTGTTCATTTTTGTCCATGTCGAACAGCTGATACTTAATGGAGGAGCTGCCGCAGTTGAGTACGATTATTTTCATTTTCGGAGATGTAATTTAATTGGTTTGAAAATCAGCGCTAATGTATTGCAAATTTTGAAAAATACAGCAATCTTTTAAAAAATAATTTTGAAACAGGAATGAAAACAAGGTAGAGGTCAAGAACTCTGAACAAGGAACCTGTCTGACGGTTTAACTGCAACAGGCAGTCAGGCAGGCAAGGAAGTAAGAATATCGAACGATACATCATTGATTTTTACTTCACACTTCACTTCATCATTCGATGTTCAGTGTTCAGTGTTCGATGTTCAGTGTTCGATGTTCAGTGTTCGGTGTTCAGTGTTCGATGTTCAGTGTTCAGTGCTCGATATTCAGTGTTCGATGTTCGATGTTCAGTGTACGATGTTCGATGTTCAGTGTACGATGTTCGATGTTCAGTGTTCGGTGTTCGATATTCGATGTTCGATGTTCAGTGTTCAGTGCTCGATATTCAGTGTTCGATGTTCTTATGTATCTTTGCACCGGAAAACAAAAATCATTGAAAATCCAGCCGCAAACATTCAAGCCATTTGCAACCGAAGACACCTCTTCGGCGCTGTATTTTCATGGGCGCAGCATGGACGAAAGCCCGGTTTTATTTTCCAAAAAACAAGATTCTTCAATAATACGTCAGGTTAAACCTATAGAATACAAAACAAACAGTCATTTTTTCTCAGAAGTTGGGAATCCGGAATCCGGAAGGCAAAGCAAACAAAAGCCAGACAATGATTTTTTGTTCATAACAGCATTAATTGTTCCCATCATTATTACACTCTGGATTTTTAAATCGGTTTTCCCGCGTATTCAGGGAGCTTTCAGAGCTGCATTCAACAACCGCTTTGCATCGATATTCATGCGTAATTTTTCCATCAGCAATCATTTATCAACCTACATCATACTGTTAAACACAGCAATCAGTAGCAGTGTTGGATTCTGGATATTTTTATTGCAAAAAGACATCATTACTGATGAAAACAACACACAGGCACTTTTAATGCTGCTTTCCGGAATCATTGGCTATTATTTATACCGCTATATTGTCATTTACCTGGCAAAAGTCATTTTTATGACTCATGAAGCGACAGAACATTATCTGTACAGAGATTATTATATTAATGCAATAATATCAGGCATACTGCCATTTCTCATTTTTGCAGCAGCATTCAGCCCAGCCACAGATATCATATGGCCTGTAATAGTTGCAATAATCGCACTGTTACAGGCCTACAGATTGTTGTTGGCCATCTACACCGGAATTTTGGAAAGAACCTACGGATTGTTTTATTTTATTTTGTATTTTTGCACCGTCGAAATCGTACCTGTTGCGATAATCTTAAAACTAATTGCAGAGCGCATTTCACAATAATTTCAATCTCAAAACTCGCGAACGTGGTGAAAATTAAAAACATTCTGGTATCTCAACCCAAGCCGGCTGAAGTTGAAAAGTCCCCGTATCAGGAATTGATTTCGAAGCACAATGTAAAAATTGAATTTAAGAAATTTTTTGCAGTTGTAGGACTCAGTTCAGCCGAATTCCGTCAATCGCGAATAAATCTGGCAGAGTTTACTGGAATTATCTTTACAAGCCGCAATGCCATTGATTATTATTTTTCTCTGGCCAAAGACCTGCGGATTGAAATTTCAGAAAACATGAAATACTTCTGCACATCTGATCAGATTGCCTTTTATCTTCAAAAATATATTCAGTTTCGCAAACGAAAAATATTTTATGGTGATTCGACCTATCCCAGTCTGTTGCCATTACTAAAAAAGCACAAGGATGAAAAGCTGGTTCTTCCATGCAATGATTCACCCAATGAAGAATTATATTCAATGCTGACGGCCAACAATGTAAATTTTCAGAAAGCGGTTATTTACAAAAACGAAAGTGCCAATCTCAAGGATTTTGATGTAAAAGCATTTGATCTTATCTGTTTTTTCAGCCCAAGTGGCATTGCTTCTTTAAAAGAAAACTTTCCCAAATACACTCAGGGGGAGCAACTGATTGCCACCTACGGAAAAACGACATTGCAAGCTGCCGAATGCTCTAAATTACGTGTCGATATTCCGGCTCCTACTGCAACAGCGCCCAGCATGACCATGGCCATTGATGAATTCATCAAGGCCTCAAAGAAGAAAAAATAGTCATTGTGAAACCATTTTCCTTACCCCGCAAAGAACGGATAAAAGGAACCACCCAACCTTCACTGCTGTTTCACCACGGTTCTTTATACAATGAAACACCCTTTTTATGCCGGTTTATCTTCACTCCGGCCGATTGCGGTGGATTACAGATTTTATTTGCAGTTCCAAAAAAAAGAATTAAAAAAGCTGTTGACCGAAACCGTCTGCGAAGACAAATGCGCGAAGCTTGGAGACTCAATGCCGGACCGCTGCGCGAAAAATGCATAAACAATTCCGTTTTACTACAACTTGGTTTTTATTATCAAAGCAACGACATTCTTCCCTACTCAATCATAGAACAAAAAATAAAATCACTCATTGAACGTTTAATACAACACCATGAAAAGACCGATTGCTAATTTTTTTGTGTTGTTTATCCGATTCTATCAGGTAGCCATTTCGCCTTGGCTTCCATCATCATGTCGTTTCACTCCAACATGCTCATCCTATGGCATAGAAGCTCTCCGTAAACATGGTTTTTTCCGGGGCGGCTGGCTCACCATAAAACGAATTGTCCGATGCAATCCCTGGGGTGGCAGCGGCTATGACCCGGTTCCTGAAAAAAATTACAAATCCTGCAAACATGAAAAAGTATCTGAATAAATTTATCATTTCGCTTCTCATTGTTGTCGGAATCTTTTCGACCTCATCAACCAACAGTGATTTCGAAATCTCCAAAAACCTCGACATATTCGCCACACTCTATCGCGAACTGAATCAAAACTATGTCGATGATCTGCAACCTGGTGAACTGATGAAAATTGCCATCGACGAAATGCTTAAATCGCTCGACCCTTATACTGTCTTTTTTCCCGAATCTGATATCGAAGATGTGAAATTTATGACTACAGGCCAGTATGGTGGCATCGGTTCACTGATTCAACAACAGGATAACCGCATCATCATTACAGAACCCTACGAGGGGTTCCCTGCTCAGATAAATGGATTAAAAGCCGGCGACCAGATTCTTGAAATCAATGGCAAATCCATGGCTGGTAAAACCGTCAGTGAAGTCAGCGATCTTTTAAAAGGACAACCTGGAAGTAAGGTCGATCTTTTAATCAAACATCCTTTCGACGAAAAACCTGAAACCATCACCATTCAGCGCAAAGAAATTACCATCAGCGATATTCCCTACACAGGAATGGTGGATACTAAAGTGGGATATATCAAACTACGTGGATTTACAATGAATGCCGGAAATCAGGTGAAAAAAGCATTTGAAGACCTGAAAAAGGAAAATACAGAAATGGAAGGTCTCATCCTCGATCTGCGCGGAAATGGCGGTGGATTGCTCAATGAAGCCGTTAACATTGCAAATATTTTTGTTGACAGAGGAATTACTGTTGTTCAGACCAAAGGCAAACTCAGCGACAGCAACAAATCATACAAAACACTCAACCCTGCCAGCGATAAAAACATCCGTCTGGCCATTCTCATTGATGGTTACAGCGCTTCGGCCAGCGAAATCGTCGCAGGTTTTATTCAGGATGTTGACCGCGGTGTTATCATCGGCCAAAAATCTTTTGGAAAAGGTCTTGTTCAGAATGTAATTCCACTCAGTTACAACACAAGTTTCAAAGTTACTACTGCTAAATACTACATCCCAAGCGGACGTTGCATTCAAGCCATCGACTACTCGAAAAAAATCAATGGTAAAGCCGTTCATATTAAAGATTCAGCCAAACAAAAATTCACTACCAAAAATGGCCGGATAGTGTATGATGCCGGCGGCATCTTGCCAGATATTGATCTGAAGCCAGATTCGCTGAGCGAAATCACCATTAGTCTGATCATAAAAAACCATGTTTTCAATTTTGTCACTCAATATGTTCACGATCACGCAAGTATTCCTTCACCCGATAAATTTGAGTTTTCCGCAGCAGATTATCAACTGTTTCTCAGCTATCTCGAAGGTCGCGAATATGATTACAAAACATCGAGCGAACGCAAACTCGAAGAACTTATTGAAGCCATGAAAGAAGACAAGTACTACGACCACTCAACCGACGAAATCAGCCGGCTGCAAACCAAAGTGGGACACAACAAACAACGCGATCTGGAATTGTTCAGCAATGAAATCATCAATGTTATTGCCAATGAAATCGTTTCGCGATATTACTATCAAAAAGGACGAATCATATATGATTTGCGTACGGATAAAGAAGTAAAGAAAGCCGTTGAAATTCTGAGAGACCCTGCACAATACAACAAAATTCTTTCAGGCAAATAACAAATGGAAGTACAAAAAGCCAACAGATTTCACCAATGGAAATATCCGGTTGTCATTGGCCTGATGTTAACGGGTTTGGTGTTTTCTAAATGGCTCCTTTCCGTATCTCAGTTTTTTCTTCTTTTTGCGGTTTTAAGCGATAAAACATCGAGAAAAAAACTCACAGAAGCTTTTCAGTCTCCTTTGGTTCTGTCTCTCATTTCAATCTATGTCATACATTTGGCAGGAATGTTATGGACAAGCGACATGAAATACGGATTTAAAGACCTTCAAAACAAGCTCCCAATGCTGGCTCTGCCTGTTTTATTCTATGCGGCCGGACCGCTGAAAAAAAACACAGCCATTCATCTTCTGCTGTTTTTTACTTTCAATGTTTTTTTACTTTCAGCAGTCAGTTTGATAAATTATTACCTGTCGCCAGAAACAACGAAACATATTGTTATTGGTCAGAGCCATATCCGGTTTTCGCTTCTCATTTGTCTTTCAATAATCATTCTGATCCACTTCAGCGACCTGAAATACAAATGGTACATTTATACAATAATACCGCTTATTGCGTTTTTACTGTTTTTTCTTTTTATTCTTGAATCTTTTACAGGGTATGTTGTTCTCGTTTTTCTGCTTTTCGCCTTGCCGCTTATATATTATGATTTTATCCGAAAAAGAAAATGGCGCTTCATTTTGCCGCTTATAATGCTTGCAGTTTTCACACTGGCACTTACCGGTTTTTTAAATGTCAAAAACAGTTGCTTCCCAAAACCGAAAGAATCAAATTTCTCCACATTACCCAAACAGACCATCAATGGAAATTATTACATCCACGACACCATCAGTCTGTTGAGCGAAAACGGGTACTACATGTATATCAACCTCTCAGTTCCAGAAATGATACCCGCATGGAACAACCGCAGTAAACTAAAAATTGATGAGTCGGATTCCACATCAGCCGAAAGAATCAATATCCTCACCAGATATTTGACCAGCAAGGGTTTATCAAAAGACAGTGCCGGAGTCATGCAGCTAAGCAAAAAAGACATCAAAAACATAGAACAAGGTTACTCAAACTATCTTCTTCCGGATTTTGACCCCTACCGAAAACGAATCTACCGTTTTCTCTGGGAACTGCATTATTACAACATGACCGGCGACCCGAGCGGGCATTCACTGACACAACGATTTGAATACTGGATAACAGCAGCATCCATCATTCAGCAGCATCCTGCATTTGGCTGCGGAACAGGTGATATAAACAACGCTTTCAAACAACAATATCAAAAAAACAATTCAAAACTAAAAAAAGAATATCGTCTCCGATCGCATAATCAGTTCCTGTCTATCACTGTAGCACTGGGTTTTGCCGGACTTCTCGTTTTCGTTTTCTCCTTGGCTGCTCCATTTCTGTTTCGCAAAATACCGGATTATAAGTTATATCTTGGATTTATTTTCATATTTTTGTTGTCTCTGCTTAATGAAGACACACTCGAAACTCAGGTTGGTGTAACTTTTTATGCATTATTCAATAGTTTTCTTCTTTTCATATTACCCAATAAAAACAAATCCGAAAATGAAAAAGCAAGAGCTGAAAATTAGTTTTACATCCTTTCAAAACACCGATGAACTCAACAAAAAGGATCAGAAACTTGTTGAAAAAGCCATCGAAGCTACCAAAACAGCTTATGCACCCTATTCCGAATTTTATGTTGGAGCGGCATTGCAACTGGCCAACGGAAAAATTATAATCGGAAGCAATCAGGAAAACTCGGCTTATCCAAGTGGTCTGTGTGCCGAACGCGTTGCCCTTTTTCAAGCCGGAACATTGTTCCCGGATATTGCCATTGAAACCTTGGTCATTACAGCCCGCACCAAAGGCAAAAAACTGAAAACCATAGCCAACCCATGCGGTGCCTGCAGACAAGTAATGAGCGAATCCACCATGCGACAAAACAAACCTTTCAGAATAATTCTTATCGGCGAAAACGGACAAGGATATATTTTCGACAGCGTTGATGCCTTACTCCCTTTTAGTTTCAAATTTGAATGATCCGACTCATGAAAAAACTGCTTTTCATTTTTCTTTCTCTTACGTCTTTTGCCTCGGCAACACTATTACTGAGTTCCTGCGGCAACAGCGACACAGCATCTGAAAACGAAATCCTGATCGAAGGTCGTTTCATTCACAGCCGTGCCAATGTTGTTTTCATCGATGTCATCCATGTCGAAGATATTGAAAGAACGGATTCCCTCATTCTCGACGAAGACGGCACTTTCCGCTTCCGGCGCGAAACCGACAATCCTCTGTTTTTGAAAATATCAACGGCCGAAGATAACTTCATTACTGTTATTGCCGAACCCGGACAGACCATTACACTCAGCGGCGACATCAATGCATTGGCTGAATCATACACTGTGAGCGGATCTCCGGCATCTGAAATTCTCGCACAGTACCTTGCGTTTTCACGCGAACAATTTAAAAAACTCGATACACTTGCACTGGTCTGGGAAAATAATAAATACGCTGAAAACAAAATGGCCGTGCGCGATTCGCTCGATTCGACGGCTAAAATCATTTATAAAAATCAAACGGATTACACACTTGATCTTGTAAATAAAAACCCGGAATCACTCGGAAGTCTTTTTGTCCTGTATCAGTATTTCGGCCGCCAGCCTGTGC
>DAOPKE010000033.1:0-2575 GCA_035390965.1 Bacteroidales bacterium | reverse complement strand
GAATCACTCGGAAGTCTTTTTGTCCTGTATCAGTATTTCGGCCGCCAGCCTGTGCTTGATCCATTCGAATATTTTTCGGTGTATGAAAATCTGGCGAAAAAACTGGCTGCAAAATATCCTGATTTTGAACACGTCGGGCACCTCAATATGAAAGTCAATAAAACACGGCTGGCCATTAAAGAGGAAGAGGAAATCAAAAACCGGCTCGATACCGGAAAGGTGGCACCTGATTTTTCATTGCCCGATATAAATGAAAATCAGTTCAAACTATCCGAATTTCAGGGATATGTCGTTCTGATCCATTTCTGGGCATCATGGTCACCCGAAAGTATGCGTCAGTTGCCCGCCATCAGACAATATCAACAAAACTACGGACCGAAAGGGCTGGCCATCGTTTCCATATCGTTTGATTATGACCGCGAAATGTGGACTGCCACCGTTGAAAAGGAAAAAATGAAATGGACCAATATCTGCGATCTGAAATACACAGACTCTCCTATCGCAAAACTCTATCACATCGAAAAAACGCCCTATTTTTTCCTGCTCGACCGTGAAGGAATAATTGTCAGTAAAAACTCAAACATCGACATTGTCGGAAATGAGATATACAAACTTTTCAGGCCTATATAAAACGGCTCTGATACTGCTTTTGATTGTTTCTGTCACTCTGAGAGGAGTCGAAGAGTTGACAGCACAAAATCTGTCTTTTACTCCACGATTATATACGTTGAAAGATGATTCATCGCTTCGTGAAACATTTGTTTTTCCTTTGGTGGGATGGAACGAAAACGACCACTGGATGCCGGGTGTGTACGTTACAAACCAAATGACCGACAAAAAGAAATTCCGCTATCAGCTGATGCCCATGTACAGCACCGATACAAAATCACTGACCGGAACCGGAAGAATTTCAATCAATCGCTACTTCGAAAACCGCTCAGCAAGCACAGTTTCATTGTTTTTGCAGGGAAAAAGTTTTCATCTGCCTTCCTATGAAGGCGATCCAATGCGATATTATCAGTTCGAAACAGGAATAAAGACAATTCTGGAAACCGGCTCCGACAGCGCTCCTGCGCAACACACACTCGAGCTGAAATATCATCAGAACGGTACCGAAGAAATGATGTGGATCAGCAACGGAACAATATACGTTCCCGAACAACATCACAAAATTCTGAATGCAATGCGCGCTGCATGGACATTTGAAAAGTATGATTCCACGCAGCCATTCAGCACTTCGGTTAAGGCCGATGTGTGGGGCGATTTTGCCCGTCTGAGTGCCAATTACGAATACGACTACAACTACGAACCGAAGCGCTGGTTCACGTTTCGCGCTTTTGCAGGTGTTTATCTTTTCCACGATTCCGTTTTTGCCCAAAACCACGATGCCCGCTTCAGCCCCAATATGCCTGGCTGGAAAACCGATATTTTTTACGATGGCTGGTTCATCGGCCGCAATGTGTATGATGCTTTTTACCGCATGCAGGGCATGCCCGGGCCCGGCGGACTGTACAGCATTTCGCCCGTTGGACAAAGCTGGAGCTGGACACTGTCGGTATCCGGCAGCGTATCCATGCCTTTCGATTTACCGCTCCGCATTTATGCTGCAGCAGGAATTTCGCCTGATCCACTGAAAGCCAACAAACCTTTTGGAATTTTCGAGGGCGGCTTGCTCATTACCACACCACAGAAAATTTTCGAAATCGCTTTCCCGCTCGTGCACGACAAAAGCAGCAAAGAAGCGCTGTTGCTCAATACCGACAAGTACTGGCAGAGAATCCGATTTATTATTAACTTTGACCGCATCAATCCGCATACATGGCTCGACAATCCACACCACAGAAAGCAACTGCACTTGATCTGAGTCCCGGCAAAAAAATGTATTTTGCTTCGGACCTTCATCTCGGCATTCCCGCCAGCCGCGATGTGGAGCGGGCTTTCGTGCAGTGGCTGAATCAGATTGAAACCGATTGTCAGTATTTATTTCTCTGCGGCGATCTGTTCGACTTTTGGTTCGAATACCGCCAAGTGGCTCCGCGCGGGCATGTGCGTATGCTCGGCAAATTGGCTCAGATGGCCGATTCCGGCATACAGATTTATGCATTCACCGGCAACCACGACATGTGGATGTTTGGTTATCTTGAACAGGAAATCGGATGGAAATTGTTCCGCGAGCCACAGCGTTTTTTGGTGAACGGAAAAACAATTGAAATTGGTCATGGCGATGGTCTTGGACCCGGCGATAAAAAATATAAATTTATCAAACGCATGTTTGCCTGTCGCTTCAATCAATGGTTGTTTGCACGGCTGCATCCGAATTTTTCTTTCGGGCTGGCCCGCTGGCTGTCACGCAAAAGCCGCATTGCCAATGGCGCTGCCGATGAAAAATACAACGGCGACGATAAGGAATTTCTGGTACAGTATATTCAAAACACGCCCGCAGAGCTGCGTGCCGATATTTATGTGTTTGGCCACCGCCATCTGCCGCTGGATATGAAAATCGGAAACGCGCACTACATCAACCTGGGCGAATGGGTCAACCACAAAACATATGGTGTTTTTGATGGAGAGATGA
>DAOPKE010000032.1:6663-27615 GCA_035390965.1 Bacteroidales bacterium | reverse complement strand
CTGGTTCTTTCGCTGGCCGATTATAGCATCCTGTTTATTAAACCGGCATTCAGCAAAATGGCATCATCGCCCATAAAGCTTGGCGAGTCGCTTGCCATGGGCGTTCCGGTTATTTGCAATGCTGGCGTTGGTGATCTCGGAAATATAGAAAAGGATGGTTTTGGTTTTGTTGCAGAATACACAAGGGATACTGATTATATGAATATTTGCAATCGTATTGCTGAGAAAAATTTTGATAAAAATGATTTGCGTTTTCGGTCGGCATACGGATATGATTTGACAAAGAATGTGCATAAGTATCTGCAGATTTATCAAAAAACAGGAAACTGATAAATATCAGCCGGGAAACATTGTTTGAACGAGTTGATTTTTGTTTTTGTTTCGTAACTTTGCGGCATGAAAATATTGCGCAATAGTTTTGTGTTGGTCCTTATCCCATTGATGGTTTTTTCATCGGGAGGATTTAATATTTTCAAACATATGTGCCACACAACAGGTGAAATGATGGTTTCTTTTCAGTCACCTGAGTCTTGTGAACATGAGTACGCTGAGCATTCCCGCACCTGTAATTCATCTTGTTGCGGCCACGATGAAAAAGAAACTTCGTGTTGTGAAAATGTGCATGTTTTTATTCGCACTGTTGATAATGTTTCGCAATCAGAGGAACGTCCGGAAATTTCAAATCTTTCTTCGTTACTGAATCCTGCGGTTAAGATTGTTTTTGTTGATCCGGAGATGAAAATTACAAAGGATTATTTATCCGGCGATTATTCTTCCCCACCTGAATTGTCAGGTAAATCCACGGTTATTAAGCATCATGCATTAAAAATTGATTGTTGTTTCACTGTTTGATCAAACAGATGTGTAACAACTAAATCAATATTGCATGATAAAAATATTTTTGTCAGTCATGGTGTTTACCATGTTGCTGACGTCCGGGTATGCACAGATCTCCGGTGTGGTATATGGCGAGAGTCCGAGCGGTAACAAAGTGCATCTGCCTGCTGCCAATGTGTATTGGTCTGACAAACAGGAAGGAGTTGTCAGTGAAATGGATGGTAGTTTTTCCATTGCTGAACCACCGGCCGGCATTGGGATTATAGTGTCTTATGTTGGTTTTGAAAGTGATACTGTTTTTGATTTCAGTGATGGAAATATCGAGATAGTATTGCGCGAAAGCAATATTCTGCAACAGGTTGATATTCTTGAAACCAACGCTGCATCGCATCTTGAAAGATTGAATCCCTTGTGGACCCAGCAAGTCGGGAGTGGTGAATTGCAGCGTGCAGCCTGTTGCAATTTATCGGAAAGTTTTGAAACAAACGCTTCGGTCGATGTGAATTATACCGACGCCGTCAGTGGTGCAAAACAGATTCAGCTGCTTGGCCTGAACGGCGTTTACAGCCAGCTTATGATTGAGAATATTCCTTTCATGCGCGGCCTTGGATCAGCATTTGGGCTTGAATACATTCCGGGCACATGGATGAACTCCATTTCCATTTCGAAAGGAACATCGGCTGTAATCAACGGCTACGAGAGTATTACAGGGCAGATCAATGCTGAGTTTAAAAAGCCGGAAGCCAAGGAGAAATTTTTCTTCAATTATTATCTCAATGATGCAGGCCGGCATGAATTCAACATCAATGCTGCTGCCGATCTGAATAAAAAGGTAAGCACCATTTTGCTCGGACACTATTCGTTCAATAATTCTGAAATCGACCACAATATGGATGGTTTTGTTGATATGAACCGGGGTCGCCAGATCAATGCTGCCAATTTCTGGCAATACATCAGTCCGAAGGGACTCGAAATGCGATGGGGTGTTCGTCTGCTCGATGAAACCCGCTCCGGAGGCCAGATTACAGGCAGCCCTTATTTTGTTGTTTCTCCGGAAGGACTCTGGAAATCCGAAATCTCGAACAGAAGAGGAGAAGCATTTGTAAAGACCGGTTATATTTTTAAAAATAAACCGGGAACCAGTTTCGGTTTTATCAATTCTTTTTCCGTGCATGATTTGGACATGTTGTTTGGAAACAAGACCTACAGCGGACTTCAGAAATCGTTCTATTCGAATTTTATTTTCCATTCCGATTTCAAAGAGACGAAGCATCAGTATGATGCAGGGTTCAATTTCATTTACGACAATGTGTCGGAGCAGCTCAATGACAGTTCATGGAATACCGAAGAAATGGTGCCGGGTGTTTTCTTTCAATACACGTACACACTGCCTGAAAAGATCACAGTGATGGCTGGTTTGCGCGAAGATTATAACAATCGTTTTGGTTTTCTCACCACTCCCCGCTTGCATATGAAATATCATTTCAATGAGAAAACAACACTTCGTGCTTCAGCTGGATTGGGATACCGTTCTCCTTATGTGATTCCCGAAAACATTTCGTTGCTGACTTCGTCGCGAGGAATAGTATTTCTGAATAAACCGGAGCTTGAGGAAGCTTTGAATTATGGTGCAACTCTTGTCCGCTATTTTGACGTTTTGGGCAAGGAATTGATGGTGTCGTTCGAGTATTTTAAAACCGATTTTCAGCATCAGATGATGATTGACATGGAATCGGATACGTCGGTTGTTTATGTTTACAACCTTAACGGGAAATCGTATTCGCACAATGCGCAGATCGAAATTTCGTATCCGGTATTCAGACATCTTGAAGTGCGAACAGCATTTCGGTACAATGATGTTCAGCAATCTTTGCGCGATGGAGAATTGCAGCAGAAGCCACTTGTAAGCAATTATAAAGGTCTGGTTACACTGGCCTTTGCAAGCAACATGAAACGCTGGCAGGCCGATGCAACGGCTCAGTTTATTGGTAAATCGCGCCTCCCGGATCGCAGTGAGTTTCCTGTTCCGTATCAGCTCGATGAATATTCGCCGGAGCATATTGTTGTACATCTGCAGCTGGCGCGCAATTTCAAGCATTGGACAATTTATGCAGGAGCAGAGAACGTCACGGATTTCAAACAGCATCATCCGATTATTTCGGCTGACAAGCCCTACAGTTCCTATTTTGACAGCAGTGTTATCTGGGGACCTGTTATGGGACGTAAAATTTACGCTGGGGTGAAAATCAAATTCAATAAAAAAGACTAACAATGAAAACAATAATTGAAATAGAAAATCTGAAATGCCATGGTTGTGCAAATACAATCACGAAGAGCATTTCTTCAATGGATGGCGTGGCCGATGTTCAGGTGAATCATGAATCATCGGAAGTCACCATTTTTTACGAGGGGCAGACCGATCGTACCGAAGAGTTTGCAAGGAAACTGAAAACGCTCGGATATCCGAGGGTAGGTGAAAACTCAGCAGGCCGTGTAGTGAAATCCTACATCAGCTGTGCGATAGGTCGCATGGATTCAGGAAAGAAAAATTAAACAAAAAAGGAGGATAAATGAAAACACGCATTTTTGCAATGGTTGCGGCAGCCCTGTTTGTATTGCCGATGATTACTTTTGGTCAGACCGAAACGAAGGAAAAACCAAAGAAAGTTGAAGAGATTAAAATTCAGACCAATCTGCATTGCGGTTCCTGCAAAGAAAAAATCGAAGCGGAACTGGCAACAGTCAAAGGAGTGAAAGAAGCCGTGGCAGATGTTGACACGAAAGTTGTGACAGTAAAATTCAGCCCAAAGAAAACCAGCGCTGATGTAATTGTTGAGCGCATTCAGAAACTCGGCTATCAGGCCAAGACCATGGGTGGATGTTGCCCCGGACATGGCTCTGGCAGCGGATGCTCTGGCGCAGGCAAGACGGAAACCGGTGGTTGCAAAGGCAGCGGAAGCGGCTCGGGCACTGGCTGTGGCGGAAAGCACTAATTCAAAAAACAGAATCAGAATAAAGCGGCGTTCCGGATTTCCGGGCGCCGTTTTTAATTTTGCCTCGAAGACTCTAAATCACAAAAACAATACTCTCTGAGTTCCCGGTCACCGGTTGCGATTTAGCTTCTGCTACCGTGCCGGGATCTCTTCGAAAACCTTCGCAGCACAACTCCCTTTTGTCCGCAGATTTCCGCAGATTTGAATCACCCTTCATCTACGATGAAGCATGATTCAGATTTGTGCAAGAAATTTCGCCACAAGGGCACAACTTGTCACGTTTTACGTGAAGACACGATGATTCACGATTTATGACTCTTGATTTTTGATTTGAAGTCGGAAAATAGTGAAGTGTCTTTCTACTTTATAAGTTTGAGGACTTTCTACTTTATGAACTCCTGCGGTGCAGGGATATCTCCAGACAAAAAGATTCAGCCCGCAATATTTTTCCGGAGCGCTTTTCTTTTTTTGATAATCATGATCATTGCAACAAGATAGGCAATGATGAAAGCCAGCGTTCCGCCGCCGAATGCGTAAATGTTTTCTGTTCTGAAATTGTAAATAATCAGATAAGTCATCATGGCCAGCAGAATCAGATTGGGGATAACATAAAGTATAAACCCCCATGGTTTGCCACGAAACATAATGAATGATCCAAACCACTTCATGATAATGAGAAGACTGAGAATGGCGACCGCTGCATAATACTGCGCAGGAGTGATTGCTTTTGACAACATGGCAAGAGAATTTTTAACATCCTCGCCCAGAATCATGGAGTCAACAACTAGATATAATCCTGCAATGGTGGCCAGCGAAGTGAGCACAAAGAGGATAATCATATAAACCGAAGGTTTGAATTTCATGGCCATGGTGGTTAAATTTGACATCAAAGCTAAATAAAAAAATCAAAAAAAAAACTGCCTTTGTGAGGCAGTTTTTTAAAAGAATTACATCGTCGGCTGAGCCGGAGCTACCGGAGGATTGTACTGTGCACTTCCATAACCCAGAATCGGGATGAAGATGATTGACAGGAAAATCACACCAAGTGTAAATCCTGCACCTTTCCCGAAGTTTGTAACAATGGCATGCAGCAGCATGATGCCGAAAATAATGTTGGCGATGGGAACAATAAGAATCATGACCATCCACCATGCTGGTTTTTTTGCAATCAGTGTCATGACATAAACATTGTAAATTGGCACAAGACATGCCCATCCGGGTTGACCGGCTTTGGTGAAAATTTTCCACATTGGAATGATTACCAGGAAAATCATGATTACCAGGTAAAAAACAATGGTTCCGGTAGATAATTGAATCATAGGTTTGGGTTTTTAGGTGAGTTAGTATTTGTCAGAAATTGAAACCTTTGGAAAAATTCATATTGCTGGTGTTGATGCCAACTGTAATGGCAACCAGAATCAAAATAATCATCAGTCCGATGCTGACAATCATCAGGATTCCGTTGGTGAGGAAAAAGTTTTTCATTTGTTTGTGATAGTCGGCCAGATCGGCTTGTGAACCGGTCATCAGGAATGATTTGGCGCGGTTTGCACCATTAATAAGGAATAACCCAAGAATAAACGGAATCCAGGCAAAGACGATTCCTATTCCCAAAGACATGATTGTTGCCAGTGCCGCATAAACAATCATGAATACGCCCATAAACATCATCCAGCCACGGGTTTTGGCAATATGGTCATTGATGATTCCCTCCCAGGTCATCTGGGGTTGCTGAGGTTGATAATTGTTTTGTTGTTGATTCGGGTTTTGATGGTTGTTGGGTTGTTGTTCCATGGTGAATTATGTTAATAAGGCAAATATATAACAATTTTCGATTTTAACAATCAGCACGCTGTGTTAAGTGTTGTTTAAGAAAAAAAGATGCAAGGGATCAATGCTGACTTCGAAAATGCAGTCTCAGGCCTATGATGGTTTTGTTCAGCTGTTTTGCTCGCTCCTCTTAAAACCAATCGGGACACCGCTTTGTGTGCTGGTAGGTAGTTCGATGTCGTTGAAATCTTCACGGATGATAGTTGCAATCATTTGAGGAGTGCGTAATTTGCTTTCCATCGAGGCGAGACGCAGATTCTGGTGACGAATGACGGTTTGGGTGATTTTTCTGATCTCACGCGCATTGCCGAAATATTCATCACGCTTTTTAAGCATGTCGGCAATCAGTGTCAGAAAATATTTTTCAGCATCGGAATCCATCAGCAATCCTTCGGCTTCAAACATGCCTCTGGCAATATCGAGCAACTCGGTTTCGGTGTAATCCGGAAAATTCAGCAACCGGTCAAATCTTGATTTGAGGCCGGGATTCGACAATAAAAATTTGCTCATCGGTCCGGGATAACCAGCCACAATCAACGCAAATTCGCCCCGGTGATCTTCCATTTCTTTCAGAATGACTTCAATGGCTTCCTTGCCGAAATCGTTGCCACCATTGTCGGTCAGCGCATAGGCCTCGTCGATGAACAACACGCCGCCCATGGCGCTTTCAATCACCGCCTGTGTTTTGATGGCGGTTTGACCGACATAGCCGGCCACCAGTTCGGAGCGGTCCACTTCGATCACACTGCCGCGTTCGAGCAAGCCGAGCGCCTTGTATAGTTGGCCTATGATGCGGGCTACCGTAGTTTTACCTGTGCCGGGATTGCCAGTGAAAACAGTGTGCAGCGAAAATTTATTCAGCACATCTTTGCCGAGATCATTGTAATAGCGAACCAGTTTTACCAGCTCATTCATTTCGGTTTTGATGGTGTTGAGTCCGACAAGCCGGTTCAGATCGTCGAGTGCAATATTCAGCAAACCCTCGTCAACAGCGAGCTTCAGTTTTTTCTTTTCTTCTTTTGAATGGACTTCTTTTACATCAATCACTTCAATGGTTGAAAGTTCTTCTTCGCTCAGGTCGCGTACATTGGGTTTCAGCATGAGTCTGCGGGCCATATTCATCTTTGATTCATCCACCAGCGACAAAGCCATGCGGGCGTTGCCAAAGGTCCGGTCGCGGTTGCGGTATGCTGCAATAATGACTTCATTCATTTCCTTATCGGCTTCAGTAGAAATAATCAATTTCTTTTTCACCGCATGATGCCTGACAATTTTCATCAGTTCTTCGGGCAGATAATCATCAAAATGGAACGAATAATTGATGCGGCTTTTCAGGCCGGGATTGGAGAAAAGAAAATCATGCATTTCGGTTGGATAACCTGCAAACATGATGGCGATATCACCTTTGCCATCCGACATTTCCTTGATGAGAATTTCAATTACTTCGCGGCCGAAATCTTTTTCATCGTCTTTTCGGAACAGCGCGTAGGCCTCATCAATAAACAAAATCCCGCCGCGCGCTTCGCTGATTTTTTTCTTTACTTTTGGTGCCGTCTGGCCAATGTATTCGGCTACCAGTTCGGCGCGTCCGACTTCAATCACATGCCCTTTCGATAGTAAGCCCATGGCTTTGTAGATGCGTCCAAGCAGATTGACAACAGTTGTTTTTCCTGTACCGGGATTGCCGGTGAAAATGCTGTGCAGACTGATTTTATCGGAATCCTGAAATCCTTTCTCCTTGCGGATACTGATAAAGTCGATATAGCTGATGTGTTCGCGGATTTGTTTTTTTACCGAAGTGAGTCCGATGAGCTGATCGAGTTCAGCAAGTACTTCTTCAATATTTTCTTTTTTGGCAGCAGTACCTGTTTGCAGATTGCTTTGAATAAGTCCTGGCGCAAAAACTTCAACATCGCCTTCTTCGTTTTTTTCTTCGAAGTGCAGAGGAATGGTGCCCAGCAGGTTTTCCATGAAAACAACTTCAACATAGTACAGGTCTTGTTTGTATGTGTCGCCTCCTGTATTGTTTCCCCAGCCGGTGGCGAAACTCAGCTTTGCATCGGTGCTCGAATTCACATAATTCAGCATGCTGGTGGTGCCTTTCAGTTGACGTGCCTTATCGTAGAAAAACAGAAATATTTCGCAGTACCAGGGTTTTTCTGCTTTGTTTTCGATATTTACTTCAACCCAGACATAGCGCGTGTCGGCTTTTGAAAAACGTTTCAGATACACACGGTCTTTTTCTTGCACAAAATTCCATCCGCCTTCGAAAACGCGCATGGATTGAAGGTTGAAATACGGATTGTTTTCATGCGTAACAAGTCCCTCTCCTTCTACATGAAAATCGGCAGTACCAACCATTTCTCCGTCGATCCATGCTTCCCAGAAATAGTCTCCGCGTTTCCAGAACGAACCGATTTTTTCTGCACCCCATCCCTGACGAAAATAGATTTCATTTTTTTCTTTACTGATTTCTATTTTTTCCTGAATGTTGCATAATTCCTTGTTTTTTCCTTTGGTTTCTTTGGCAAAGCACTTGAGGTTTATTTCTGCAGTCCAATCTTCTTCATCAAAGAGTTTGTTGTAGAAGCTAAGTTCTGCATACAGATAGGTTGTTTCCATATTTTCAAAAACCTTTCTGTATTTTTTCCCATCCAGTACCCATTCGGTACTGGCATAAACTTTTAGTGCCTTGAATTTAAAGGCCTTTCCAATTGAATTCATTTTGCCCATTCAGGTAGTTTTTTTGATATGGCAGAAGCGGTTGCTGATTTTTTTATTTTTTTTATTCCATCCAATGGCCCCTGATAGAGAACTTCTCCGCCACGGTCACCACCATGAGGTCCAAGGTCGATGATATAATCGGCGTATTTAACCAATTCCATGTTGTGTTCAACCAGCACTACAGAATGACCGGCATTGATGAGGCGGGTGATGGATTGATAAAAATACTGAATATCGTGATAATGCAATCCGGTAGTAGGTTCATCAAAAATGAAAAGAATGGATTCGTTGGGTAATGCTTTTGAGAGGAATGAGGCCAGCTTGATGCGTTGTGCCTCGCCACCTGAGAGGGAGCTGCTGGATTGACCCAGCTGAAGATATCCGAGGCCGACATCGGCGAGTGGTTGAATTTTATCACAGATACGTTTGCAGTGAGAACCAAATTTTTCATTGATCTGACTGCTGAACAATGTCAATGCTTCATTAACAGTCAGGTCAAGAATATCGGAAATGTTTTTTTCATTAAACTGTACATCAAGAACATCGGATTTGTAGCGTTTGCCACCGCATTCTTCACAGACCAGATGGACATCGGCCATAAATTGCATTTCGACAGTAATGGTTCCTTCGCCCTGACACACTTCACAGCGTCCGCCCTCAACATTGAATGAGAAAAATCCGGGTTTATAACCTCTTTGTTTTGACAGTGGCAATGCGGCATACAGGTCGCGGATCTCGTCAAATGCTTTCAGGTAGGTAGCTGGATTTGAGCGCGTAGAGCGGCCTATAGGGTTTTGGTCAACCATTTCAACCCCTGTAAGCAGGTGAATATCTCCTTCAATGGAACCAAAGCTGCCACTCTGTTCGGAATAATTACCAAAATGTCTTTGAAGTGCAGGATACAACACTTGTCTTACAAGTGAAGATTTTCCGCTTCCGCTGACACCAGTTACCGCAGTGATGGCATTCAGCGGAAATTGAACGCTGATATTTTTGAGATTATTCTGATCAACATTTTTCAGTCCGATAAAAAATCTGGGCTTAAGCGGTTTTTGTTTGACAGGTAGTTGATCTTCACCTCTGAAATATTTTGCAGTATGGCTTTCCTTGTTTTGCATCAGTTGTTTCATTGTCCCTTGAAAAACAACGTAACCACCATTGCGGCCAGCTCCTGGTCCCATATCTATGATGTAATCCGATTCGCGGATAATGTCTTCGTCGTGTTCAACAACAATCACTGAATTCCCGAGATCGCGGAGATTTTTAAGTACTTCAATGAGTTTTTCCGTATCAACTGGATGTAGTCCAATGCTGGGTTCATCAAGGATGTACATGGATCCGACCAGACTGCTTCCGAGTGCTCGTGCCAGATTGATGCGTTGCGTTTCACCGCCTGAAAGGGTATTTGATAAACGGTTTAAAGTAAGATATTCGAGACCTGTGTTGCTGAGAAATTTCAACCGGAAGTTGATTTCGCGCAGGATATGAGATGAAACCTTCATTTCGTACGTTGATAATTTCAGGTTGTTGAAAAAATCGGCAAGATTCCGGATTGGCAAGAGTACCAGATCTAAAATGGATTGACCCTGAATTTTTACATATGAAGCATCGTTTCGCAGGCGTGTTCCGCGGCAATCGGGGCAGGTTGTTCGTCCTTTGTAACGGGATAGCATTACGCGGTATTGAATTTTGTACAGGTTTTGTTCGAGCATTTTAAAAAATGCATTCAATCCTTCGAAATGTTTATTGCCGGTCCACAGTAAATTTTTTTGTGCATCATTGAGTTCGCAAAACGGTTTGTGAACCGGGAAATCGAATTCCCATGCTACATTGAGAAAATCGATCAGCCATTCACCCATTTTTTCACCTTTCCAGGGAGCAATGGCACCATCGTAAACGGAGAGTGTTTTATCAGGAATAACAAGGTTGGGGTCTATACCTATAATGGTTCCAAACCCTTCACAGGTCGGGCATGCACCATATGGGTTGTTGAAAGAAAACAGGTTGACCGAAGGTTCTTCAAACGAAATTCCGTCTTCTTCGAATCGTTTTGAAAATGTTTCGTAATGTTTATCGTGATCGGTATAAATGATGCAAATTCCGTTGCCTTCGGTGAAAGCGGCTTCAATGCTGAGAGACAGGCGTTGTGCTATTTCTTCGGTGTCATCTGTGCTAACTGCACGATCGATCATCAGAAATAATTTGTCCGATTTTTTGATGGATTTTTTCTTTTTCAAATCATCAAGAAAGGATTCAATACTGATGGTTTCGCTGTTGAAGAGAATGCGCGAATATCCTTGCTGCATGCTGAGTGCAAGGGCATCGGTCAATGTTAATCCTTCTCTGACCTGATAGGGAGTAAGAAGAAAAATGCGTGTGTCGGGCGGTAATTTCTGAAGATAATGGATGACATCTTTTACCTGCTGACGTTTTACTTCTTTTCCGCTGATGGGCGAATAAGTGCGTCCGATGCGGGCATACAGTAGTTTGAGATAATCATATATTTCAGTAACAGTTCCAACTGTTGAACGCGGATTGCGTGTCGATGATTTTTGCTCAATGGCTATAGCGGGGGCAATGCCGTCGATAAAATCAACATCGGGTTTGAGCATGCGCCCCAGAAACTGACGGGCATAGGCACTCAGACTTTCAACGTAACGGCGTTGTCCTTCTGCAAAAAGTGTATCAAAAGCAAGCGAACTTTTTCCGGAACCCGACAATCCTGTAATGCAGGTGAGGCGGCCAGCAGGAATCTCGACGGAGATGTTTTGCAGATTGTTTACCCGTGCGCCTTTTATAATGATTTTCTGGTCTTTTTTCATAAAGTAACAAAGGTAGAAAAAATTGACTTTATCATTCCATGTTAATTATCATTCTTTTGCTGATGGTGAAACAAAAACAATTGATTTATATTTCATACCTTTGTCATAACTATTGAATTAATAAAAAAATGGAAAAGGAAATAATTCTCGGGGCGCTGAAAACAGTGATGGATCCTGACTTGAAGAAGGATCTTGTAACCCTGAACATGATTGACAATCTTGAAGTAAGCGACGCAAAAGTATCGTTCTCAATTGTATTGACAACTCCGGCCTGTCCGATGAAGGAAAAAATGAAAAACGAGTGTATTGCAGCTATTCATGCACTCTATCCCGATGCTCAGGTTGAGGTCGCTCTTACCGCTAAGGTGACTTCTCACAAAGATAAGCCGGCGCTGAAAAATATTAAAAATATTATTGCTGTTGTTTCCGGAAAAGGTGGAGTAGGGAAGTCAACGGTTGCCGTGAATCTGGCTGCAGGACTTGCCCGTGCCGGCGCAAAAGTCGGGCTGGTGGATGGCGATATTCACGGACCCAGCATCCCTCTGATGTTTGGACTGCAGAATGCGCATCCGCAGGTTGTTGAAAAAGAGGGCAAACAAGTGATTATCCCATTCGAAAAATTTGGCGTAAAGCTGGTGTCGATGGGCTTTTTTGCCGACCCATCCAAAGCGTTGATCTGGCGCGGTCCTATGATCGCAAATGCCTTTACGCAAATCATGAATGATACCGACTGGGGTGAACTGGATTATCTTGTTTTTGATACGCCTCCGGGTACCGGCGATATTCATCTTACACTTGTTCAGAATTACAGTGTTACTGGAATTGTGGTCGTGTCAACTCCTCAGGAAGTGGCTCTGGCAGACGCCCGCAAAGCACTCAGTATGTTTGTTGATCAAAAAGTAAATGTGCCGGTTTTGGGAATAGTCGAAAATATGTCGTTTTTCAGCCCGCCTGATATGCCGGAAAAGAAATATTATCTGTTTGGCAAAGAAGGTGCAAGACGATTGGCCGAGGAACACAATATTCGCCTGCTGGCCGAAATTCCATTGGTTGAATCGGTGAGTCAGAGCGGCGATAGTGGCGTTCCTGCTGTTTGCGATGAAAGCAATCCTTTGCAGAAATCATTTATGAGCATGGCCGAAAATACCGCTCAGGCCGTAGCTATTCGTAATGCTACCCTCGATGCTACTCAAATTGTCGAAATTACCAACAAATAAAATTTGTCGCGTATGAATAAAGAACTTGAAGAAAAAGTGAAAAACGTTATAGAGCAAATACGTCCTTATCTGCAGGCCGATGGTGGTGACATTGCATTTGATCGCCTGACTGACGATAATGTTGTTTACGTGCATTTACAGGGTGCCTGTCATAGTTGCCCGATGGCGTTGCAAACGCTGAAACAGGGCGTGGAAGCTACTATGCAGCGGGTGTTGCCGGAAATCAAGTCGGTGGAGCAGGCGTAGGTGCAAAGCGCTTTGCGCTTCGCGAGTTGAAAGTAATAAAGTTGTAAAGTTTAAAGACGACGTAAATGCTTGCGGCATGCGAAGTCTGAGCCCCGCATCTGTCACTCTGAGTCCTGCGTCCTGCAGGATAAACTACGTCGAATGATGTTATTTCTTCAACGCACTCAGGTCGCTTCACGTGAAACGTGACACAGTCACGACGCAGAGAGGTTGAAGAAGCACAAAGTTGCCTACCCTGATTACAACGTAACATCTGTCTGGGCGCGCGTCTCCTGACGCGTGATCTGAGTTTTGTAACGTGTCACGCTTGTAACGTCTGTAACGCGTAACTCCTTCCGCTTTCAGCGTGATAAATTCCACGTGTAACGAAAAAAATCACGACAAATATTTTGCAGCTAACGGCATTCTCCGGCCTATGCCGAATGCTTTGGAAGACACTCTCAGCGCGGGCGGAGACTGATAGCGCTTGTATTCGTTGGTGTTCACCATTTTGCAGATGCGTGCAACAAGGTTTTTGTCAAAGCCGCGTGCAATCAGGTCTGCAGGACTTTGAATTTCTTCAATATACAGCCGTAAAATTTCATCAAGGATGTTGTAATCAGGCAGTGAATCGCTGTCTTTCTGATTTGGCCTCAGTTCTGCAGATGGTGCCTTGGTGATTGTATTTTGTGGAATGATTTCTTTTTTACGATTTATGTAGGCAGCCAGTTCATATACTTGTATTTTGTATAGATCGCCAATCACGCTCAGCCCGCCGCACATGTCGCCGTAGAGCGTTCCGTAGCCCACTGCTGCTTCGCTTTTGTTGGAGGTGTTCAGCAGAATATTGCCAAATTTATTCGACCAGGCCATCAGCAGCAACCCACGTAAACGTGCCTGCATGTTTTCTTCGGTGATGTTGAACGGTAGATCTTTGAAAACCGGCTTCAGTGTTTCGTTTACAGCATCAAACGATTTTCCGATCGGAACGATTTCGTGTCGCATTCCAAGATTCTGAGCCAGTTTCACAGCATCGTCGATGGAATGTTGTGAACTGAATTCAGAAGGCATGAGTAATCCGTCAACATTTTCTTTTCCGAGTGCTTCGCATGCAAGACAGGCCACCACAGCGCTGTCGATGCCACCCGATAAGCCAAGAACCGCTTTTTTAAATCCGAGCTTGGTAAAATATTCACGGATGCCAAACACGAGCGCATCGTGTATCAGCGCAATTTTGTTTTCTTTAATTTCTGATTTATTTGCAGGAATAATTTCAGTGTCGAAAACAAAAAAGTCTTCTTCAAAAGCATTCAGAACTTTATAGCTGCCATCGGGAAAGACAATCATGGAGCGGCCGTCGAAGATGAGCTCGGTTTGCGCCCCGGTCATGTTTACATACACAACCGGTATATTATATTTCGCCGTATGATAGCGGAATACCTCGAGACGTTTTTCGAATTGTCCGCTGCTGAAGGGCGATGCAGCAATGTTGATGATAATGTCGGGATTTTCTTTCGACAGCATTTCCATTGGATCTGCCACATATAAATGTTTGCCTTCGATGTTCCAAAGGTCTTCGCAAACCGTGATGGCAAGCTTCTTTCCGGAAACTGTTACACACGAAAAATCGCGACCTGGTTCAAAATAGCGGTATTCATCAAAGATGTCGTAATTGGGCAACAGTGCTTTGTGAATCTCTGTTTGCACTTTTCCGTTTTGCATTACCAGCGCTGAGTTATAAAGCATTTTGCCGCGGCCGGTTTTATTGTAAGTTGGACAACCGGTTATCACAGAAATGTTGTTGGATTGTTTTGCAATTTCGTCAGCTTCGCGCAAACAAGCGTTGGTGTAATCATCAAAGTCGAGAAAATCGCGTGCTGGATATCCTGATATGCATAGTTCCGGAAACACCGCCAGATCAGCATTTTCAAGTTTTGACCTTTCAATGTATTCCAGGATTTTTTTTCGGTTAAATGCGAAATGTCCGGTATGCGTGTTTATCTGACAGAGAGCGATTTTCATGATAAAACTGTTTAAAAAAAATCCCGATTCTTCGGAACCGGGATGATGTGTAAACAAATATTTTTTTAGAACATGATGCCAAATTTCAGCATGATGTAGTTGCCAATGGATTTGTTATCTTCGAGTTGATAGGTGAGGCCGTTTACAAAGGATAATTCGGCAAGGGCAGAAGTTGTTCCGCCGAGTGAATATTCAAGACCTCCGCTGATAAGGAAGTTGGCGCGGAAAAAGTTGCGTTCTTCTTTAAGATTCTGATCGTTGAGTGAAAGCATTTGTGATCCGCTCAGTGGGCTGTATTCCTCATCAGCTTTGGCATTCAGGCAGATACCAATGGAGCCGCCGATGCGTGCAAAATAAGTGATATAATTGATTTCATTTGTTTTCATTTTCAGTGTGAGAGGAATATCGAGAAATTGAAAACGATAATTCGATGTGAGTTTGGAAAATACTGCAGCTGTATCGGGTGGATAAATCTGATTTACACCGATTTTTTGAAGTTTGCCGCCCATATAATTTATATCGAAACCGGTGGCAAAAGAAAAATTGTCTGCAATAGTGAGTTCGCCGATAAAACCCCAGCCAAGTCCGATTTTCATGCCCTGATATTCCAGTGAATCCTGATCGGGTTTCATCCAGGTTAATCCTGTGTTTGCATGTAATCCGAAACGGAAGAATTTTTCATTCTGGGCATTGGATGTAAAAGCGAATGCTGCGAAAAGAATCAGAGCCAATACAATCTTTTTCATACTTTTGGGTTTTATTTCAATGTAGCACAAAGTTAGTAAAATTATGAATGGAACAAAATTTTTTGCATCGGCCTTCAGATTGTTGTTAGTCATTGGGTTGGCATTATCGATGATGATGATGGGATCATGTAAATGCGATCGCGATAAGAAGGAATTCGACCGCGAAGTGTCTGGGAGCAAACTTGATTCGCTTTCATTCATCAAAGTGAGTATTAATCGCTATGAGAAGGATTTGTTTGCCATTCCTGTTGATAGTCTGAAAGAAGGATTGACTTCGATGCAGAAAAAATATTCATTTTTTTATTCTCCTGAAGACTTGAATGATCCGGTGAATATTGCCTATTTGCAGCAATATCTGAAAGATCCGACCATTCTTTCGTTGTATCGCGAAACGATGAAACAGTATCCATCATTAACATGGCTTGAATCGGAGCTTACAATGACTTTCAGGCGCATTAAATATCTGCTTCCCTTGTGGAAAGTTCCCACTGTTTATACTTATGTTTCGGGTGGAGATATCGAATATCCGGTGAAGTATGCCGATGATAATCTTGTCATTGCACTTGATCTTTTTTTGGGTGAAAAATATCCGATTTACAAGATGTGGGGTGTTCCTCAATATATTACCAACCGTATGGCCAAAGATTTTCTGGTGGTGAAATGTGCAAGCGAAATTTGTCGTGCCTGGCTTGAGAAGCACAGTCCTGCAGGAAAAACAATGCTTGATAAAATGATTTTTGAAGGGAAGTTGTTGTATTTTACCGATGTGACTGTGCCTGATTGCGCCGATTCAGTGCGTATTGGATACTCTGGCCAGCAGCTGTACTGGGCCGAAAAAAATCAAGGCAATGTCTGGGGGTTTTTTATCGAGAAAAAACTTTTGCATACCACCGAAATGCGCGATATCAATAAATTTATTGGCGAAGCTCCTTTTACAAGCGCTTTTTCTAAAACCAGCGCTCCCCGCATCGGACGTTATATCGGTTGGCAGATTGTTCGTGCCTATATGGCAAAAAATAAAGATATCACTTTTGAACAATTGCTGAACAACAACAATTCGCAGGAAATTCTGAATAAATCGGGCTATAAGCCGGAGAAGGCGGAATAGATTGCAGGTCACGCGTCAACGTTGAACGCTGCTAGCAGGAGACGCGTGCCCATTTGCTCTGGATCGCGCCGCGGCGAAACTATAACTTCCGGACATTCCCGACATTTTAGCCCCGCCTAATGCGTGGTAAACTCCAGCAAGAAAGGGTTGACAAACAGACCTGCTGACCTGGAATTCCGCCAGTGGGCGGACAAGCTGTCGGGAAGAATCATTAAATCGTGACAACTCTTGCGACTGTTTTTGTAAATCGTTTAGAGCGTTGCGCCACAATATAATATCTGTATTCCAAAAATCGTTGTACTCTCATTAATGTATCCAAAATGAAATCAATATCTGTGTTTTTTATTCTGATCTGTTCAGTGATTGGATCTGTTGTTTCGCAGAACCAGAGCGGTGTTCAATATACTCCTCTGGGAACAATCCTCCAAAATTCCAGCTTCGAATTTTCAGCCAGATATATTGGCTCAATGGAGGCGATGTTCATTGAAGCCGCGATGAAAAACAACACCAATCAACCCATGAATGTGCTGGTGGAACCCGGACGCCGCTTTATTGCTGACACAGCGCGTTGTCAGGACCTGCTCAATGTGAAATCGTATTATGTGACCATTGCCCCAAACTCAGAGACGAAAATTAAAATCCGTGGTTTTTGTTGTGAAAGCAGTAATTCTTCACCGATTTATGATATGGGGTACGACGTTGGTTTTGTTGCCCCGGAGCCATGGGTAAAACTGGCTTCATTCATTGACAGGAACAGTTTTCCAGATGGAGCAGTGCAACACGCAGTTTGGGGTATTTCAAATGGTCACGATATCGCCGGTGTCGATTGCGGTAGCCGGGAACAGACAATAGCTTTGCGAAAAATACTGTGCGACCTGACTGACAAGGAAATGCCCTGGACGACTGTTCAATACAAACAAGATTCAACCGTGGTTTTTACTGGTGCTGTAACCCGCATCCGTGGCGACATTCATTATTATGTGCGGTACAATTGCCCAATTACAATCATACTGACTGATAATAATGGCAGACTGATCAAAACGCTGATGGAGCCTGCCATTCATGGCATTGGCAGATACACCTTCACCCTTGATCTCGATGTTTCAGATTACCCTTCCGGCGATTATGAAGTGCGCATCTATGAAGACGGCGCGATATTGCTGGATAGGAGGAAGTTTGGGATATGAAAAAAAACCCCGCCTTTTTGGGAGACGGGGTGTTTTTTATAAGGAATTGAATCTGTCTTATCTTGGTGAAACCTTGGAAAATTTGGTAATTCCTGATTTATTGGTCAGCGAAACCACATAAACGCCCTGTGCAACCGGTTTGAAATAAGACACAGCCTGGTTTTTACCATCATTGGCAGCAATGAATGAATCGCTGAAAATCACTTTTCCTGAAAGGTCCATAAGGTTAAGTTGATACTCCTGATTGGCGAAACCTTCAAAGTTGATTTCCAGATTACCTGCATTTGCATCTAAACTAGCGCTGTTGATATTAAAACCGGACAAATGATAACAATCAACAGTCATGGTTTTTAAGGTAGTTTGTTTGCCATCAAAGTCAATCTGATCTAAACGGTAGTAAACAGTGCCTTCTCCTTTAAAATGATCAGAAAAAGTGTAAAACTGTTTCATGTTTGAGTTGCCTGCACCTGATACTCTTCCGATTTCAATATAATCTCCGGATCCATCATCTCTGAGAATGATGAACTGACTGTTATTGGTTTCACTTACGGTTGTCCAGGACAGTAATACGCCGTCAGTTGAACATTCCGCATAGGCATTCAGAAGAATAACCGGAAGCACTGTGCAGTCAAGAATTACATCGGTCAGAGTCCAGTTGAGCGTAAATGGCTCTGAACTTGTTGTAAAGTTGTCAAGTAAAAGAACATAAACACTGTTTACATCGGAAGGAGTAACAACGATTTCATTGACCCATTTATCTCCGCCGGCATCTTCTGTGTCATCAGTAACAGCAGCGGAATCAATTAGTCCGGTTGTTCCGTCAGCGGCCGACCATGAACAGCGAAGCGGTTCACCGGTTGGCGGGCAGACATCGGAAGCCATTGATCCTTCTGGATATGGACCCCAGATGGCAAAATCGTAATCGTCGGCCCAGACATCAGGCGTAATGGCAAGTTCAATAGTGCCTGCCGATTGCGGGCTGAACAGGTACCACGAAGATTCGTGTTCGGTTGACATGCAGCCCTGGTTTGTTGCATCCAGTTCTTCAACTCCTCCGCCACTTGAATTGCCTGTAAATTCCTGATCGCTGCATACTGTATATCCCAACTCACAATCTTGTCCAGAAGTGAATGTCGCAGCTGTAATTTCTTTGACACATATATCAAAATTGCCAAAATTATCCCCATAGTATTCCCAAACTCTGACCCAAATGGTTTCACCGGGAGTTCCTGATAAAGTTCCTGTTGGTGGATAATCAACACAACCAGGAGATGTGAGAAAAGTCAAGGAATTACAGTCAGTGCCAGAATACAAACAGAAAACTTCATCCATTCCGGTGCCACCACTGACATCTACAACATAATTTCCTGAAGCCGGAACTGTAAAACTAAACCAAACATCAGGGCTTGCATCGTAGGCAGTGCAGGTTGGCTGATCGTTGGATGAAGCTGTAGCGGCATGCGGTCCGTCATCGAGTGTATATGTTTCATAATTGCAACTGGTTCCAACGGGTAAGGAAACAGCAGTACTGCACTCATTGTTTGTCATCGGATTGACAAACATAATGCTGGCTGTACCTGAGTTGGTGCTGGTTGGGCAGCTGCTGCAACGCATCATTACACGAAGATTTTGGGTTGAACTGATTGTGGCTGTATATGCTGATGTAGTACTCCATGCTTGTAAGACTGTTCCAGATGTAGTTTCCCATTGGTATTCCCAACTGCCATCACAAGCTCCTCCAGTATGAGAATCCACGTCAAATGTCACAGAAGTTGCTGATGTAATTGGCCCAACCGGTGAAACAGAAGTAATAATAGAAGTTGGTGCATTACATAATTTTGTAACACAAATATCAAATGTTGTTGTTTGAAGCGGAGTTGCTGTTGCAGTATAAACTCTTACATAATATGTATGACCAATTGTTAAACCTGTTACAGTTCCAGATTCATCATAAAAACAATCAACTTCAGTGAGAGTAGGGCATGTGCCGGAATACACAGCAAAATACATCGACGTGTATGAACCTGTAATATTTGATATTAAAATTTGATGAGCTGTGCTACTGGCAACAAATGAAAACCAGACATCATCATCGTCATATGTTGAAGAGCAGGTGTTTCCTTGAGAAGATCCGGTGGCTCCGACAACAGTGCCGCTTGCAAAGCTGGTGCATGAGTATTGGTTAGATGTCAATGAAACTGCCCCACTACAATCATCATTTGCAGGGGGTGTCGGGCAGGTAATGCTTTGAATCGATATGTCAAACGGGGTGAATTGAGGTGAGGGGTATGTTGAAATCGTAATAAAATAGGTAACACCTCCTGTTAATGAGACAAAGCTTAAACTCGGATTTCCTGTCGAACTGGTGGTACTTGCAACACACGTTCCTCCCTGCGGACAACCCTGGGTAACAAAAACGCCTACCCATGTATCAGTATTGGTGAGTGTAACAGAAATGCATTGGTTTGCTGCTGGTGTGTATGAAAAAGTATAGTCGTCACCATTCATGTAGCTGCTACCGCATGCATCTGAACTGCTGAAATCATCTCCGGCTCCGTTGGTTGTCATTCCCGTTTGTGAATAAGGCAAAGATGCAATTACTGTGTTCGGTATACAAGCTGCTCCTGCAGCAGTGCAGGTTCTGGAAATAGTGAAAGGTCCTGTTACCGTGGAGCTTGTTGAATATTGGCAAACATAAACATAGTATGTAGTACCATTTACTGTTGTAAAGGTATATGATTCTGTTCCTGCTGATAAAGCTCCGTCAACGCAGCTTACTGTTGTTAAAGTCCCGCAGGTTCCGCTGAAAATGTCAATTTCGTGATCCCAGCTGCTGGTTGCAGTGCATGAAATGGTGGTTTGCTGACCATCTCCGGTAAACTTATACCATACACCATATTGGGAACCACAGCCGCCAGGAGAAGTTTCTGCCACACATCCAACCGTAGTTCCTGCCAGATTGGTCGTTGCACAAGGCAGCGAAACAGCATTGGCACAAAGGTCGTTTGCCGGTGCTGCATACACCGGGGTTATCTTAACCAATCCTTTTGCTCCGGCCCCTCCTGTATGATTTGTATTGTCTGGTACAAAGGCACCACTACCACCCCCGCCATATGTAAAACCTGATGAACCATCTGATTCTGTTGTGGATCCAGATGCTCCGTTACCTCCATCAATTGTTGTCCCAGATCCTGCCGTAGTTCCAGATGCATTTCCTCCAGCACCGGTTGATCCAGCACCA
>DAOPKE010000032.1:0-6563 GCA_035390965.1 Bacteroidales bacterium | reverse complement strand
CCAGCACCAGCGCCACCGCCATATTTGTAATCGTTTTTTGTTCCACCCCCACCACCGCCGCCGCCCCAGCATTCAACAGTAACAGAGGTCACCCCGGCAGGGCATGTCCATGTTCCGCTTGTTGTAAATGTTGTTGTCTGTGAAAACAAATACAATGAAAACACGCTGAAAACAAATGTCAAAATACTTCTCATTTCACACCTCCTTCCTCAATAACAGCAACTCTTTTTGCTTTTTCGGGATAGAATTTCAGGTATGCTTTGTACCATCGGTCGAAATTCTGTTCATCCAAACGTGGGTTATTGGTATTGATGGGTTGTGGAAAGTAGGGGTGTCTGGCAAAAAAAGTTTTGCATGCTTCATCGTAAGCGGCTTCGTCTTTTGCCTCATCTCCGCTGTTTTTATAAACAGGGAAACGGTCAAGATTTTTTGAGTAAATCCTTAATGCAAGACGAAAATCTTCAGCATCTTTAACTGGGTCGCCGGTATTTTTCATTATCGGATAGGCCGGGTCGAGCAAATCAACAGGGACAATAAATCCGTTAATGGTTTTTGTGTCTTGTGTCGAGTTGTTTTGCCCGAAGACATTCAGACTGAGGAATAAAATTAAGATGGTTAAGATTTTGGGTTGCATGTTCGTTTTTTTTATTTCAATCGGGAATAAAAAGGATGCAATTCTGTTTAAAAAAACAAGGCGCTTGCTGAGGCCATATTGGCTGGCAAGCAAGATGTTGCAGGATTGTTTGTCGACAGATATTTCCCCCATTAATTCCCCCGAATTAAGTTTTCTAAATTTTCTGTAAGATTAGACCATTGGCTAAAAGTTTAATCCGTACAGATAGAATTTGGTCGCAATTTACTAATAATAGGAAATTAAACATATAAAAATGTAGATTATTTACGTTGTAGAATGTGAGTAATATTCATATTTAGTATATAAATCAAGATATCTTGCAGAGAAAAAATTAAATATGTGAGATTAAAAAATTTTCAACACAAAAGCAATTTTATTTTAGTTTTTTTAGAATCTGTCTGAATTTGGTGCTGCAGGCAAGAATACCATTCCACTTCCGTAGTGGAATAAACTTTCGCAAGCGACGAAGGAGCTGTTTTCAGACAGTCTCTTGTTATTGTATTGATAACACCAAATTCTTCATGAAATAACATTCGTTCAATACATTTGTTTTGCAATTCGTATGATAATGGAAACAATCGACAAAAAACAACTGGAACTTCAGACATTGCTTGCAATGCAGGATGGATATTTCGAAACACTGAAAGAGCTTGTAGAGTTAGATTTCAACAATTGAAAAGACCGAAAAGCAGTTCACCTCTGCAGCCTCGGTATCGAAAAGGCTATCAGTGCCCGCAGGGAACTGGAATATATATTGCTCAGTCTGATAGATTAGAATCAGGCAATAATCTTTATGCAGATTTCTTATTTCGTTCAGTGATTTAGGGTCAAAGGGCATAAACAAACCAAGTCTTCTGCGCTCTCTGCGCGAGATTTCAGGGCGACCCACTGAATCAGTCTTCACCGCAGGCCTGCCTGTTGCAGACAGGTGAAGGCGGATTCACACTTGGCCGCCCATCATGTCACGCCAGTGACTTATGCTGGCGGGTTAGCGTTCATAAGAGACATGCTGAGGGAAGATGATTACTTCGTGTTCATTCGCGGACAAGCAAAGCGCCGAAGTTGTTGCGTCGTTGGTTTTCGGGAAGATCCCGGCACCTCATGAACACTGAATCTTGAATAAGGAAGTGAGAATGGTGAACGGTACTTTAATCGGGATTTACTTCTTACTTCAAACTTCCTTGCCTGCCTGACTGCCTGTTGCAGTTAAAATTGCAGACAGGTTCCATGTTTAATATTCTTGGTGCCTCCGTGGCAAATTTCTCTGCGGCACTGCGAGCTCTGCGCGACTCATAGAATAAGGCTTCATCGTCGAAGAAATTTTTCGTGTCTTGGTGCCTCCGTGGCAAATTTCTCTGCGAGCTACTCAACTGTGACCGATTTGGCGAGATTACGTGGCTGATCAACATTGCAACCTCTGAGCACTGCGATATGATAGGCCAGCAGCTGCAACGGAATGGTAGCCAGCAGCGGAACCAGAAATTCTTCGGTTTCCGGTATTTCCATCACATAGTCGCTCATTTCCTTCACGGCTGTATCGCCTTCGGTAACAACCGAAATGATTTTTCCGGCGCGGGCTTTCACTTCCTGAATATTGGACACTACTTTGTCGTATGTTCCTTTGTTGGTTGCAATGACAACCACCGGCATTTTTTCGTCGATGAGTGCAATGGGGCCATGTTTCATTTCGGCAGCAGGATAGCCCTCGGCGTGGATATAGCTGATCTCTTTCAGTTTCAGTGCTCCTTCCATGGCTACCGGAAAGTTGTAGCCACGTCCCAGATACAGGAAGTTGCGAACATCTTTGTATTGTTCGGCAATTTTTTCGATGATGCCGTGTGCTTTTTCGAGGGTGATTTTTGCTTTTTCCGGAATACGGTCCAGCTCGTGAATATACTGATTGTATTTCGATTTGCTGATGGTGCCGCGGAGGTGTCCAAGCATCAGGGCCAGCATGGTAAGAATGGTCACCTGAGCTGTGAATGCCTTGGTGGATGCCACTCCGATTTCGGGTCCGGCGTGGGTATAGCTTCCAGCGTCGGTAGCGCGGGCAATGGTGGAACCGACCACATTGCAGATTCCAAGGATGGTAGCGCCTTTCGATTTGGCTAATTTAATGGCGGCCAGCGTATCGGCGGTTTCACCCGACTGACTGATGGCAATGATGATATCATCTTCGGTAATCACCGGATTGCGGTAACGGAATTCCGAAGCGTATTCAACTTCAACATTGATGCGGGCCAGATCTTCTATCAGGTATTCGCCCACCAGACCGGCATGCCACGAGGTCCCGCAGGCCACAATGATAATGCGTTTGGCATTGCAGAGTTTCTGTTCATAATCGACAATTCCGCCCAGTGAAATAATACCCTGGTCAGCCGACAAACGTCCACGCATACTATCGCGGATGGAATTGGGCTGTTCGTGAATCTCCTTCAGCATAAAATGCGGATATCCTCCTTTTTCGATGGCTCCCAGATTAAGCTCCAGCTTTTGAACGTATGGCGTTTTATCGATATTTTTAATGGTCTTGATTTTCAGTTCCTGACCACGTTCCAGAATGGCAATTTCTTCATCTTCGAGATACACTACATTTTTGGTGTATTCAACAATGGGAGTGGCATCGGAGGCGATAAAAAACTCATCAGAGCCGATACCAATCACCATGGGACTTCCTTTTTTTGCAGCAATCAGCAAGTCGGGATCATCCTGCGAGGTGATTACGATGGCATATGCACCGATTACCTGGCTGAGCGCTATCTGTACAGCTTCGACAAGACTTGTTTTTTCGTTGATTTGAATATCTTCGATCAGATGAATGAGCACTTCGGTGTCGGTGCTGCTTTTGAATTTGTAACCGCGGTTGATAAGCTCTTCTTTCAGGATGGCATAATTCTCAATAATTCCATTGTGAATCATGGCCATTTTTCCTGAAGGAGAAATATGCGGATGCGCATTTACATGATTAGGTTCTCCGTGTGTAGCCCAGCGCGTGTGGGCAATGCCGATGGTTCCGCTCAGGTTTTTATCTTTGACAAGTTCTTCGAGATCCCGCACTTTCCCCATGCTTTTGTAAACACGCAAATCTCCGTTGAGTAAGGCAACTCCAGCACTGTCGTAGCCACGGTATTCAAGACGATGAAGTCCATTAATCAAAATAGGATAGGCCTGACGTGGCCCCAGATAACCAACAATTCCACACATAACAGATAATTTTTAAACTTATTCAATAAGAGTGTACGTTAATTCAAGTCGCATCGGATTTGTGCTTTCCGGACCATTCAGTATTACGCGGTTGCCATATATCGATGTTCCGCTCACCATCAAAACATATCCATAAGACGTTTCTCCTCCTGTGATGATGTCTTGCATATGTCGTGTAATAACAAAACGGTAGCAGCCAAGATTTTCATCAAAACTTCCACCGTAGGTTTCGGAATTTATTGTATAATCGCTCAGATAAGCATAGTCGCCGTTTTCATCCAGTTCAACCAATGTGAGTTTTACCGGCCGCGGATAGGTTTCATTGCTTATGTCGCTCAGATCGGCGGGAATAAAAAGTTCGGCGCGGTTGATGACAACAGAAAAAACATTGTCTGACAGTGATTGAATGTCAGGAAAATTGAGCAATATTTCAGTTCCTCCCAATGGCTGCAGATATAATTTTTGTTGACCCAGAGCGGTGTCGCCGTTTACCTGTCCCAGCAAATCGGGATGCGCACCATTAAATGAAAAATGGTTGAAACTGCTGTATCTCGCACTGGTTGTAGATATATTGAATTTATAACTCAGGGTGTCGCTGTCGTTGTGATAATAAACGGTAAGTCCTGAATTGGCCGATAAAACATCGAAAGAGATGATGGAGCCGTTTGGGTTTTCTGCTGTCGGAACAACGCTGATTCCATGAAAAAAATCTTCAAAAAGGACGTTGGAAGCCAGATATCCCATAGAAGATGCCTCAACGATGCGTTTACCCAGATTTTTGTCAAGCGGAATGCGTAGTTGCGGCCCCAGTCTTTTACCATTGATATATATGCTGTCTTCGTTGTTTGGCAGAAATGAAATGCTTCCAAGTTTTCGACCGCTGGCAATGGGCGAAAATGAATAATACGTGCTGTCAACATAAATGGCATTGGCCAGTTCGTACACGTTAAATGTCATTCTGTTGTTTTCTTTGTTGTTGCCGTATATGTTGTAATATTCCAGATGTAAGATAACGGAATCTATTACTACATTGTTTCCAAAATTGACATCGGTGCCGGATAGGCGTAGTTGTGAACAAAAAGAAGCACGGAGTGAACCGAAAACCGGATCGGTATAATAGCCGGCCAGACTTATTGCAGTTTCATCGGTGCGCACACTGTCGGCTTGGCGTGTATATGCCGTGATTGAAAACGTGTCGGATTTTACTGCGTTGAGTTCGTCGCCTGGTGGCTGAATGTCGAGTCCCAGCTGTTCATCGGCATTGCATCCTGTAAGTATGATGCCTGAAACAATCATTGCAACGAGAACAGTTTTCGACAAAAGTTGTTGGAGTTGAAGTATGGTCACCTTATTCATATTAAGCCAGCAAAATTAGCAAAATAACTTGAATTGCGCCGGATTATTGTATTGCGCCGTTTTGGGGCTCTTCGTGTATTGGCTCGCTGGCGCTTTCGGCCGGAATGTCTGGTGATTTGACTTTTTTGTTGGTCATGAGCCCAAACATCATAATAAGGGCAGTGGATATAACAATCTGAATAACAAGAGATGTGTTAATTAGTGCTATTTTATCGCTTTCTGCTATCGATAAAAATAATAAAATTGTTATCAGCCCGCGTGGTGCTATATATAGAAAAGTAATCTCTTTGATCCGCAATAATTTAAGAAATGCAAATCGGATGATAAAAATGCCCGCAGTAATAGCCAGAGCCCAGGGGAGACTTTGAATATTTAGCAATTCTTCGGTCTTGATCATGAACCCGAAAAGAAGAAAAAACAAGGTGCGGATCAGGAAAGATCCTTCGCCGACAATTTCTTTAAACCGCAGGTATTCTTTTTTCAACGATTCGACATGAAAAACTTTTACCCATTTTACTTTGTGCAGCAACTGAAGATTGGCGAGAAAAATTCCAAAGAGCATGATGAAAATCAGTCCTGGCAAATGAAGGACTTTGGTGATGGCATACAGCAAAATGAGCAACATGATGATGGGTACAAATTTTACATGGTGCGTTATGGAGTGCAGCAGCACTGAAAGACCTATAATGCCTGCAAAAGAAATGACCAATGTGATGAGTATTTGAAGGAAAAAGTTGCCGAAGGTGTTCCATCCAAAGCTTTCGTTCAGTGCAATGAAATTGAAAAGTACAACCCCAAAAATATCGGAAAGACTGGATTCATAAGTAACGAGTTCGCGGTTTGATTTGCAAAGCGATTGTGCACTTGGTATCGCAATGGCGCTGCTGATAACACATAGCGGAATTACATTGATCAAAGCTGTCCGGAATGAAACATCAGCAACTTCCTGAACAATAAAAGCGAGACCTGTGCCCAGAATCAGCATGGGAATCAGAGCCATGAAAACTGAATTTAAAACCACCCGTTTTTTTGATTTGTCGAGCTCCAGATCCATCGATCCTTCAAGTACAATCAGAATCAGTCCTATGGTTCCTACTACCGGCAGCGCTTCGCTCAGATCAGGAACATTGATGCCGAACTGAACAGCAAATAACTGAAGCAGCCATCCAATCAGCAACAAAAGTATGACAGAGGGAATTCTTGTTTTTGATGAAGTCAGATCAAATACATAGGAGATAAGAATAAGAACGCATAGTGTTATGATGATCCCTGTAGTCATTGTTTGATGTATGTGCTTGTTTTTTCAGTTTTCAAAAGGGCACCTCTAAAAACTTGTTTTTTTCTTAGTGATGCGATGCAAATATAAGCG
>DAOPKE010000031.1:10564-29332 GCA_035390965.1 Bacteroidales bacterium | reverse complement strand
GGCCAGTTCGCCGTGGTATACGACCGAAACAAAGAATTCGTGCTGCTTTCGGGTGAGATGGAGGTGGGGTGATGTAAATTGAAACCTGACAAATTATTAGTTTCTTTAATTGTTATTTACTCCCACTACTATCCAGGAAAGGTTTTATTTGTTGTTGGGTTTTTTGAAAAATAAATATACAGCTATAGATAAAGGCATTATGTTGCCGGCAAGCATCCCATACAACACTGGTTTACATTCTTCCGGATTACAAGGTGAAAAGCTTATAAAAACAAAGAATGCAGTTACTGAAAAAGCCGCATATGAAATAATCGCTGTTGCAATCCAAAGAAATGCATTGACCCCAGTATTTTTTGCTTCATAACCAATAATCACGATCCATGCAACAATTAACAGAATCAGTAGTGCCATTTTGTTGAGTTTTTGTTGATGAATTTGGTGATTGACTTTTTTGATTTTTAGGACAAGTGTGAATTTAATTATTACTGTTGAATTTTCAAATCATCGGGATTTTGCCGGCAGTCCCAAATTGTATGTACAATGATCTTTTCTTTGTCAGGTTCGTAGAAAAGTATGAAATCGTCTACAATTAAGCCCCGCACCGATTCAATTTCCGTCTTAATGCCAATATCAGGATATTTGGGAAGAACAGATAATTCTTTTTTAAATCTTTGGTATAGTTTGATAGAGTATGTTTTATTTTGGTTTCTTTGTTCGTAAAACTCCAATATTTCAAAGAGTTTTTTCTTTGCTCTGTCTGACCAGATTATCTTGCGTTTGCCCATTTTGCAACTTCTTTGTCAAGACTATCATTATCAATAATAAGCCCTTGTTCAATGTTTTTTTTCGACTCCAAGATTTCTTTTTTTTGCTCAGGTGTGAGTAAAAGAATTTCTGTGTTTGTTTTTGATTCAAGAATTGTTTTTACGGCCTTGAGAAATGAAACATCATTTATCTCAGCAATTCTTTGAATCAGGAGTTTCTTTAATTCAACGGTTGTCATTGCTATTCTTTTGTTTTACAAAGATACAAAATATTGCAGCTGAATTTTTGCAAATCAGGTAGTACGATTAAAACAAAGTAGACGTGCTGCTTTCGGGTGAGATGGATTAATTAAAAAAGCCACCCCGGGGGATGGCTTTTTATCAAAGAGGAGAAATGTTTTATTCAATCACAAATGACTTTACCATAACATCTTCGCCAACGATGCGGACGAAGTAGCTACCCTGATTCAGGTTGCTGGTGTTGATGGTTTCAGTATTGTTTTCAATGGTACCTGATAAAACAACCTGGCCCTGGATGTTTACGATTTCGTATTGAGCTTTTTCGATGCCTGCAATAGTAATCTGGTCATTAGCGGGATTGGGATAAATGCTCCATAAAGAGTTATTCGTTTCTTCAATTCCGATAACTGTTGAGAGGTCAACTTTTATGGCCTGTGTAACATCCCCGGTGGCGCCAAGCTGCACCCATGCAGCAAATTCGCAGTTGTCGGCAACGTAACCAGTTGTTGAGAATGTTGTTGTGTAAGTCTGTGTTGATACTGAAGAGAAATCAAGGGCTGTTCCGGTAGCATTCGGATACATGTCGCGGCAAACCCAGTGAAGTTCAGTCTGACCCTGCCATGGGAAGGCGATGTTGGATTCCGTAAGAGCAGTGCGTAAATAAAGATTGCCTGGATAATACGAGCTGATCTGTTCAACAATAATAGTGGCCTCGTAGGTATCAACACCGGTTTTTACAACAGAGAGGTCAATATCATGAATGGCATTACGCGCAATACGGGCATCGTACATGGGCAGCAAATTCGGATAAAGACTGATGGTGTGATTTCCTCCTACCAGATAGAGGTCTCCGTCGGCAATGGTTGTCGGGTTGCCGGTAGCAATTCCTGCGCTGCCATATGCAACTGCACGTGCCTGACTTGCTGTGCTTACATAGGTGTCTGGACCCTGCCAATCGTTGTGATATTCGACAATTACAACATTTTTTCCATTGGCAACAAATTCTTCCATTGCAAGTGCAACGCCCGGACAGTATGTGCAATAGGTGCTGGTTGTTGCTTCAAAGAGAACATTGTTGCGGGTAATACCACCGGCAATGGTAATGGTAGTGTCGTTGGATGAATGAGAATAACCAAGGTTGTTGTAATGAGCTTTTGCAACATAATTATAATCCTGTGGATAGAGATTGTTGTCAGCATAGGTCAGTGTTGTGATTCCTGAAGCAAGAACAGTGTTATTCCTTAAAATAGTGTATGAGTCTGGTGAACTGGTTGGAGCTGTCCATGCCAGAGCTACATCCGAACCGGTGACAGCTGCAGTCAGATTCATCGGGGCTTCGGGAACAGTTACCTGCTCAAAATTGAAATCATCGATGTAATAACCGGGTTGCAGATCGTCGGACCAACCGTAGAAATTCACTGCATCCAGTTTGTGGGTTGTGCCGTCACCAAATGAGCCGCCGCTGAAAACCCAGCTGACCAGTTCAGTTCCGTTCAGGTACATGGTGGCAAAGTCATCATCAACATCAATAATAAAAAGAACTTCATGCCATGCATTGGTGGTGTAGGGCAGCGAGTCTGCCGAAGCAGCACCGGCATCAACAACACAATAACCATTTGATTTGAAATAGGCCTGCATAGCCCAGATACTGCTGCTTCCAGCAAAATCATTCAGAATGTTGAAGTATCCGATTTTTCCGGCTTCAACAAAAATCTGAAAATTCAGTTTGTAACGGCCAGTAGTTTTGTCACTCAAATGACATACAAAGTCGTTGCTGGTAGTGGCAATATACACCGAATTTGGAGCGCTGGCGGCCTGAGTGGTCATTACAGCAGGGTCTTCGGCATTTCCGGTTGTGCCACTCCAGGTCGTCCATGGAGCGCCGAGTTGTTGTGCTGCGTAGGTTCCGGCACCGGCTGTCAGAGCATCAAAGTTCTGACTGATGATTACCTGTGCCTGCAAAGTAACAGCACAGATAATAAATAATGCAAAGGATAGAAAAATTTGTTTCATGGTTTGTGGGTTTTTGAGCGATAAAATTATAATATATTTTTTATTCACGGTCAATAAAAACAAAAAAGCCACACCGAAGAGTGGCTTTGCTTTAATTTGAAAAGTCTTTATTCAACAATAAATTGATTTACAGTTACATCATTTCCGATGCAGCGTATAAAATAACAACCTGCGTTCAGAGTGCTTATGTCAATGGTTTCAGAATTATTATTCAGTATTCCTGACAGTAGCATCTGACCGCCTGTATTGAAAATCTCGAAGCGGTTGTTGGCTTGTCCTTCGATGGTAATGGCATTGGTAGCTGGATTTGGATAGAGCGATACATTGTTTTCATTTTCAACAATACCTGTTGTGTTTATTGCAAATGAAAAATCATCAATGTAGTAACCGGGCTGCAGATCTTCGGCTGCGCCATAGAAATCCATAGCTGCCAGTTTCAGCGTGGTACCAGTTCCCAGTGTTCCTTTGCTGAATTTCCAGCTGTTGACCAAAGAGTCATCAACATACATAAAGGCAGTATCGTTGTTGAGGTCAATGGTATAGCCAATTTTTGTCCATGTGTCAAAAGCAAACGGAATGGAGTCTGAAACATTATCTGCAGTCCATGACAGATATCCTGTCGAGCGTACATACACATCGGTTGCCCACAAATATGTGCCACCCGTAAAGCTGTTCATGATGTTGAAATACCCCATTTTGCCGTTTTCAACAAAGAAATCAAAACTAATGTCGTAAACGCCTGTTGTCAGATCGCCGAGCAGAACAACAAAGTCGGTTGAGGTTGATCCGATATAGGCCGCATTGGGAGCGCTTGAAGATTGTGTTGCAGAAACAACAGCATCTTCGGCTGTGCCAACCGTGCCGCTCCATGTGGTCCATGGCGCTCCGATACATTCTGCAGCATAATCTCCCGCTGTGCAGGTGTCAAAATTCTGTGTGAAATTCACCTGTGCACTTAGTGAAATTGCGAATGCAATAATCAAACTTGAAGAAAGTAATAATTTTTTCATGGTGTTTGTTTTAGTTTTAAAATGATAAATATACGAATATTAGGACAGTATTTTGCAGGGCTGTTCCTAATATTTATCAACAAAAGAAGTTCAATAATTTTTCAGGCGGTATCTTTTGCCTGGCAATGCTGCTACAACTCCTTGAAATTCAAGTTCAAGCAATATCATGGCAGCTGTATTGATGCTGATATTCAGATCATTGCAAATGGAGTCGATGGGTTTTTCTCCATGCTCAAAAAGATAATCATAAACGGATTGTGCTCCGGCATCCAGCAATACTTCCATTCGAACCTGCCTTATTTTGGGCTTTTCGGCTTGTGTCCAGTTCATAAAATACCGTAGGTGTTCGGCCGATTCAATCAGTGTTGCCCGCTGGGTGCGTATGAGCCAGTTGCAACCGCGCGATTTCTGGTCATCCACCCGACCGGGAATAGTAAATACATCGCGCGAGTATGAGTTGGCAATCTCTGCGGTAATTAATGCGCCGCCTTTGCTTTGAGCTTCGACAACCACAACAGCATCGGCCATGCCGGCAATAATGCGGTTGCGTATGGGAAAGTTTTGTTTTTCAGGTAATTCATCCGACAGGAATTCTGTCATTAATCCGCCATTTTTCAGCATTAGTGTGGCCAGTTTCCTGTTTTCTTCGGGATATAAATGTTTGAAACCATGAGCCATGATGCCGATGGTTGGGATATTGCAATCGACAGCAGTTTGATGGGCTACTGTATCAATTCCATAGGCCAGCCCGCTTACAATAGTCATGCCTTTCAGACTGAGACCTGATACGAGTTGCTCTGTCATTTTCCGTCCATATACGGTTGATTTGCGTGTGCCGACAACGGCAGTCATATAATCCGATTCTACGGCCGAAGCTCCTCGGTAGAATAAAAACAAAGGTGCATCGAGGCAGTGCTTCAACCGAGATGGATATGTGTCGTCAAACGAAGTAAGACATTGAATTTTATGTTTATCAATGAATTCTATTTCATTTTCGGCTCTTTGCAATGCCTTGGTCCTGTTTTCCCGGATCATTCGGATGGTTTTTGGAGTCAGACCGGGTAATTTTTCAATTTTCTCATCTGTCATATTAAAAACAACAGAGGCATCGCCGGTTGTTTCTATCAGTCTGCGGGCGACAATATCGCCTACCTGCGGAATGCATTTCAGTGCAATTAGATATAAAAGTTTGTTATTCAATTTACAGTTAGAAATTTTAATTACTTTTGGTTCTTCAAACTCCCTTACAAAGGGCTGTTGATGCAATAGGTGAGCAAAGTTAGTCTAAAAATTCAATTGGCCTATGAAATTTTTTACTCCATTTGTTTTATTAATGTTGATTTTTCCGTTTTATGGTTTTTCTCAGCAAACCATTCTTAAAGGAACAGTAACCGATTCAGAAACAGGTTTGACCCTGCCAGGGGTCAATGTGGTGGTGAACAAAACTACCGGTGTTGCTACGGATATTGACGGAAATTATTCTCTGACCCTTGATAAAGGAACACATTCCATTGCATTCAGATTTGTTGGTTATACTGAGGAAATCAGACTGATTAATCTGAAAGAAGGTGAGACTCTTGTTCTCGATATGAAAATGACAACCGAATCCAGAATTCTCGATGCAGTTGTTGTCAGTGCCGGAAAATATGAACAGAAACTTTCCGATGTCACCGTTTCGATGGAAGTCATTAAAGCTGATTTTATCAGGAATACCAATGTAAGCTCGCTTGAAGAGGGTTTGCAGAAAATCCCCGGATTGAATATTATGGACAAGCAGCCATCGATTCGCGGCGGAAGTGGCTATAGTTATGGTGCTGGTAGCCGTGTGCTTTTTCTTGTCGATGATATGCCCATGATTACAGGTGCGTCGGGTGAGGCGCGCTGGGATTTCGCCCCCATTGAAAATGTGCAGCAGGTCGAAGTGATTAAAGGTGCCAGCTCGGCACTGTATGGTTCTTCGGCTCTCAATGGTGTGATTAATTACCGCACGGCTTATCCGGGGGTTGTTCCCAAAACCTATATTACAAGTATTTTCGGACAATATACAACACCTGAACGTAAAGAAATTGCATGGTGGGGTAATAATGCTCCCATTTTTGGATCAACCCGTTTTCTGCATAGCCGCCAGGCAGGCAATTTTGATATCACTTTTGGTGGATTTGTTTCTTCGAATAATGGTTATCGCACCAACAACGAAGAAGAACGTTATCGTCTGAATGGTTCTATCCGTTATCGTGATAAAAAAGTTAAAGGTCTTTCCTATGAATTATCGGCCAACTACATGCGCAGGATCGGCGATATTTTTCTTTTATGGGCCGATGGTGATAGTGGCGTTTATAAATGCAATGAATCATTCCAGCAGGAAGTTAATAATTCCTACGTCAATTTGTATCCATCCGTTATCTGGTATAAAAACGACAGTACAAAGCATAGTTTGAAAGGTCGTTTTTTTCAGGTGCATAACACCAATAATACCGGTCAGGATAATTTCGATGATATGTATTACGGTGAGTATAATTTTTATAAAGGATATCCTTCAAAATCGCTTAACTGGACCAATGGTCTTTGTGCCAATTATAATGAAAGTGTGGCGCAGATTTATGGCGATACGCGTCATTTTGGCTCCAGTATTGGATTTTTCACTCAGGCGGATAAAAAGTTCAATCGTCTGAGTGTATCTCTTGGTGCGCGCATCGAAGGTTATCGTATTGATGAGGATGATATGAAATTCAAACCGGTATTCCGGTCGGGAGTCAATTATTCTGTCACTGAACAATCTTTCCTTCGTGCATCTTTTGGTATGGGCTATCGCTATCCTACCATTGCGGAAAGATATACAGCCACGAGCACCGGCGATTTAAAGGTTTTTCCAAATCCCAATCTGCAACCCGAAACCGGTTATAGCACAGAGATTGCTTTTAAACAAGGTTTCCGCTTGTGGGGTTGGAATGGTTATGCCGATGTGGCTGGCTTTTATACCCGCTACGAAAATATGATTGAATTTATGTTCAACTATCATAATCCCGACAGTGTCATTCTTATTCCATTCCCGCCTACTTCACCCAATTATTTTCTCAATTGGGTTGGCTTCAAAGCAGAGAACGTCCGTAATGCCGAAATTTCCGGATTTGAAATCGTAGTAACCGGCGAAGGAAAATTCATAGGATTACCCGCCACATTGTTGTTGGGATATACTTACAACAACCCCATTGACCTCGATGCTACCGCCGATTCTATGAAATCAACCAAAGACAATATTCTTAAGTATCGCTTTTATCACAGCGCCAAAGCCGACTTCTCGGTTGAATATAAGAAACTGACTCTGGGAGCCAATTTCGAGTATCAAAGTCATATCATCAATATCGATAAAATATTTGAAGATACGGTGAGGGGCCCCGATGGAACTACCCCGTTGTTTAACCCTGCTACTGGTGAATACGCAATGATTTTGCCTGGATTGAAAGAATACAGGGAAAAGAATGATAAAGGGTTTCTTGTTTTTGATATGCGGATTGGATGGAGAATCAATGATATGATTCATGTGAATTTCACCGCAAAAAATATTTTCAACAGGGAATACATGATGCGCCCCGGCGATGTTCAGCCACCCCGGACATTTATCATTCAGCTGTCTTTAAAGGTTTAGTTGTTTGAAAAAAAACACCGGTGTTCTGATTTCTCCGCTCGACTGGGGACTGGGTCATGCGGCTCGTTGTATTCCTCTGATACAACAGTTTATTGCTGAAGGTCAAGCTGTAACAGTTTTTGCTTCTCCTGGCATTTGCAGCTATCTGCAGCAACGTTTTCCCGATCTTTCTTTTATAACAGATAAAACAAAACCTGTTAGTTACGGGTTTAACGGAACTGGTTTTTTTCAGATTATCGGTTTAATTCCGAAAATGATCAAACAGCAGAAATCAGAACAGAATATGTGTTCGGCTCTGTGTGCCAGTAATGAATATAATCTTATTGTGTCGGATAATCGATATGGATTCAGATGCGATAATATCAGATCGGTATTGATAACCCATCAGCTGGAGCCCATTGCGCCATGGTGGCTGTGTTTTGGATTACCGGTTTTACGAAAATTTATTAAAAAATCTTTGGCCCGCTTTAGCGAAGTCTGGGTGCCGGATTATAAAAATTTCCCAGGACTTGCTGGTAAACTGAGTCACCCGAAGACTTTAGTGTCAAACGCAAAATATATAGGTCCGCTAAGTCGTTTTGATCGTTTGGATGATTACAACTCAACAGTGAGAAATGAATTGCTTTTGGTCATTACTTCGGGTCCTTTGAAACACCGCAGGCAAATGGCTGGAAAATTATCACAGGTGTTTGCTGAATGTGGGTTGTCAGTTATTATAGCTGGTGCCGAAATCAATGACCCTGGTGAAAACATATCTTGTATAATGTCCCCTTCCGATGAGCAGTTGGCTAAATGGCTTTCAGAAGCTGCTGTTATTATTTCTCATGCAGGGTATAGCACCATGATGGATTTATTTGCAGTTGGCCGTTCGGCCATCATTTTTCCCACCCGTGGACAAACTGAACAGCAATATCTGGCGCAACTTCATCAGGATTTTTTTATTACGGTTGCCAATATAAACAAACTGCATTTACATACGGCTGGTTGGACTTCAATCAATGAAATTCTTAAACAAAAAGAAATACGGATGGTTCATGCGAATAATCTGAAACGATAAATTCTGCATAAAAAATAAAAAAAATAATATTTCATCTGCATCATTGAAAAGAAATCGTATTTTTGTCTTATAAAACAAACAACTAACCTATGAAAATTTTAAAATTTGTCGCCGTTGCCTTTTTGGCATTTCTGATAAGCAGCTGTTTAACAGTTGAGAAAAAGAAATATAAATTTGAGATTACCGGCAAAAACACAGGTAAACTGACCATTACTTATGTAAACATCTTTAGCCAGATGGACGACTCTACCGATGTGTCGGAGCAGGATTTTGATGAATTAATCAATGACTATCTCAATGGTGAAAAATTTGCTGATAATTTTCCTCTTGCAAGCGATATTCAGAAAAGACTGTACGAAGAAAACGGAAAACTCAACGGTGAGGTTACAATGAATTTTGCCTCACTCGAAGCTGTACGGCTTTATCAGATGAACAAGAAAAGCCCGATCTGCTTTAATGTTGGTCAAACCATTGATAGCGAATCTTTTGAATCGACCAATGGCACCTATGGAAATAAAGATTTTATGAATGTGATTTTCTGGACTCCGAAAACCAAGGTTCTTGAACTTACCACAACAGTTAATGAATACAACGAAGACGATTGTGTGAGTCTGATAAAACAGTATCGCCGCTGGAAATAGATTTTGAAGATTTTTTTCTGAAATGCAGCATCTGAAAAATGCTGCATTTTTTGTGAAAACAGAATGTATTTCGTTATAATGATTTATAAAATGCCCATAGTCATTTTTTCCGGTTTCGGAATTTCAAAAACTCTTGTTTTTGAGTGAGTTGCGTGTTTTTCAGCCGACGTCATTTATTTATAAACCTGTTATCAACAATGGGATTTTGAGTACATTCTTTTTGTTCCTTTGCACTTTAATTTTAACTTCATTTTGTAATGAGTGGATTTTTCGGAAGTGTTTCTTTGGGCGATTGTGTCAATGATGTTTTTTATGGAACCGATTATCATTCACATTTGGGGACCAAACGGGCAGGGTTGGCCTTTTACTCAAAGGAAGCTGGCTTCCAGCGCGCAATACACAGTATTGAAAATAGTTATTTCCGTAATAAATTCGAAGATGAATTGCCCGCTTTCAATGGTCATATCGGACTTGGGGTTATCAGCGATACCGAAGCTCAACCGGTTGTAATGACTTCGCATCTTGGAAGATTTGCTGTAGCAACAGTTTCCAAAATTGTGAATATTAAAGAACTTGAAAAACGTTGCATTGACAAGCAGTATGGTTTTTCTGAAATGAGCATGGGAAACATCAATCCAACGGAGCTTGTTGCCAAGTTGATTGCTGAAGAAAAAGACTTTGTTTCGGGTATCCGCAATGTACAGGAGCTGATCCAGGGTTCATGCTCACTGATGGTAATGACTTCGGATTGTATTTATATCGGCCGCGATAAACTTGGGCGCACGCCTATAGTGATTGGGAAAAAAGGTGGTGCCTTTGCCGCTTCTTTCGAAACTTGCGCATTCCCAAATCTTGGCTACGAAACATTTCACTATGCAGGTCCGGGTGAAATCGGGAAAATCACTGCCGATGGTTATACAAAGTTGAAAGAGCCCAACGACCAAATGCAGGTCTGTGCTTTTTTGTGGGTGTATTATGGTTTCCCGACTTCTTCATACGAAGGTATCAATGTAGATGAATGCCGCCACCGTTGTGGTGAAGCCTTGGCAAAAAATGACAGTGTGAATGCCGATTTTGTGGCTGGTATTCCCGACTCCGGTGTTGGTCATGCCACAGGTTATGCAAATTTTACGCACATCCCTTATAAACGTCCTTATTCGAAATATACACCAACCTGGCCAAGGAGTTTTATGCCCCAAAGTCAGGCGCAGCGCGATTTGGTAGCAACCATGAAATTGATTCCGAATACAGCTGTAATTAAAAATCAGTCAGGCGTTTTCCTTGATGATTCTATTGTACGTGGTACTCAGCTTAAAGATAATGTGAAGGATCTGCGAAAAGCCGGCATTCGCGAAGTGCATATGCGCATTGCGTGCCCGCCGTTAACCTATCCATGTCCTTTTCTTAACTTCAGCCGTTCACGTTCCAATATGGATCTGGCAACATATATCGCCATGCACGAACTGGAAGGTAAGGAAGAACGCGATATGGCGGTGTACTCCAATCCGGATTCAGAAGAATACAAACAAATGGTGGAACGCATCCGGCTTCGGCTGGGACTCGATTCGCTGAAGTTTCAACGGTTAGAAGACCTGATTGAAGCCATTGGATTACCCAAAGATAAAATTTGTACTCATTGCTTCAACGGATCCAGCTATTTTTGAAAGACGAATGTGTCTTTTCTGATTTGTAACTGCTGATTTTTATAAAATGGCCCATTTAAAGCCAAATTATCAATAATTCATCCATGATGATGAATCATAATGATTTAATGAACCAAGGTAAGCTTTTAACTTACATAGCATTGAGTGTATCAATGTCGGCTTGTCCAAATCCGCTATTGTCGGTGATTTTCCAGAGGATGGACTGGATAGTGCCATAGTCGTTTGGATCAATGGTGGGTTTTGCATCCAGAATATTGCAAACAGTAATTAAATCAGGATGAATGGTAATTACACCAATTTTATATGGATCGGTGGCTGTGGCAATTCCATGATGGGCATTGACGCAGAACAAGGCCAGATGCACATCAGTGGTATCGTGTGCCGGAACGTTGAAACTGACTGATTTCACGAGAATGCCATGCTGGTCTGCGGGTGTGTGATTGGCTTCGTAACAAATGGTTCCTTTGGGAATCGAGACTGATTTTTGTGTATTTGTGTTGTTGTACACTGAAAAATAGAGGTTGACAAGAGATCCGTAACCCAGACTCAGATAATTGAGTTTTGGATCAGAATAATCGGGCATGCTTCCTGGATTTTTGATTTTGTCAAAAACAGGGGCACTAAGCACTGTGGGTGCGTTTCCGTGAATATATCCAATAATTTCGATGCCTGAAGGGAATGAATACAGTGTCCCGGATGGAACGCCGGGATTGTCGCCCAGACCTGCGTTGTAATAGGCACTGGTGTGTGCGGCCTGATTATTTACCGGTTCAAATGGGGTGTATTCTGTTTTATCGTCTTTACATGACGTCATTGCTAAAATGATGATGACGGCAAAAAAAGATATATTTTTAATCATAATCATTGAATTTGAATGCAATATACAAACTAATTTTTGATTTTGTACAATAAACAATATTTTTTTTGGTCTGTATTGTTTTTTGTCTCATTGGCATTAATATGATGGAAATCAGGTTTGGGCCTGTTTTCGTAATATTTTAGGTATTTTTGCATTTTGGCGCAAGAAACAGCCGAAATCAATGTCTAATAAGAAAATTTTGTTTTTATGCTTCGTTTTTCATTTTTAATGGTTGTACTATCTCTGATGGTTTTTTCATTTGGTTTTGCTCAGCCAGGCAATATGCCTGATGCAAATTTTCAGATTACAGGAATTGTTCTTGATTCTGTCAGTGGAAAACCCGTTGAATATGCAACGGTAGCCCTTGTTTCTATGCGCGACAGCAGTATAGCTGGTGGTGGTATTACCAATGCCATGGGGGAATTCAGTTTTGTGTCAAAGACCCCGGGCAGGTTTATGCTCCGCATCAATTTTATGGGATATGCCAATAAAAGTGTTGGCCCGGTTCAGCTCAAGCCTGGCTCTGGACCCCTTTTCGATCTTGGGAAAATCCTTATTGCCCCATCAGCTCAGTCTTTGTCGGGCGTAGATATTGTGGCTGAAAAACCAATGATTGAGCTTAGTATCGACAAAAAGGTTGTTAATGTGGCTCAAAACCTCAACACTTCCGGTGGTACCGCACTCGATGTTTTGAAGGAGGTGCCCAGTGTTGAAGTTGATGAGGATGGCAATGTGAGTTTACGTGGGAGCGAAAATGTTACAATTCTGATTGATGGCCGGCCAAGCACCATGACAGGTGCAGATCGCCGTGCAGCCATGGAACAGATTCCGGCCAGCAGCATCGAATCGGTTGAGTTAATTACAAATCCTTCTGCCAAATACAGTCCCGAGGGAATGACCGGTATCATTAACATTATTCTTAAAAAGAAAAAAGGAACCGGATTGAATACGTTATTATCGTTGAATGCCGGCACAAAAGATAAATACAGCGCATCTTTTTCGGCCAGTTATTCTACTGATAAATGGACATTGTTCGGCAATTATAATTATCAGAACAGGAAGCGAACTGTGACGGGAGAAAGTGAACGCATCACTTATGATTTGATTGAAAGTTATTTTCTGCGTCAGGATATTGATGAGATTCATGGCAATCAGTCGCACAATATAAAATTTGGCGGCGAGTATCATTTTACACCCAGATTTATTGTTGCAGCATCGGCATCTACTTTTATTTTCAGTGATCGGGAAGATCAGAAAACCATGAATTATACAATGAATCCCGAAAATATTTACACCCAGATTTACAGCAACAATTCGCTCGAAAATGCTTCTATGAATAATTGGGATGCCAATTTGAACATTAAAAAGCGTTTTACAAAGCCCAAACATGAAATTATACTTGACTTTTCAATGAGTGAAGGCAATCGGAAGGACAGTTCTTTTAACCGGATTACATTTCTCGAAGAAGATTTTGCAACGGTTACATCCGAAATACCTGAATGGTCAAAGACTGTTGCACCAAACCTGAACAGTGTGAAAACGCTGAAACTCGATTATGTTTATCCTTTCAATGACAGCACAAAACTCGAGGCGGGATTTGATGGATCTATGCGCTCAATCGATGCTGACAGCCGTTATTATAATTATGATTTTGGCGGATCAGGTTGGGTTTTCAACGATACTACATCCAATCATTTTTTATTCAATGAAAATATTGCAGCATTGTATGCAAACTATTCAACAAAAATCAAGAAGTGGGGACTATCGATCGGAAGCCGCATAGAATCAGCTTCTACAAATGCACGTGAAGCAGATTCCCTTGATAACAGAAAGACTTATTACAGCTTGTTTCCTACCGGGGCATTGAGCTATAAGATTTCCAAAGTGCAGGAAATTCAGCTGACCTACAGCCGGCGTATCAATCGTCCGAGTTTCAGGGATTTGAATCCATACCGCGATTACAGTGCGTGGCCGAATATTCGTACGGGTAATCCTTTTCTTGATCCGGAATATGTGAATGCCCTTGAAATGAGTTATGCATGGTATTCAAAACGAGGAACTTTTATGCCAACGGTTTTTTACCGCCGCATCACAGATGTTATTTCTCGTTATCGCATGAATCTTAATGATTCGGTGTATTTAATGATGCCCGAAAATTATACTTCGGCTACTTCGTATGGTTTTGAAATGATTTATACACATAAGCCCCTGAAATGGTGGAATACAACAATCAGTGGTTCGTGGTATCGACATATTGTTGATGGAAGTAATGTTGAAACGAGTATTACCGCTGCAGCTTTTGGATGGCAATTGCGAAACAGCAATTCGTTCCGTTTTGCCAAGGGCTGGGAAGGAAGTTTTTCTGTTTTCTACAGATCGCCGCGCGAAACCGGACAGGGCATCCGTGATGCCATGATTATGGCAGACTGTGCAGTGAAGAAAAGTTTTTTAAACGACAAACTGGCCATTTCGCTGAATGTACGTGATTTGTTCAACACCATGAAATTCCGGATGGATTTTATGGAAGCAGATTATGAAATGTATATGCAGCGCAAAATGGAAGGCCGTATTTTTATGCTTGGTTTCACCTGGAAACTCTCCGGCGATTATAAATCGAAAGAAAAACGCAGCAATGCCAACGGTAATGGCGGCAATGATGTAGATGATGGCGGCTTCTGATAAAAGAGATTTGTAGCCATTATTTCCTCTCTGTTTTAATTGTTTTGTTTATTGTTTTAGCTTTCCGGCAAGTAATGACAAGTTGTTTCAAGTGAATATCACATTCGTTGATATTTCAGATTTCGCATTTTGTATTACGTATTTGATAAATCAAAGTACTTTTGCATTTATAAAATTGTTTTATGCTCTGGTGGTATTATCCGTTGTTGTTTGCAACAGGTCTTGTTGTGGGGTTTGTCAACACCATTGCTGGTAGTGGTTCGTTTCTGTCTCTTCCTGTTTTGATTTTTACTGGCATGCCCGCCAATGTCGCCAATGGGACCAACCGGATATCTATTTTGCTCGGCTCACTCACCGGCGTGCTTTCATTCAGCAGGAAAAAATATTTTGACGTACGCAACGCTTTGATATTGGCTGCTTTTACAGTTCCCGGAGCCATTGCAGGTTCTTTTTTTGTGGTTGAAATCCCTGATGAGTTTGTCGAAAAATTTATTGGCTATGTAATGATTGTTTTTGCTGTTCTGACTATTTGGAAGCCCCGCGCTTTTTCTCGTAAACCGGCTCAGAATGTTTCTTTCACAATCAAATGGTATCATTGTCTTTTGTTTGTTGCCATCGGTTTTTATGGTGGATTTGTTCAGGCAGGCGTTGGTATTTTCATGTTGTTTGCGCTGGTGCTTTCCATTGGTTACGACCTGTTCAATGCAAATTCCTTAAAACTGGCATTAACTCTTGTTTTTACCCCGTTTTCGCTGGCTGTTTTTATTTATAACAATCAGGTTGATTGGATACCCGGTCTGGTATTGGCGGCGGGTAGTATTATCGGAGCTGTTTTTGGTGCAAAAACAGCTTTGAAAAGGGGCGCCGGTTTCATTCGTGTGGTTTTGTTTGCGGTATTGCTTATATCGGCGGCAAAACTTATTTTTTCGTAGATTTTTTTATATTTGCCGAAAAAATTTGGAGGATATGAAAAAATTATTGACTTTTTCTTTTTGGATTTTTATGGCGTTCGGAACCTTCGCTCAAAGTGGTGTATTGTATCCAGCCGATGATGTTTTGCTGAAAAATGCTGTAGCTACTGATCCGGAACTGATTGACCGCTATGTGGCTTATGAGGCGGATTTTGAAACACTCATGAACAGTGCAAAAACCGACACGCTGATTGGCGGCAAACGCATCATTCCGGTCGTTTTTCACATCATTCACACCTATGGTGCTGAAAATATTTCAGATGATCAGGTGTATGATGCACTGGAAAAACTGAATACCGATTACAACCTGCAAAACGCTGATACAGCCGATATTTTCCCGCTGTTCAAGTCGCGTGCAGCCAATTGTCAGATTGAATTCCGTCTGGCCCGTATTGACACTAACGGAAATTGTACTTCCGGGATTATTCATCATTTCGATCCGCAAACCAATTTTGCCTATTTCAATACCATGGCAAAATATTGCTGGACACCAAGCAAATACATGAATATTTTTGCCGTCAATTTTATTTATCCCGAAGGGATGAGTCTTCCGGATGGTGCTTTCATCGGAGGTATGTCGCCTTTCCCGCCCAGCAACACGCTTACACAGGCGCTCACTGGTGGCGACACTTTAATGGACGGGGTGCTTATTCGTCAGGATTGTATAGGAACAATCGGTACTGCAGCTGATATGGCTGGCATGGGTCTCAATTTGATGAACAGGACTTTTACGCATGAAACCGGTCATTATTTCAATTTGTACCATCCTTTTCAATCCATGTATGCTGCATTGGGTATTGATGGATGCGGAATGCCTCCTCTTTTCGAAACAGGTGATGAAGTAGATGATACGCCGCCCGTTGCTGCTGCTACGCAAAACACCTCCTTATCCTGTTTTGTTCCCGGCAGCATTAATTCCTGTACCACCGATAGCCCCGATGAACCGGATATGATTGAAAACTACATGGATTATCAGTGGGGTTATTGTACCAATATGTTTTCGTTGGGTCAGCTCGACCGCATCAATACTACACTGATGAATGACCGTAGAAATCTTTGGTCTTACGAAAACCTTGTTGCAACCGGTGTGTTCGATACAAATGCTGTCCTTTGCGCTCCAGTTGCTGATTTCCATGCAGAGGCATATACCATTTGCGCGGGAAATACTGTCACATTCCACGATGTTTCATACAACGGTGCTGTTGCAAGCCGCACCTGGTCTTTTGCTGGTGGTTCACCTTCTACCTCAACCGATCAGACGCCTGTTGTTACTTATGCTGCACCGGGTGTGTATGCTGTAACACTCAAAGTTTACAATGCCACTGGCAGTGATTCTTTAACTCGTGTTTCCTATATTCATGTAATGGATCCTTCTGTAGTTACGGTTGCTCCTTTGATTGAATCTTTCGAGACCATCAATTTCAACAGCGACCTTACAATCCATAATGATACCGGCGCTGCCTGGGCTCAGTCGGCCAGTGCCTGCACAGGAGCAAAAGCTATTTACCTCAATAATTTTGATGGGAATGTTGCCGGTAGTTACGATGCGTTTATTACACCGGCTTATGATTTGTCGGGATTGGGTGAACATACCAAACTGCAGTTTCGTTGCGCTTATGCTCCAAAATTTGTTGCTGGTTCTCTTCTTGCTGCAGCCGATACGGTGTATGATAAACTTACTGTTTATTTTTCAAATGACTGTGGCGAAACCTGGGTGAATAAATTATCATTGACCGGAAACGCCCTTGCTTCTGCTTCTCCTGCCGAAACTGCTTTTAATCCCGCATCCGAAGCTGAGTGGGGCACTCACGAAATTATTTTGCCGCAGGGAACTTTGTCTGGCTATGCAAACCTGAGAGTCAAATTTGAATTTTATTCAAACGGTGGCAATAATGTTTTTATTGATGATATCAATATTCATCCTAACAGCTGGTTTGGAGTCAATGAAAGCATTGTTGACAATAGCTTTGCTGTATATCCAAATCCCGCCGGAGATGAAACAAATATTTCTTTTACATTGCATGACAATGCCAACGTAAAGCTGTCTGTGCTTGATATTACAGGACGCGAAATTACAGTTATAACTACTTCAAATCTCGATGCTGGTGCCCACCGTTTCCCACTTTCCTTGAATCAGGTGAAGGCAAAAGGAACTTATTTCATTCGTCTTGAAGTGAACGGAATGCAAATGGTGAAGACTGTGGTATTCTAAAACGCATTTGCCTTTTTTTGAATCCCCGTTGATTTTTTCTCCGGGGATTTTTTTTGATTATACATGTTCTGGTTTGTACGGGTATTGGCATGGCGATTTATTTTGTAAGTTTACAGTCTGAAAAATCTTATGAAATCAACGTCAAAGCCATTACAGTTTACGGTAAAAAATGCGGATACCTTGTTGCCGTTTCTGACAAAAGTGTTTCCCGGAAAACCCCGCACAGGACTTAAACAAATGCTGCAAGGCGGACGTGTAACCATTGATGGAAAGACGGTAACACGACATGATTTTATTCTCAATGCCGGGATGTTGGTCGTTATCGGAAGTCCTGTCTCAAAGCCGGCTACAGCTATTCCAGGAATTAAAATTCTCTACGAAGACGATAGTATTATTGCCATTGATAAACCTTCGGGACTGTTGACTGTGGGTACTGAAAAAGAAAAAACCAATACCGCATACAGTTTGCTGAGCCATTATGTGAAAACTGAAAATAAAAACAATAAGATTTTTATTGTACACCGGCTCGACCGCGATACTTCGGGGGTGCTTGTGTTTGCACGGAATACCATGGTGCGGGATGTTTTGCAGGAATACTGGCACAACGAAAATCACAAACGTGAATATGCGGCGCTGGTTTGTGGAAAGATTGAAGAGCCCCGGGGCCGCATCGAAAGCTGGCTGAAAGAGAATGCCAATCTGCAGGTTTTTTCAAGTCTGCGTCCCGATGACGGTCAACATGCTGTTACAAATTGGGAATTGGTGCAGCAGAATGAGAATTTTAGTTTGTTGAAAGTATTGCCCGAAACGGGCCGTCGAAATCAGATACGCGTGCATTTATACGATATCGATTTTCCGATTGTGGGCGATCGTCGCTACGGAAACGGTCAGAATCCCATCGGAAGATTGGGTCTGCATGCTACTTTGCTGGCATTTGTTCATCCGGTGAGCGGCAAAGTGATGCAGCTTGAATCGCCGGTGCCAGGGAGTTTTTTTAGAATGGTAAAATAAT
>DAOPKE010000031.1:0-10464 GCA_035390965.1 Bacteroidales bacterium | reverse complement strand
GAAAACGGATTGAAGGATGATTTTCAGCGCAATCGCGAAGAGAGTGCAAAACTTACCAAAGAAAACCGCGATGAACTCAGCAATTCGCTGAAGGATTTTAAAACCGAAATGAGTGAAGCGCTGCGGTTGATTACCGAAGAAAATCGCAAGGTTCAGGAAAAACTCACCACCACTGTTGAGCAAAAGTTGTTGCTGCTGACAGAACAGTTGGTGAAAAACGCTGATCAGCAACGTGAAGTGCTGGAGAAATCAATAAAAGGTTTTCAGGAATCGTTCGATAAGAGTGTGCAATCGTTTAATGAAGTACAGCGCGAAAAATTTTCGCAGCTTGAAAACCGGCAGAATGAGTTGCTGGTAAACACCGAAAAGAAACTGGAATCGATTCGTTTAACGGTAGAAGAAAAACTTGAAAAAACGCTCAGCGAGCGGCTTGGACAAAGCTTCGAAACAGTCGGCAAACAGCTGCTCGAAGTGCAGAAAGGTCTTGGTGAAATGCAGTCGCTGGCACAGGATGTAGGTGGTTTGAAAAAAGTGCTCAGCAATGTGAAGGACCGTGGTGGAGTGGGAGAGATTCAGCTCGAAATGTTGTTGGAGCAGATTTTGGCCCCAGAACAATTTGATTCAAATGTAAAGACCAAGCTGGGTTCAAACGATTTGGTTGAGTTTGCCATAAAGCTACCGGGAAAGGATGATATGAATTCAGTTGTGTATTTGCCCATCGATGCCAAGTTCCCGCGCGACGTATATGAGAAAGTTGTTGATGCATTCGAAACGGCGGACACAAATGTTATTGATGCTGCCAACAAAGATTTGGAAAACACTATAAAAAAAATGGCGAAGGATATTCGTGATAAATACATCGATCCGCCGCATACAACAGACTTTGCCATTATGTTTCTGCCGTTTGAAGGAATCTATGCCGAAGTAATCCGGCGTTCCAATCTGCTTGAACAATTACAGCGTGAATTCAAGGTTATTGTAACAGGCCCAACAACATTGGCTGCTATATTAAATAGTTTACAGATGGGATTCCGCACATTGGCAATACAAAAGCGAAGCAGTGAAGTGTGGAAAATACTGGGTGCAGTGAAAACTGAATTTGAAAAGTTTGGCGGCTTGCTCGAAAAAGCGCAAAAGCAGATCACCAGCGCTGGAGAGACCATCGATCAGCTCAAGGGGACCCGCACCCGTGCCATTCAGCGCCAGCTGCGCGATGTGCAGGTGTTACCAGGAACAGAGGATACGCAAGTGCCGGAGCTTCCTGCAGGCGAGGATGAGTGAATTTAAAATACTGCTTTATCGGCACGCCTTCAATTAAGAAGAAAATCAAGTGCATAAAAAAACCATCAGTGATTGCTGATGGTTTTTTGAATGAGTTGTGGTTCTACAACCCAAACACCACTCCGAGATTCAGGCCAAACCAATCAAAGTCCGAATTGTCGGTCATTACGTAATTCCATTTAACGCTTCCTGTCAGTCCCAGATTATCGTTCAGTTGATACTGGATTCCTGCGTAAGGAGCAAGGCCAAATTGCAGATCGGAATCCTTAATACCCAGCACATTTACTGAAACATTGTAAACGCCGAGATCGCAACCAAGAAACGGCTGAAATTCTTCTGTTGATAAATGGTACTCTGCAAGCAGTGTAATTGGCATAAAACCGCAATTAATGTCATCCCAGTCCGTTCCGAAATGATGGTAGCCGATGTTGAGTCCAAACGCGACATCGTCGGTTGCAAAATACTTTCCATTCAGGTTGAATCCAAATCCGGTATTGTAACCTGAGCTGAAATCACCCAATGGGAACTGTGGCCCAACCTGCAGCCCAAACTGCATCTGCGAATACCCTGCGCTTGCAATCATGCTAAACATGATTAATGCAATAAGTCTGATTTTTTTCATGTAGTTGTTTTTTTATATTGCAATATTAGCAATTTTTTTAATTTGTGTTTTTTGTATTTTAGCAAAAAAAAAGATGAGAAGAATAATATTGACAATTTGTATTACGGCATCAGTATTTTCTGCTTCGGCACAATCGGTAATTAAACTCCCTGATCCTGTGACTACAGGCGGAAAACCACTGATGGATGCTTTGTCCGAACGTCATTCAGGACGTGAGTTTGTGGATTCTGCCATGAGTGATCAGCAGATGAGTAATCTGTTGTGGGCGGCCTATGGGGTAAACCGCGCTGAGAGCGAAAAGAGAACAGCTCCGTCGGCACGTAATATGCAGGAATTCGATATATACCTGGCGCTGAAAAAAGGATTATATCGCTGGAATTCCGAAAACAATCAGCTTGAATTATTAAAAGCAGGTGATTTCCGGGGAAGAATTGGCCGCCAGACTTTTGTTGCTTCCGCTTCACTGGTACTGATTTTCGTGGCCGATTATTCCCGTATGGGCAAAATGGAGGAAGCATCGAAAGATTTTTACAGCGCGGCTGATTGCGGTTATATCAGTCAGAATGTATATTTGTTTGCTGCTTCCGAAAACCTGAATACGGTAGTGCTTGGCTCTGTCGAGCGTGAATCGGTTGCAATGCTGCTTGGATTAAAATCTTCTCAAAAAATTGTTTTTGCGCAACCGGTAGGATTTGCAAAGTCAGAGTAATTTGAAATATCTTGAAATTCTTCCGGTTGGTAGGGATATTTGACGTAATGAGCGTAAAGCTGATTGATGCAAACGCAAATTATTTAATTTAGCGTCGGATGACAAATTATTGCCTGTTACTGCTTGTTTTATTAATGCCTTTATTTTCTGCTGCCCAGGTAAAGGATGTTACTGCTGTCAGGACTATGTCGCAACCTAACATTGATGGCGACATCAGCGATGAATGCTGGAGTCTTGCAACGCCTGCAAAAGACTTTTTTCAGAAAAGCCCTTTTTACAACAAACCTGCCTCACAGCAATCCGAGGTGCGGGTCCTTTACGATGACGATGGGATTTATTTTGCAATTCGCTGTTTTGACAGTGCCCCCGATAGCATTTTACGTCAGTTGGGCACGCGCGATGAAGACTTGAATGCTGATCGCTTCAACATAAAAATTGACCCATACAACAATCACCTCGATGCATTTGTGTTTGGTGTGTATGCATCGGGACCGCAGGCAGACAGCCGGTTTCAGGATGAGGCATTCAATGCTGTCTGGAAAAGCGAATCGCGTATTGATGAGAAGGGCTGGACTGCGGAATTGTATATACCGTATAGTGCATTGCGTTTTCCGAAGGCCGATGTTCAGCTGTGGGGGATTCAGTTTGAACGGTTGATTCGTCGTTCCCGCGAAACCAATCAGTGGGCGCTCGAAGAGCAGAATGCAACCAATGTTCAATTGTTGTGGGGCACCATGAGCGGAATTCAGGGCATTGATCCGCCTGTGCGATTATCCATCAATCCTTATTTATCGGCTTCAGTTTCGCATTTCCCGCATCACGATGCCAGTGTTGATGATTATTCCGAAAACTTCGGCGGTGGTCTCGATCTCAAAGCAGGCCTCAGTGAAAGTTATACGGTTGACATGACACTATTGCCCGATTTCAGCCAGGTTCAGAGCGATGACATCATAAAAAACCTTTCCGCTTTTGAAATTCAGTACGAAGAACAGCGGATGTTTTTCAAAGAAGCGGTTGATCTTTTTGAAAAAGGAAATTTGTTTTATTCCCGTCGTATAGGCCGCACTCCACGCGGTTTATATGATGTTTACAATGAATTGGATTCCGGCGAAACAGTTATTTCAAATCCTTCGCAGGCACAACTTGTAAATGCATCAAAAATTTCCGGCAGAGGACAGAATGGATTGGCTGTTGGATTTTTCAATGCCATTACAAAGAACACATATGCGGAAATCCGCACCAGATCAGGTGGTACACGTAAAGTTCTGACGGAACCATTTGCCAATTACAACATTCTGGTCATCGACAAGGAATTCAAAAACAGCAATTCATTTTATATCATCAATAACAATGCTTTGCGCGAACGCCTGTATCAGAGCAGTAATGTAACAGGTGCCGGTACCGGGATTTATGTAAAAAAGAAAACGTTTAAATTTTCGTTCAATGCAGCCCTTACGCAGAATGATACAGCATTGTTTTCGGATCGCGCCATTAAACGTGCCGGACTGGCTCATGCCACCTCGTTTTCGAAAGTGCGGGGAAACTGGACCTGGACATTGGGTCAAAGCACCCGGAACAGTCGCTTTGATTATGATGATATGGGTATTATGTCAATGAACAATTATCAAAGCTACACTTTCACTTCGGCATATGCATGGTATAATCCGGCTCCATGGCTGAAAGAGATCCGGATGAACAATTACCTCGAGTCTTCGTACCGTCTGAGTACTGGTCGCTCCATTGGCAGTGAAGCTATGATACGCCTCAGTTTGCTAACTATGAAACATCATTTTTATATCTGGGGCGGATACGAACATTCATTAAGCCGCGCATACAATTATTATGAATCCAGAAACCCTGAAATGCCTTACTATGAGCCGCATTGGTCGTATGCTTATCTTGGTTTTTCAAGTTCGTATAGCAAGCCATTTGCGTTGGATGGTGATTTTTCTCTAGTGAATGTCCCTTATGATAACTCTTATGCTGTGAATATTACGCTGTCTCCGATTCTGAAAATCGGTAACCGTTTTCAAATACGATATGAAATCGGGACTGAAGACACCAAACGCAGCGTTGGTTATGCCGGAACTGATACACTCGGATTGCCATTGTTTGGTGTTCGTGATGTTGTGACTGTAAACAATACGCTTTCGCTTACCTATGTCATCCGCAACTACATGCCAATTACTTTGCGTTTCAGGCATTATTACAATGAGGGCAGATACGATCGCTACATGACACTTGATGAAAACGGTGAACCATTCATTGCTGCAAACGGTGATTACAACAATGATTTCACTTTCAATGCATTCAATATTGATTTTGTGTATTCGTGGCAGTTCTCTCCGGGCAGCTCTCTGAGCCTGATCTGGAAGACCGGTATTCAAACGGAATTGTTGCCAACCCACATGAGCTATCTGCAGAATTTCCGTCACACCCTTGACAGCGATCAGTTCAATTCACTTACCCTGAAAGTAATTTACTACCTCGATTATCAGCAGGTGCGGAGGCATAAGTAAATCTGGTTTTGTTTCAGTTTTCTCTTTTCTCATTTTTGCTGGCAAAAAGACAATCCTGTAATTAAACATTAAAGACGCATAATTATTTATTTTATCTGGATAATTTTTATCTTCACTGACTTGATTAAAATTATTTCCATTAAACCAACATATATTATAAATAAATTTATAGATTTGCCCTACTAAACCTTATAAACTATGAAAATCTTTATGAAAGTATCAGCGTGGCAGTCTTGTAAAGAGCTGTCATTCAGGGAATTACCCCCCCTGAAATCGGTGTGAGAGTGAGAGCGAGAGCGAAGAGTTGTGAGAACACAGAAAACACGCAACTGCACTTGTTCCGGAATTGTAAGTTTCTTTTATTGTTGATGATTTTGTTTATAGTGCCGTTGGGGAATGTAGATGGACAGACGAGTTGTCAAACCGCCATGAGCATTTTTTATTCTTCAAACTGTGATCAAAAGTTTTTGATGTCGGAATCAGACAAATGCATTTATTTATCTTTTACGGCTGAATTGGATAGTGTAAATCTTGTTTTAGCATATGAGGATTCTTGTGCTGGAAGTGTGTATGTTTATGAAAACAACTGTAATTCTTTACCAATTCATATTTCTCCGTTATCAAATGTAATTTCATTATCAGGCTTGACAAAAGATAATGAATACTTTGTGAAAATTCTAAAAAGCAATTCAAGTACTTTTAGTTTCTATGCGTATTTGAAAAATGCAATGTCATACTATCCCAATCAAATTTTTCTTGAACCGAATGATTATTCACCTTGCTGTGGTCAGACACTCCATATAACGTTAAATACTACGCAGACTGATAATTCAATATTCAGTCATGAAGGTTGTATGAGACTTTTTTATAGCGTAAATGGCAGTGCAAGTGATCTAAATGGTTTATGGTATCATATTACAGACATTACGTTTCCTCCAGGACAAGTAGACGTGTATTGGACCCCACCTTGCGTCAATCCTGATCCATATTTCGCGAATCAGGGCATTGATTATTATTATTTGGGATACACCTGGGTTGAAAAGGACAATTCTGATTGCAATCCAACAAACATGTGTGCTTTTTATGGCACATACTCAAATCCTCAGGCTATACAGGTTATTAATCCCCAAATATCCATTTCAGCTACTCCAAATCCCATTTGCATTGGCGAATGTAGTAACCTGACGGCATCAGGGGGTGTGTCTTACAACTGGAGTACTGGCCAAAACTCAAATCCAATAACGGTTTGTCCGCAGGCTGCAACAAACTACAATGTTACAGGAACTGACAGCTATGGATGTACCGGCACGTCGTCAAAAACAATTATTGTTGATTATCCCAAACCAGACTTCACAGTATCACCCAATCCCGTTTGTTTAGGTAATGCCATTAATTTTTTCGATGAATCAACCTGCGAAGAAAGCATTGTTTCGTGGTTCTGGCAGTTTGGCGATGGTTCGTCTGCAACAGGTCAAAACACTTATCATTATTATACAAGTTCAGGTGCTTTCCAGGTGACACTTACAGTAACTGATTCATACGGGAATACCTATACAAAGACGCGGACAGTTACTGTGAGACCACAACCAGACCATATTGTTTTATCTGGAGTCTTTAATGACTGCGAAGAATCAAAAATCTATTACACGATTGACAATGCATATATGTACGATTCGTACTTTTCCTGGGAAATACCTGCGGGCAGCGGAATATTTTTCAACAATCATCAAAATACGACAACCTCTTCAAATACTACACAGATTATTATGTGGACTACGCCACTAACACAGCCAGCCCCGATTATAATTACTGCCTGCGATAAATATGGATGCTGTATAACCGACACGTTTTATGTTTATCCTTGCTGCGATAAAAACATTGATCTTGTTTTTAATGATACGCCTATAACTGGCTTTTCTTCAGGCATTGTAAATGGAGAATCTATTGTTATTAATGGGACCTGTGAGATTCCTTCAACTATTGAGTTTCAGAATTGTACATTCCTTATGGGTGGAGGTGCCAAACTGGAAATTCCCGATGGCGTATCGGCTACTTTTACCACTTGCAATATAGCTCAGTGCAACAGGTACATGTGGGAAGGTATATATTTGTTGACTCAAAACAGTGAAGTAATCATTCAGAGCAATACTGTGATTAAAGATGCAATGAAGGCTGTAGTAAGCAATTCGTGCGGAAAATATAAAATTTTAAACAGCACATTTGATTTAAACTACAGAAATATTGTCGTTAATCAGTGCGACCAGATACTTCTGAATGAAATTCATGGCTCTACTTTCACTTGTAGCAATAGCAGTTTTATGCTTTTTCCCCATCAGGGAAAACGCACCTACAGCGCCATTGAAGCCAATAAGGTGAGAATGATGCACGTGGGCCAACCCAACAACGGTATCATTGATAACACCTTCTCTAATATCAGCGGTGGGATTTTGCTCACAAACACTTCTGCGGAAATTAAAAACAACAGTTTCAGCGGAATCAATATTGCGCCATTTCAGCCAAACTTACCTGCTATCAAAGTTGTAAATTCGAATTTCGGATTAGGAACAATCCAATCATACAACATGATTGTCGGTGGCCCAAATTCGGTTGATGGTAATATTTTTACCAATTGCAGCAAGGGCATCGATATTCAGTATGGGCGCAGATCACTTATTCAAAATAACCGGTTCTCAAAAACAATGGTGCCCGTTTATTTTGCATTCTGTTCTAAAGCTGCGGAAACAAATGTGCTTGATAATCGCATCACCAATGCTTCGATTGGTATATATGCCTATCGCAACAAAAACAGTAAAAACACTATCTCCAATAATACAATTTCATGGAATGGAAGTGGACTTATGTTTCCTGTTCCAGGTACCGGAATTAAAATTGAGACGTTTCTTTCGAACAATGAAATTTACAACGTTTCTTTCAACGATATCAGCCGAGCAAGAGTTGGAATTTACACCAATTCTGTTGCATATTCAACCTTGCGTGAAAACCAGATTGATGTTGTTGCAGGAAGCAGCATTTTGCATAGTTATGGCATTCGAACACTGGGTGGTGAAAAACTGACCGTTTACGGCAACAGCATTGATGGACCGGCGCAGGCAGCCAATTACAGCTATGGTATATCAATGAGCATGAGCGGTGGCTCACGGATTGAATGCAATACTGTTGAAAAATGCCACCACGGGCTGAATTTCGACGGCAACATGCCTTCAGAAGTCTATCGCAATTCAATGCGAAAAAATTTCTATGGTGTTACTTTTACCAATGGCGGTATCATTGGGCCACAGGGAAACACAAGCTACCCCAGCGATAACACATGGAAACAAAACACCCAGGATGGCTGGAGCTTTTCTTCATATGGTGATCAATCACTTTTCCATGTTAGAACTTCTTTGCCGTTCCAAGGTGGTAATGTGGCTGCTTACATTCCTGCTTTTTCAATCACTTATTATTCACCTTATCCGTCAAATTACACTGCTCCGAAATGCAGCACAGATGCAGGCGGCACCATTCAAATGTGTCAGATATCTTTGCCTGGCCCATCATTACCGCTCGGATTTAAAAAGCAGGTTGCCAAGGATCAGATAACATACAACATGTTTCCGCAGAGCGAGTCGTGGCAAGCCAAAAAGGATGTGTATGGCTTATTGAAAAGGGATACGCTGTTTACTTATCTTACCGATACTGTGCTCACCCAATTTGTGGATAGCATGATGGTTTCGCCAGTCGAGACTCAGAAATCGGCATCCGTTCTCTTTTCGAACGACAGTGTTGCCACTGCTCAATTGCTCAACAACGCATCTGCAGCCAACACCCTCACCGAGCAAAGCCTGAAAATACTTAACAACATTGCTTTCCGGGCCGACACAGTTGCTCTTGCATACACTTCGGCAGAAATATCATGGTTGCAGTTCATGGCCGCGCAATGCCCGTATGAATATGGCCCGGCCGTGTATATGGCCCGGGCTATGCTAGCCCCGGTTGATACCACTGTTTATTTCAACATGTGTGAATTGGAAAGTGAAAATAACAAAAGCGCTGAGACAATAAACGAGGATGTTTATGAGAGTGATATTGATGTTTCGGTTTTTCCCAATCCAGCCAACGATGAATTTCAGATTTATGCTGAATCAACAAGCCGGGAAGGAAGTTATTGCTATTATATCACAGATTTGAGTGGTACTGTGGTACAACAGCTATCTAAAGGTAAATACAATGCTGTTGAACAAGTAGAGGTTTCTGATTTATCACCCGGAGTTTATATTCTTTGTGTGATCGAGGAATCAGGATTAACACATAATTATAGATTGACAGTAATTAAATAGTTTAATTTTAGAGCAGCGAGTATTCCTCGCTGCTCTATTTTAAAATGACAAGTTGATGAAAATAGTTTTTCTCGGATTTGTATTTGTTTCTATTGTGGCAATGAAAGCAGGTGCTCAGAATTTAGTTATAGATCCTTCAATGGAAGCACATTATTATGTGTATGATTCGCTTACTAGTATAGATTGCGATTCGGCCGGTCTGTTTCCAACATATTGGCTTTCTCCAAATTTTGGCAGCCCCGATTATATTCATAAAAATGCAAACTGCTATAATCCAACTCAATGGCCATACTATTGCTGTGTACCAATTAATTCTAGAGGTGTTCAGAATCCAAAAGATGGATTAGCATATTATTTTTTGGGTGTATTTAGTTATTATAATTTTTATGATACTACTCGCCAAGAAGAATCATTGAAAGGAGAGCTGTTTAGCGAACTTGAGGCCGGAAAAACTTATTGTATCAGTTTCTACTTATCTCAAGCTGATGTTTTTAATCTTACTATGAATCAGATCGGCATTTATTTTAGTAAAACAAATTATTTCACGCCATGGCCGACCATAGATAGTATACCACAGCTTGTTATTCATTTCGGGGAATTTTTTACAGATACAGCCAACTGGGTTTTGTTCAACGGAAAATTTACGGCAAGCGGCGGAGAAAAGTATGTTACATTCGGTACCTTTGAATCGCAGAAACCGTATTCATTTGGGTATATACAAGCAACTGATAGTTGCACTTATCCTCCATGCTGGGCAACAGGGTGTGGAATTTTTATTGACATGGTCTCCCTTTACGACTGCACCGGTTTCTACTACGAGGCCGAGGCGGGCGAAAGCCGCAGCCTGTGCAAAGGAGAAGAAACCACGCTGGGCTGGGATGAGAACACGGCACGCTCTTTCAAATGGAGCGTGGTGAGTGGCGATAGCGCCAGCTTAGACAACGACAGCATTCCACGCCCAACGGTGAGCCCTCAGAAAACCACTGTTTATGCGCT
>DAOPKE010000030.1:0-30328 GCA_035390965.1 Bacteroidales bacterium | reverse complement strand
AAACTTTATGAACTCAAGCAAGGCGCTGAAAACTACTTCCTGACAAGATCCGCAAACGTAGTCTTTTCAAGCTTTTCAGCCACATAATCGCGGATATCTTTCATGATGTTGATGAAGCCCGGATGCTTTTCAGTGGGCGAAGAGCCGTAGAAATAGGTCGAAACACTTTCAACCGGAGCCAGCGCTCCGTCAATCAGTCGGATGATTTCAGCCAGGGATATTTTAGAAGATTCTTTGGCCAGTTTATATCCGCCATCAGCTCCCTTGCGGCTGTGCAGATAGCCAGCATTTTTCAGGGTAATGAGAATTTGTTCCAGAAATTTTCTCGGAATATTCCAGGTGTTTGAAATAGATTCAATTTTTGTATATTCATCCGGGTTACGCCCCGACAGTTCTATCATCGCTAAGCAAGCATATTCGCACTTTCTGGATAGTTTCATGGCTAAAGATTATAAACAAAAGTAAGAAAATTACACAAACCTGACTTGTAATATAGAATTTGTAATGTAATTTTAAAAGGAACTCTACACCTGGCGCGGATTTGAAATGTGTGACATGGCTGTTTACTCAGCCGACTCTTCCATGTCCTTCATTTCATTTTGGACTATGGAAGGTCGGTACGCTTGCAAATTTTTTTTCAACCATAGCGCGGATTTGAAATCCGTGATATGGCTTACAACGCAGCAAGAAACGCCATCGTATCAACTCCATCGGCATATTCATCAATGCGCGGAGACTGCGCCTGACCCGGTTTTACAGCGTTTTCTATTTCATTTTGCGTGGAAACAATGCACTGAATATGCTCTTCATTTTCAGCAATGTATTTTTTTACATCGTTGATGTGTGTATATTCTGTATAATGTAAAACCGCTACAGGAGCAGCTGTTGACAAGTTTTCGCGCAACAGATAAAATGACCCATCGAGGGGCTCTTCTTTTGAAAGGCTGAAATATCCTTTGTAGTACACATAGTTATTGGCAAATGCGTTGTGATATTCCAGATCCTTCCACGATAAAAAGGCATCAAAAAGTCTTTGTTTATCGAAGCCTTGCGGCAGAAAAATCAATGATACATTGCGGCATCCAAGTCCGAAATACATGAACACATCATCTCCCAGTTTTTTCAGATCTTCGTCGCTGTCATTGTTGTTTATAACAGCAATACTGCTTCTGCTGTGGCGAATAATATGAGGTTTTGCACTAAAATAACTTTTAAAAGTCTTTGCAGATTGATTGCTTCCGGTGGCAATAACCCCATCGAAATTCTGAATCAGGCCTTCGTGATAATGAATGCGGTCCGTCCATTCCGGAAAGTATTTTTCTGCGTTTCTGAGCATCCATGGAATTAAAAATTTGTCATCCGAAGACAATTTTATTTCGGCAGAGTGCCCTGAAAGTAATGTGCAGAGAACATCGTGAAACCCTACCGCCGGAATATTTCCGGCCAAAATCAGTAATATTTTTTTCGGATCTGATGAGGGCTCCGGATATTTTGCCAACCATTCATTTACTGTGTTCTCATCCGAAATCATTTCTGCAAGCGCGTTTATCGAGACGATAATATTTTCTTTTGTAAACCACTTGTTGTGAGTCATGGCTTCGTAAAATGCTTCGGGCTGGTTTCCTGAGGCGAAAGACTTTGTTCCTGCCCTTAATTTCTGAGCCCATTCAGCTAAACGGTTGATTGTGATGGTTGTTTTCATTTGGATTAATGACGATGCGAAGATAATATTTTATTGTTGATAAATATCATCGGTGATTGTAGTATGAATGCGGAAATGAAAAGTTACCTTTGCATCCGATTTTGTGTATTATGAAGATTTCTCTTGTAAGTTATTTGAATTCATTTCCATATCATTTTGGATTGCTGAATGCCGATGACGGCTTGTATTCGCAGCTCAGTATTGTTCATCCTGCGCAATGTGCGAAAAATTTTGCCGAAGGCAGCAGCGATGTAGCGCTGGTTCCTGTTGGCGCCTTGAATTCGATTGAAAACTTTCAGATTATAAAACCATACTGCATCAGTGCCGATGGGCCTGTGCGTTCGGTGTTGCTTTTAAGCAACCGGCCTTTGCAGGATATAAAACATATTTCGCCTGATAGTCATTCGCGCAGTTCGAACCTGTTGCTGAAAATTCTGTGTCACAATCACTGGAACATTCACCCTGCTTTTGTAAAACATGATGATGCCTCGGCTGATGCGCGTATTGCTATTGGAGACAAGGCGTTTGAATTGCAGAAAGACTATAAATACAGTTTCGATTTGAGTGAAGCGTGGAAGGAAATGACAGGACTTCCATTTGTTTTTGCGGTTTGGATTGCACGTGCCGATATGAAGGATGAAATGCTTAAGCCATTGAAAACCGCTTTGGAAGCCGGCATTGAAGATCCTGCAGCAGCAGTTCGCCATTTTGGTTCAGCTGATCTTTCGTTTGACGATGCGGTTTCGTATCTGACTGATAATATCAATTACCGCATGAATGCTGCCGCAGAAGAAGGGCTGAAGTTGTTTTTATCAATGGCGGCAAAAGTCTTGTGAAAAATGAACACTGAACAAGGAACATCGAAGTGAGAAGTTAAGGCAAGAATTTAAAGTGCCTTTCTACTTTATGAACTTTATAAACTTTACGAACTTGATGTGAATACTGAACAAGAAACTTCGAAGGAAGAAGAAGTGTTTGATTTAAGAACATTCCGTGTTTTCAAACGGAACTAGAGGATTTAAGATTTTTGATTTTAGATCTGAACCCAGATGTCAAATTTGCTCGTCCGATCAAAAATCACCGATCAACAATCGTTATTCTTAAATCATTCTGTTCATGATTCAACTCATTTCTTTTTCACAAAATAATTCCACACCATTCCGGGCAGGCCGAGAAAGGGCTTTTTGCTTTGGGAAAGAAATACTCCCAGAATGACAATCAGTACACCTGCGAGTTTTTGCATAGGCAATTCTTCCATCCCTGAAAGTAGAGCCAATAGAGCTGTTAGCACCGGTATAAAGTTTGCGAAAATGGTTGATTGCATAGCGCCTATTTCGCGGATTCCAGTTGAAAAAAGTATATAAGCGATGGCCGTGGCAAAAATGGCCAGTGTAATTGTTGCTGCAATCATTTGCCAGGTGAAATCCACATTTGCAATAACACTGAAATCGGAAAACACAAACAGAGGGATATACAACACAGCGCCAATGACCGTTTGGTAAGTAACGATGGTAAATGAATTGTATCTTTGGGTCAGTTTTTTTATGACAATGGTGTAGCCAAATGCACTGAATACCGCAAAGAACATGAAGGCCAATCCGACAGGTGATGCGGCAAGTGAGTAATCATCTTCAAAAATAACGAGCAGCACTCCAATAAATGAAATGATGATTCCGAAAAAGTTCGTTTTATCTACTTTCTCTTTGTAAAATGCGTACAATACGAAGGGTATGAATACTGGAATTGTGGCAATAATGACAGATCCGACTGTAGGTGAAACCAGCATTAATCCATTGCTTTCGCCTATGAAATACAGGAACGGTTCGAAGAATGCAAGTGCCAGAAACGAGATCTTGTCGGGCTTTTGAATTTTTTGCAGCTTTCCGGTAATTTTTGTAAAAGCCAGCAGGGTGATGGTTGCCAGAAGCAGACGCATGAAAACCAGCATGGTGGGCGGAACTCCGTATGAATAGACAATTTTGGTCAACACATAAGAATAGGCCCATACAGCCATTGCGAACATGAGCCCGATGTATATCCAGATTTTGCTTTTCACGCTGCAAAGATAGTGTTCCTGTTTTATTTGTAATTTTGTATTTCATCAACTTCAGAATAAATGAAGCAATATTGCGATTTTCTGATTATCGGCAGTGGCATAGCCGGTCTGACCTATGCGCTGAAAGTAGCTCCTTATGGGAAGGTTGTTATACTTACCAAATCGGTACTTGATGAAACTGCAACACATTATGCGCAGGGGGGTATCGCCGGGGTGATGTATGGTCCCGATAATTACGAAAAGCATATTAATGACACTATTGTTGCAGGAGCAGGACTCAATAATGAAATGATTGTTCGCATTACCATTGAGGAAAGCACTGAACGTATTGTAGAACTGATTAACTTCGGGACGCATTTCGACAAAAATACTGATGGAGAATATGATCTGGCGCGCGAAGGCGGTCACAGCGAAAAAAGAATCTTTCACTATAAAGATCGTACCGGAGCCGAGATTCAGCGTGCGCTTACGAAGCAGATTCGTGAACATCCGAATATTTCGGTTCTCGAAAATTATTTTACGATTGAAATTATTACCGAGCATCATCTCGGAAAAAATGTAACGAAGAAATCTGAGAATATTACTTGTTTTGGTGCGTATGTTCTGAATCCTGAAACCGGCAAAGTGGATACTTTTATTTCAAAAACAACCTTGATTGCAACCGGTGGAAGCGGAAATGTGTATGGTGTTACTACAAATCCGGAAGTGGCTACCGGAGACGGTGTTGCTATGGTATATCGTGCCAAGGGGGTTGTTGAAAACATGGAATTTGTTCAGTTTCATCCAACTGCATTTTATTATCCGACCGAGAAACCTGCATTTTTGATAACCGAGGCCCTGCGCGGTGCCGGAGCGATTCTGAAAACATACGATGGCAATGAATTCATGCAGAAATACGACAATCGTTTATCGCTGGCTCCGCGCGATATTGTTGCACGCGCCATTGACAGTGAAATGAAGATCAGTGGCGCCGATCATTTATATCTTGATGCAAGGCATATCGGAAAGAAAAAATTGCTGGAACATTTTCCGACTATTTTTGCACATTGTCTTAGCAAGGGTATTGATATTTCGCGCGACATGATACCGGTAGTACCTGCAGCCCATTATCAGTGCGGCGGAATAAAGGTTGATGAATGCGGCAGAAACAACATTAAACATTTGTATGCCACCGGTGAAGTTTCGTGCACAGGTTTGCATGGCGCAAATCGGCTTGCTTCCAATTCATTGCTGGAGGCCGCTGTATTCAGTCATCGTGCGGCTCTTGATTCCATCGAAGCTGTTAAAAATATTGATATTAACAATGACATTCCTGTGTGGGATGCGGAAGGCACTGTATTGAACGAAGAAATGGTTTTGATTACACAAACCCGTAAAGAGCTTAATTCAATCATGGGAAGTTATGTGGGCATTGTGCGTTCAAACCTGCGCCTGAAGCGTGCTTTGGATCGTTTGAAAATCTTGTATGAAGAAACGGAAGAATTGTACAAAAAATCGGTAGTTACTAAAGAAATTTGCGAATTGCGCAATATGATTTCAGTTGGCTATTTGATTATTAAAATGGCGTTGGAGCGCAAAGAGAGCAGGGGACTGCACTATTCGCTTGATTATCCTCCCAAAGAGAGTGGAAAGTAGAAAGTTTATCTGGTTTATAAAGGCACTTCAATTTAATGATTAAAGTGCATTTTCACTTTACAAACTATTTTAATTCAGTTTGATAAAAGTGTATGTAATAGTGCCTTTTTGAATTTCGGGAGCACTTTCATTTGTGGAAAATTTTGCCTGTAACGCAGCATTTTTGGCTGCAGTCCATAACGAAGGATTTGAAACGGTTGTTCCGATGGCGCCGGGTTCTGCGCGTGTTACTTTTCCGTCGCGATCCACCCAGATGGTTACAACAACTTTTCCCTGATCATCTTCGGTATATTTAGGAGTAGGAATACTTTTGGCTCCCCGACCTTTCAGCGAATAGCCGGGACCGCTTCCGGGGCCTGTTCCAGGTCCATCGCCAGAACCAACGCCTGTGCCGCTACCTGTGCCTGTGCCTGAACCCGAACCGCTTCCAGTACCGGTTCCAGTACCATTTCCCTGTCCCCAGCTGAAATTTGTCAGGCGGTTATCAACTTTTGGTTTGTCAGTGGTGTTTGTGCTTTGCTGCCCTGATGTATAATTGACATTTTCAACATCCTGTGTGATATAATCTTCGTTTGTTTCACCAATATTATCGGCCGACATTTCTTCGTAGAATTCCTGATCGAAAAATTCGTCCGATCCGCCACCTCCTCCGCCGGCATTGGTTTCAATAACAACGCCTTCTTCTTCGGGTAATGGAAGTGGAGTACGAAATGCAAACAGAAATAATATAACAACAACACCTCCGCAAAACGCGAGTGTTAATAATGCTGATGTTATTTTTCTTTTCGATTTCATGAATTTATATGTTTTCTTCGGGGCGTGTAGCAAGAATGACTTTGTGTTTTGTTCCTTTTTCTTTGTTGATGGAATTTACAATATCAATGACATTTACTGCAAATTGAATGGGAACAGTTGCATCGGAACGTAATACAACCGACGCTTCGGTTTGCCCGTCAAGTCTCGATTTGATTCCTTCGCGCAAGCCGGCAGCATCTAGGATTTTTTGATCGATAGAATATCTGAACTGATTGTCGATGTAAACATTCACCGCTTTTTTCTCAACAGGTACCCGCTCGCTTGTGCTGCTTGGAAGAAGCAGTTTTATTGCATTGGGACTCACAAGTGTAGATGTCAGCATGAAGAATATCAGCAACAGAAACACCAGATCCGACATGGATGCAGAGTTGAAATCTGTTGTTCTTTTATTTCTTGTTTTGATATTCATGGTTAGTTTGATTATGCTGGTTCATTCAGAATGTCCATAAATTCTGTTGATCGTGCTTCGAGTATATAAACGATTTTTTCAACACGTGCAACGATGACATTGTATGCAAGCGAGGCCAGAATCCCAACAATAAGACCGGCTACTGTTGTTACCATTGCTTCATAAATGCCTCCTGAAAGCAGGGCTATATCAAGATTGTTTCCCGATTTTGAAAGGTCGTAAAATGCGGTAATCATACCCGTAACAGTTCCCAGAAACCCGATCATTGGTCCTATTCCGGCAATGGTTGATAAAAATGCGATGCTCTTTTCAAGCCGTGCCACCTGTAGTTTCCCTTCGTTTTCTATGGCGGTTGTAATGTCGTTCAAGGGCCTGCCTATGCGCGAAATTCCTTTTTCTATCATGCGTGCCATAGGGGTGGGATTGCTCAGACACATGGCTTTGGCCTGATCGATTTTCCCTTCGGTGATGAAATGTTTTATATTGGCCATGAATCCACTGTCTTCTTTTGCTGCTTTACTCGTCGCTATGTATCTGTCGAAAAATATATAAACGGCAATTATTAGAAGCAATGCTATGGGAATCATTACAGGACCGCCTTTTAACGATAAATCCCAGAATGATAGTGTGTCGTACTGCTGGTTGGCAGTTTCAACGGTTTTTTGCACAGTGTTGGCGGTGGCTGTTGCAAGCGAATCTCCGCCCTGAACAATCTGAAGAAGAACATTCAAAAACATATTACGTGATTTTGAAGTAAAAGTAACTTATTATGCTGTTCGCTTTTTTTGAGACAATTGATTATTGTCAACAGCGCTGTGTTAATTAAAACGCTGCGCAATTAAAAAATATTTTATACCACAAGTATTTTTTATGGAATAAAAACGGCACCCGCGCTGATTGCTTTGCTGGCGCCAGTTGCAGATGGTAGTGTGTTTGAAATTTCATTTAAACGCAACCAACCCATGAATGCAAAAACCAATGCTTCCTTAAAATCTATTGTTGTTTCATCTGGGATAATCATGCGATCCTGCAATTTTTTGCGAATGATGCCTGTGAGAAAATGGTTTTTTGCCCCGCCTCCCGTAAACAGAATGGATTTGTTTGCTCCGCAGGCGCGTACAATCTGCCCGGCTGCATGATGAGCCAACGTGCATAGTATGTCATCCGTGTTTACAATTCCGCTTTTTTCAATCACTGGCATAAATTCTTTTTCTATCCATTCTCTTCCAAGCGATTTTGGAGGATGTGCAGAATAGTATGGAATTTTATCTAACATGGGAAGCAGCTCCGAATACGGTTTCCCAGCCGAAGCTAATTGCCCGTCGCGGTCAAATTCATGTCCTGAAAGATGGGCAAAATGATTAAATACAATGTTGACAGGGCAGATATCGTATGCAATACGTTGGTTGTCGGAGCGATAGGATATATTGGCAAAGCCGCCCAAATTTACCAGTGCATCAAATTCGCCAAACAACAGTTCGTCGCCGATGGGCACCAATGGCGCTCCCTGACCTCCCAATGCAACATCGCTGCTGCGGAAATCGCAGACTACCGTTAAGCCGGTTTCTGCTGCAATGGCGGCTCCGTGTCCTGCCTGATACGTCATGCCTTCCGAGGGTTCATGAAAGATGGTGTGCCCGTGCGATGCAACAAATAAAGGGGTTTCGCCCATGGCCATCAGATATCCGGAAAGTAGTTGTCCGTGATATTTGCCAAGTTTTCGGTCTGCAATCATGAGTTCTGGCCCGCTCATGCCGGGCATTTCCAGAATTAATGCTTTTACCTCATCCACATATGGAAAAGTAACAGCATCGTCAATCCGGTATTCCCAAACTCCGTTGTTGAATCGAAATGCGCAAATGGCAATATCAACACCATCGAGCGATGTGCCCGACATCATGCCTACACCGGCATTCCATTCGTGAATATCGTAATTTTTCATCACAAAATTTCTTTAAGATTTTCAACTCCAATACCACGCGATCCTTTGAGCAGAATTGTGAATCCGCTGATGGTGTTTTTTGTCAGCGCTGTTTTGGCTTCAGCTGTATTGCTGAAGAATAAAAATGCCGGAAATTCATTTCTGAATTTACTGAAACATGGGCCAATCAGAACGGCTGATTTGAATGACAATTCTTTGATAAGGTTTAAAACTTCATGATGTTCATTGTCGCTGTAAGAGCCAAGTTCAAGCATGTCCCCGAGTATTGGGAGTTTTTTTTCTGTTTGAAGATCGGCAAAGTTTTTCAATGCCGCAGACATACTGGAAGGGTTGGCATTGTATGCATCGAGAATCAGTTGATTATGTTCTGTTTCAATCCACTGCGAACGCATATTCGAAGGGGTGTATTCCGATAGTTTTTTATTTATTTCTTTTGCGTTGGCGCCAAAGTGTAGTCCGATGGAAATAGCTGCAAGCAAATTCGGGAGATTGTAAGAACCGCTTAGTTTTGTTTGAGTCAAAAATCCTTCTTCATTAACCTTCCAATGGCAGCGCAGGAAAGGATTTGAATCATTTACTATGGATGCATCAAGCGTTTTGGTTCCATACAGGATTTTTTTGCAACCTTCGGAAAGCTTCACCAGGAGTGGGTCGTCTTCATTGACAAAAACGCTTCCATTATTTTTGGCGATAAAAGAATACAGTTCAGTCTTGGTTTTTATTACGCCTTCAAAGCTGCCAAATCCTTCCAGATGAGCCCGACCAATGTTGGTAATGACTCCGTAGTCGGGACATGCTATATTGCACAGGAATTCGATTTCACCGGGATGGTTGGCTCCCATTTCCACGATGGCAAAATCCGTGTCATTGTTCATTGAAAGCAATGTGAGCGGAACGCCAATGTGATTATTAAGATTGCCTTGGGTTGCTTCGACTGTGCCAGCAGCTGAAAGGGCTTCGCGCATCAGTTCTTTGGTAGTGGTTTTGCCATTGGTTCCGGTAATTCCGATGACAATGGCTTTCATCTGTTTGCGCTTCCACAAGGCAATTTCCTGCAGTGTTTTGAGGGTGTTGTTTGTAAAGTAACATTGTGGATGTTTTTCAAATGCCGGATTCTGAGTAACAACAAGTGCTGCTCCTGCGTCCAGAGCTTGTTGAATAAAATTATTGGCATCGAATTTTTCGCCTTGAATGGCAAAGAAAACCATTTCAGGTTTTAATGAGCGGGTGTCGGTAGAAACGCCTGCTGAATCTTTGATTTTTTGATAGAGTTGTTCAATATTCATAAAAAAACCCCCATGGGTTAGATGGGGGTAAAGTTAATTATTTTTCGAATGTATCAGAATCCAATCGGGCTGCCAACACGAATCATGGCGCAACGGAATCCGATATAGTCTGTTGAGAGTTCCTGATCGAGGAAACGGCGTGTTCCCGGGCTGAGCCAGTATGCACGGTCTTTCCATGAACCACCTTTATAAACGCGGGCAGTATTGTTAATCATCGATGATTTTGAGTATTCATACATGAGTTTATTTTCAAACTCACCGTCTTTCATCATGTCATCACCATAATAAACGGATGATGAATAGTCGCCATCGAGATAGTTACGGTTGTCAGAATAACGGTAGTTGCGGCGGTTTGCAGCTTCTTCCTGCGTAACAGGTCTCCAATTGATACGACCGAGACTGTCTTTTTCAGCAATCAGACCTTCTTCGTCTGTAACCTTGGTTTGAAACTCATTACCACGGAAAGAGCGGAAGTCGTCAAAATCTTCATAAGAAAGAGGACGATAGACATCGAGAACCCATTCTGCCACGTTGCCGGCCATGTTGTAAAGGCCATAATCATTGGGCCAGTATGAATAAACGGGCGCAGTGATATCGGCGGCATCGTTCAGATTGCCGGCAACACCCATGTTGTCGCCGCGTCCACGTTTAAAGTTGGCTACGAATTCACCCATATTTTTATAATAATCGGTACGAAGCAGGTGGCCGTTCCACGGATAAATTCTGCGTTCAATTACGCGTTCAAACAAGGTGTTTCCAATAAGACCAATTGCAGCGAATTCCCATTCGGCTTCGGTTGGGAGACGATACTTGGGCAGCATGATGCCGTCCTCCATGCGCACTTTTCGTGTTCCTGAGCCATTGGGATTCAGATCATACAGGTCGTTTTTAACCACACCTTCGAATTGACCGGCCAGATATGCATCGGTATTGAAGTTTTCTTCGTTCTGCTGGTTGGGGTCGATTTTCAGAATACCTTCACGAATCATGATGTATTCATTCACGCGGTCGGTTCGCCATTCGCAATAACGGTTTGCCTGTGTCCAGCTCACACCTACTACAGGATAAAATGCATAAGCCGGATGGCGCAGATAATATTCTACATAAGGTTCATTGTAACCCAGTCGCGAGCGCCAGACGAGCGTGTCGGGCAACGCTTGTTTTACTACTTCGGGGTAATCGACGCCAAAAACGCGCCCTAACCAGTAGAGATATTCGCGGTAATCAACATTTGACACTTCTGCCATATCCATATAAAAGGATGATACAGTGACCCTGCGAGGGATATTGTCCCATTTGTATGGAACTTCCTGTTCGGTTCGACCCATGACAAATGTACCGCCTTCAATAAGAATGAGGCCTGGTCCTGTTTCTTGTTCAGCGTAAGGAACTACTTCGAAACCACCCCATTTGGGGTCGTTGTAGTACCATGCAGTTGTGCGGGATCTTTCTTTGTAGCATGAAGAAAGCGACAAGGAAATCAACCCCAGAACTAGAAACCCTTTGAAAATCCTGTTTTTATTGAGCATGTTCGTGAAATTTTCGGTTCAATTTATTTAATAACTGAAAAATGCGTGTTGTTATTGTGTTAGAAAGATGGACAGGTAATTGGTTTTACCCTTCGTTGTCTTGGAGAGCATTCAAATTGAATGGTGAGTGAAAACTCATGGGCGCCGCCTGAAGCGTTGGTCAGCTTTGAAACCGTAAGGTCGTAACTGTAGCCGAATTTGAAAGTTGGCTGAACAAAGCCCAACAGAACGATAACTGCATCGGGATTGTCGAGACTTTGACGGAACCATGTTCCGACAACAAAAGGATATTTGTTGAGATAACAGCCATAGTTGAATTGTTCAAATTGTCCTTGTTTCTGAAACATAATATTCGGAGAGATGCTTGTTTCTTCAACAGTACGTTTGCGGCTGTTGTCGCCTTCAATGCTGATGATGGCTCCTGCGTGTCCTGTCCATTTGAGCGGCAGCTCCGAATAGCTTATGAATCCTTCGTTTGGAGTGGTGAGGTGATGAGCAGAAACGCCAGCAAAAAATCTTTCGCTGTATAAAACAAGTCCCGTGGCAAAATCAGCTACAGTTTTAGTGAGGCCATCTTCGGGATAAACTTCGTTGGTGTTGAAAACAAATCCGTGACGTGGGTCAATCTGATCGGGGAAGGTAAGCTTTGTCCAGTCAAGATTCTTTTGCAGAAATGTGGCCTGAATACCTGCTTTGAGCGATAATTTCCGGTTCAGATCCAATTTGTATGAATAAATTCCACTGGCCATGGTTGTACTCAGCGTGCCTTCACCTGCACGGTCAACATTGACCAGAACGCCAATTCCACCCGACAAGGCATCTACATGCTGATCGTACGATGCATTGTAGGTGACATATTGTCCAGAAATACCAGGCCATTGGTTCCGGTAATTCAAAATCAGACGTGGACAGATGGGCGCACCTGCCATTGCCGGATTCAGATATAACGGGTTGGCGTAGTATTGCGAAAAATGTGGATCCTGGGCTTTTGCGTCCCATACCGACATTGCAGCAATGATAGCTGTGGCTAAGATAATCCGCGTTATACGTCCTGTCATGGATTGAAGAATTTAATGACAAAAATATCAAATACTTTCAAAAAAACACCAATTCGTTCCGAAAATTTTATACTTGGTTTTTCTTTGAAAGGTTACAAAGATAAAAGAATTTATTCAATCGATTTTACCTTTTGTAAATAATCTTTTCAAAAATACAAATTTTTCACCATCAAACAATAAATCCCGCCAATTGTTGTTATTTTGCCGGTGTGTAACTGATTCTTTTTGTTTTATGAGAGGCCTTTTTTTGTCTTTGTTGTTGATTATCAGCTTTTTGACTCGGGCGCAAATCGGGATTTCTCCCAATCTGAATCAATCAGTCAAACGCGTTTTTCCCTTCGAAAATACCGTGTTTACTGATTTCGGCAAAGTGCCTTGTTTTGTCGATAATATATCAATTAATAACATTGAAAGCGTCTTTATTCCTGTTTTGTCTGATATTCGGGTTGAGAAAATAAATGCAGCTGATTTACCCGCAGACATTGTTTCAGAGATTCCATCTGATTTTTCAATGAATGTTTCGACCACTGAAATAAAAAAAATGTATTTCGCCCGTGTTTTTACTGGATGCCTTCGCAAAAACAGTCAGACAGGCGAAATTGAACGTCTGGTCAGTTATACAATCAGTGGGCAGGAAGTTTTGAAAGATAAAGATAATCAGTTGCTTAAGAGAACTTATGCCGGAAGTTCGGTTTTGGAAAACGGCTCCTGGTATAAAATAAACACATCGCAGGGTGGTATTCATAAAATTAGTTATGAAAATCTTGAAAACTGGGGCATTGATGTTTCGGAAATCGATCCGGTCAATATCCGCTTATTTTCAAATGGGCCCCGCATGCTGCCCGAGCTGAACAGTACGCCCCGATACGATGACCTGACCGAAAATGCCATTTATGTCCATGATGGTGGTGATGGTTCTTTTGATCCGGGCGATTATTTTTTGTTTTATACCGAAGGCATCCTTTATTGGACAGCGCAACCGGATAAATCTTTTTATCACAATTATAATTTGTTCAGTGATAAGAATATATGCTTCCTTACATTTGATAATGGACCGGGTTTGCGTATTTCTGTAGCAGTTCAGGAGACTTTGCCGGCCACTCATCAGGTAACTGCTTTTTTGGATTTTATGGCTTATGAACAGAATCTGTACAATCTGATTAAAAGTGGTAAAAACTGGTATGGTGATAATTATGAGTCTTCTTCGCTTTCAAAAAGTTACCCGTTTTCTTTTGCCAATATCTGCAACGACTCTCTGGTAAAAGTGAAGGCCGCATTGGTTGCCCGTTCGTCGAGTCCCAGCTATTTTACTGTTTTTTCCGGTTCTCATGGTGATACGGTTGATATTTCTTCAACCTCAGGTTATACAAGCGATTATGCCAAAACCGGATATGCGTCTTTTTCTTTTTCTACTTCAACTTCGTCGGTTCCGGTGTCTATTGTTTATCATCAGAATGGGAATGCCGAAGCGATGGGATGGCTCGATTATATCGAAGTTTCGGCGTGGCGTAATCTTGTTTTTGGCGGAAATCAAATGGCTTTCCGTAATCCGAATGTCAGTGGTTCAGGTCATATAGCTGAATATACAATTAGCAATGCTGATAATTCGCTTCAGGTATGGGATGTTACAAATCCATTGAATCCTCTTTTTATTCAGGGCACACTTTCCTCGGGCAATTATACTTACAGAATCAACAATGATAGTCTCAGACAGTTTATTGCATTTAATGGCGTACTGTATCATACCCCTGCATTTATTGGAGTTGTTGATAATCAGAATCTGCATGCCTTTCCGCAAACCGATTATCTGATTGTATCATATCCCGCGTTCCGCTCGCAGGCGGCAGCTATCGGTCAGTTGCATGAACAACTGGATGGATATAGTTATGTTGTTGTTACCCCTGAAGAAATTTACAACGAATTTTCAGGTGGCAAGCAGGATCCAACAGCTATCCGCGATTTTGTGAAAATGTTTTACGATAGGGCTTCTTCGGCCGATGATATGCCCAAATTTCTTTTGTTGCTGGGCGACGCATCGTATGATTATAAAAATAGAATTACTGGCAATAACAATCTTGTTCCGACTTTTGAATCTGCCAGTTCCCTTTCACCCACAACTTCATATGCTACCGATGATTTCTTTGGTTTGCTTGGCGATACGGAAGGAGGTGACTGTAATGGTAGTCTGGATATCGGGGTGGGTCGTATTCCGGTCAATTCTACCGAAGAAGCCGAAAATGTGTTGCGAAAACTTGAAAAATATACTTCGCCGGTAAAAATTGAAACTTCGGGTGATGGATGTTCCGAAGGAACCTGCAATGTTTCAAATATGGCCGACTGGCGGAATCAGATTTGCTTTGTTTGCGACGATGGCGATGGGAACATGCACTTTAATCAGGCAGACAACATGGCCGAAAGAATTGATACTGTCAATGATTTTTTGAATGTGGATAAAATTTATCTCGATGCATATAAGCAAGTCAGCACTACTGGCGGTGAGCGTTGCCCCGAAGCCAATGATGCCATTCGGCAAAGGGTTGAAAAAGGCGCTCTGATTGTCAATTATACAGGCCATGGCGGCGAAGTTGGCTGGACACTGGAACGCATTCTTGATGTTCCAACCATTCAAAACTGGACCAATGGCTGCAATATGCCGGTGTTTATAACAGCCACCTGTGAGTTTAGCCGATTTGATGATCCGGGGAGGGTTTCAGCGGGTGAATATGTTTTTCTGAATCCTTCAGGTGGTGGAATTGCATTGCTCACAACAACCCGGCTTGCTTATGCAAGTTACAACGAGGCCCTGAATAATTCTTTCTATGACATAGCTTTTGATAACAGCAGTGGGCGGTTTCCTACGCTGGGAGAATTAATTGCACATTGTAAAACTGATAACGGCTCTGTGTCATATCTACGCAATTTTATGCTCATGGGCGATCCCGCACTTACCATGACCATTCCGGAAAACCAGGTTATTACTACTGAAATCAACGGAGTGAGTGTTTCAGGTTTTAACGATACCATTTCGGCATTGAAGCATGTCACCGTTAAAGGGTACATTGCAGATCCTTTCGGAGTAAAAATGAGTGGGTTCAATGGCACTTTATATCCCACTGTTTATGATAAAGCCATTGAATTGAAAACGTTGGCCAATAATCCGGCTGAAAATTATGTAGCACCCTTTATGTTGCAGAAAAGCATCATTTATAAAGGAAAGGCCAGTATTATTGATGGTGAATTCAGTTTTTCATTTATTGTCCCCAAAGATATTCAGTACACTTTTGGTAAAGGGCGTATCAGTTATTATGCTGAAAACGGGACATCTGATGCCAGCGGATGGTTTGAAGATTTTATTATTGGAGGCAGCTCTGATACCATTCTTGACGACAATGCGGGGCCGGTTATCAGTCTCTATCTTAATTCCGAACTGTTTATAAGCGGAGGAACCACCAATGAGAATCCTTTTATTTTGGCCAATCTGAGCGATGAAAGCGGAATCAATACGGTTGGTACCGGCATCGGACACGATATTACCGCAACACTCGATGGAAATTCGGCCGAGTCTGTAGTCCTTAATGATTATTATGAAGCTGAAAAAGACAGTTACACCAACGGCTCCGTTCGTTATCCGTTCAAATCGCTTAGCGAAGGTCCGCATACACTAACCTTGAAAGCATGGGATATTCTCAATAATTCATCTGAAGCAAGCATTGAATTTATTGTTTCATCTTCGGCGGGCCTTGCATTGACTCATGTGTTGAATTATCCCAATCCTTTTACCACGCGTACTGAATTCTGGTTTGAACACAACCAGCCATGCTGTGGTCTTGATGTACAGATTCAGATTTTTACCATTACCGGAAAGCTGGTGAAAACGATTACACGTAATGTTAACACCAATGGATTTCGCGCCGATCCGATAGAGTGGGATGGCAACGATGACTTTGGATCTCCGCTTGCACGGGGTGTTTATATTTATCGTCTCCGTGTCAAGAATGCCGACGGCCAGTATGCCGAAAAATCGGAAAAACTGGTTATTCTGAAGTAAATATTAAATTGTAAATTTGCAAACCTAAATAACAGATTTCATATGAAGCTCATAGTTTCAATAATTTCAGTGGTTGTTCTTGTTGGTTTAGTCTCTAAAGGATGGTCACAATCAAGTCAGGATCTGACAGAACAGGCCTATGGTATTAACACTATTACAACTGCAGTACCTTTTCTTCTGATTGCTCCCGATGCCAGGGGTGGTGCCATGGGCGATGCCGGAGCCGGTACTTCTCCTGATGTTTATTCCATGCATTATAATCCCGCCAAATATGCTTTTATTGACAAAAATGTTGGATTCTCTGTTTCCTATAGTCCGTGGTTGAGCCAGCTGGTCAATGATATCAGTTTGGGTTATCTTACAGGTTATAAAAAAATTGATGATGATCAGGTTCTGGCCGGTTCTTTGAGGTATTTTTCTTTAGGGAATATTGTTTTTACTGACAATGTTGGTACGGAAATCGGTCAGTTCAGCCCGAATGAATTTGCAGTCGATGTGGCTTACAGCCGTAAGTTTTCTGATTATATCGGTGGTGCCATTGCATTGCGTTATATTTATTCAAATCTTACCGGCGGTATTTATGTAAACGGTGCACAATCAAAACCTGGACAATCAATTGCCACGGATATTGCAGTTTATTACGAGAAAGAAATCGACATGGGCAAAACGCCTGCTGTTTTTTCCTTTGGTGCCGATATTTCAAATATTGGTGCAAAAATAACCTACACCGAAAATCAGAACCGTTCCTTCATTCCGATTAATATGCGACTTGGACCATCACTCACCATGGATCTGGACGATTATAATCAGCTGATGTTTACTTTCGATTTCAATAAGCTGCTGGTGCCTACACCGCCTATTTATGCTGAGGATTCAGCAGGTCAGCCCATCAAGGATGACAACGGGGATTATGTTATTGCTGACGGTAAGGATCCTAAAAGATCCATTGTTAGTGGTATGTTTGGCTCCTTTTCGGATGCGCCCGGTGGTTTTAAGGAGGAAGTTCAGGAACTGAGTTTTTCGTTGGGTACAGAATATTGGTACGATCAGCAGTTTGCTTTGCGGGCCGGCTTTTTTTATGAGCACCCCAATAAGGGAAACCGCAAGTATATTACATTGGGTGCCGGTTTGCGATACAACGTTTTCGGACTCGACTTTTCTTATCTGATTCCGCTGGAGCAACGCAACCCACTTGAAAACACACTGCGTTTTACATTGGTTTTCAATTTCGACAAGGTTAAAAGCTAAAACTAATCAATGGACATCCGCCAGGGAATTGGTTATGATCTTCACCGGACTATTACAGGGAAGCCGCTTGTCATTGGTGGCGTAAATATTCCTTCTGATTTCGGACTTGATGGCCACAGCGATGCTGATGTATTGATTCATGCCTTGTGCGATGCGTTGCTTGGCGCTCTGGCTTTGGGCGACATCGGAGCGCATTTCCCTGACACCGATCCGAATTATAAGGGAATTGACAGCATGATTTTGCTGAAAAAAACCATGGACCTTATTTCCGCGCAGGGCTACGAAATTTTGAATATCGATGCTGTTGTTGTTGCCGAGCGTCCCAAGCTGATGCCTTATAAATTGCAGATGGCCGAAAACATTGCGGCTGCACTGAATACCGACCGCAGTCATGTATCGGTGAAAGCTAAAACCAACGAAGGAGTCGATGCAATCGGCCGCGGTGAAGCCATCGCTGCCCAAGTGGTGGTGTTGTTGGGAAAATAAAAAAGCCCTCCCGAAGGAAGGCCCTTTGCAAATTATAAACCAACCAAAGGTTTAATTTCCATGAATACAGGTTCCGGGTCCATGATGCAATCCCTGCCCATTGCCGTTTCCTGATTTTTGTCCACAGCCATTTCCATTCATTTGTCCTTGACCATAGCCGTTTCCATGACCGCGGCGTCCGTTACCCATTCCGTTTTTGGCATGGTGCATATCGTAATACACCTGTTGCTCGGGGGTGAGCAGAGCTCTGACGGCCATTTGATGTTCAAAGCGGGCTTTTTCGAGCGAGGTTCTCAGTACGGCAATTTCATCAATAAGTTTGAAAGCTTCTGCTTTATTGATTTTATCGCCAGTGGAAACAATAATCAGCTGAGCTTTTTTTGCTTTGATTTGATTATATATTTCCATTTTTTGTTTTTGAAAATCGAGGCGCAGAGGTTCCATTTTCTTTAATTGATCTGCACTGAGATTTGGGATGTGATTGCAATCACCTGATTTGTGCATCATCTGGCCTTGTCCCTGACCTTGTCCTGCTTTGGGTTGGCCCTGCTGGTTCTGAGCGGTGCTGAATGTTACTGCAAACAGCGCAATGAGTGTTGTTAAAAAGAGTTTTTTCATTTTATTTGTTTTTAATTGTTGTTTTTCACTTGTAATGTTGTCTGTTGTTGTGTGTGCCTTTGCGTACCGGCATCATGGCTTGTGAGTGTATCGAAATCAGCGTGTCGAATTGTGTTGGATTGAGAAATTTTTTCATACTGAGAATGTGATGAACACTTTCCTGCTGAATTATTTTTTCCTGATCGGAAATAGCGCTGATGCATGAATTGATGATTGCAGAGTCGGGATTTTCTTTGTCAAGTTCATTAAATAGCTTTGTGCGCAGTATCCGCAGGGAATCAAATATGGGTTTTATGGTTGTGTGATGTAAAGAGCGTTCTTTGTTAAATTCGTTTTTCTGTTCCTGATCCAGATTGAGGCGCACCATCAGATTCTGGTCGCAATGCATATTTGTGTTATGTTGGCGGTTAAGGTTCCGGTTGAATGCTTTGATATCGGGTGCCGATGGCCGAATAATCCAAAAGGTAATAAGAGCAGTGGTTGAAACAATACTGATTATAGAAAGAATCCAGATGATGGTGTTTTTATTTTTCATGGTTATTCTCCCTCGTTTTCAGCAAGAAATGAATTGTACAGTATTTCGGTTGTTTCGGCCATATATACCGGATTGTTGTTGTCGGTAATAAATGCTGTTTCCGGGTTTGTTGTATCTATATTTCCGGAGTCATATACAGCACTTCCGATTATTAATCCGATGGCAATGGCTGCAGCAGCTGAAGTAATTTTTGCCCATAAGGGAATAGTTTTTGACACTTGACCCGCAGCAAACACAAATACTCCTATTTCGGCGGCCATTCCTGCGTGTGGAGTTTCATCTGGCAATAATTCATTGGCGTGTTCAATGCTGTAATACATTAATTGATAATATTTTTTGCATTGTGCACATCCAGCCATGTGTTCTGCTACAAACGTCATTTGTTTTCCGGAAATAGTTCCGCTGTCAATAATATGGCAAAATTCGTTGCAGTTCATTTTGGATTCATTGTTCATTTGACATTGTTGTTTTTAAAAACTTGCGCCGAAGCATAATTTTTTTTGTAATAATCATTCAGAATGTTTCTCAAATTGGCTTTAGATCTAAATATCAGAGATTCCACAGCACTGAGCGACAGGTTCATTACTTCCGCAATTTCGTTGTATTTCATGCCATCATGGTTAAAAAGAAGAAAGGCGGTTCGCTGATTGTCTGGCAATTTCGACAGTGCAACATTCAGTACGAGTTTCAACTCTTTGTTTTCGATGGCCTGATCAGCTTCGTGGTCTCCTGGTGTCGGAATTTGAATTATGCTCTCGTCTGCATTTTCGATGCTGAGCGAATGAAATTTGTTTTTATTTCGTTTGATAAGGTTCAGCGACCGGTTGACGGTGATTCTGTACAGCCAGGTTCTGATATTGGCATCTTCTCTGAAATCGCTGATGTTTTTGAAAGCTTCGAGATAAACCTCCTGAGCTATATCCTTGGCATCGTCGCGGTTGGATGTGAATTTCAATGCCAATCTGAATACATCGCTGTGAGTGGAATCAATGAGCTCCTGAAAAGCCCGATGGTCTCCCTTTTTTAATAAAGCGATGTTCATAACCTTGTTTTGTAAACTTAGACAATGAAAAAGTTCTTTTATTGCGCTGTTATGAAAATTCCCGGTGGTGTAGTTTCAGTTGAATCTTTTCACCGTAGGTTTTCTGAAGCAATTCAGCCATTTGCTCGGCACAGTAAACCGACCGGTGCTGACCTCCCGTACAGCCGAAAGCAATGGAAAGGTGATTAAAATTTCGTTTGATATAGTTATCGACCGAAAGGTTAACCAGTGCTGAACAACTGTTTAGAAAAAATGCAACTTCTTCTTTGTTTTTCAGCCAATCGGCAACAATTTTTTCTTTTCCAGTATGAGCTTTGAAACGGTCTTCTCGTCCTGGATTTGGTAGTGCGCGGCAATCGAAAACAAAACCGCCGCCGTGATCAGGGCTGCCCGATGGGTATCCCTTGCGGTATGAAAAGCTTGAAACATCGATGTACAATACTCCTTTGTCTGGTGCCGGCAAATCGTTGTTGTCAAAGTTTTCGGCAATATATTTCCAAATTTTCAACAGTTCGGGAAAATCGCCGCCAAATCCGATTTGATTCAGCAAATATTTGATATTGGCAGCTGCCAGTGGCACGGATTGCAGGAAATGTGATTTTTTTTCATAGTATCCCCTATAACCATAGGCGCCAAATGCCTGCATGATCCGAAGCAATGCAAAGTGGAGGTAGTATTTTTCAAATTGTTGGCTTTCTTCCGGGTGAGATGTTGAAAGTTTGTGAAGATAATGATCAAATATTTCTTTGCGGAAATCGTTGCCGAGATTGGCTTTGGCATCAAAGAGCAATGACGCAAGATCGTATTGGAGCGGCCCACGTCTTCCTCCCTGAAAATCAACAAAAGCCAGATTGTTGTTTTCTATAATAATATTTCTTGATTGAAAATCACGGTACATAAAAAAAGAGGCAGGTACTGCATCAAGAGTATTGCAGAATGCAGAAAAATCATGCTCCAGTTTTTGTTCATCAAAAGGAACATTGGCAAGTTTCAGGAAGTAATATTTGAAATAATTGAGATCCCACATCATGCTGGTACGATCGAAGCGATCGCGCGGGAAGCTAAGTGAATAGTCGGGTGGAGGGCAGAACTGAAATTTCAGCAGATAGTCGGCCGCCAGTTTATAGTATTCATGTTTTTTTTCAGCATTGTTTTCGTTGGCGGAAAGAAAATCATACAGTGTTTCGTTCCCCAGATCGGTTTGGAAATATAGTTGTTTGTTGCTGTGCTCATGCAGTATTTCTGGTACAGGCAGTCCATGCGAAGCAAAGTGTTTTGCAAAACCGATGAACGCATTATTTTCGCGGATTTCAGCATTTTCGGCAGCCAGAATGGTTTTGCCGTTATTGAAGGTGATGCGGAAATAACGCCTGCTGGATCCGGATGCAGGAAGCATGGTCACATTGGAAACAGGAATCAGGAAAGCTTCTTCGGCAATCCGGTGAAGTGAGTCAGGATACATGAAAAAGACTTAAAAAATTAATTGAATGGTTTATCGTCGTTATGAATACTCAAAACGGGAATTGGGCTGTTGTTTACGAGTTGCTGAGCCATTTCGCCGAGCATGATGTTTGCCGATCGGTTCTGTTGTTCGGTCATAATCAGTAATAAATCAGCATCTTTTTTTTCGATTACCGACAACACATCGCTTGTAATATTGACAATGATTTTTTCAACGGTGCTGACTTTGATTTTTTCATGGGCAAGTTTATCGCAGATATCATTGGCAATGTCGTCCACTTTTTTCTTCAGCAAAGGAACATTGGTTGCATAAAGTTTCATCAGAACGATTTCGGCGTTGAATGCCTTTGCAATATCAATGGCAAATGGTATTTTAAGTTCAGTTTCTGCTGTACGGTCAATCGGAACAATAATTTTACGGATTGCATCGGGAACAAGAAAATCCTGTCGCAATGTAAATGCCGGGCAGGGTGCAATGGAAACGACTCTGTTGGCATTGGAGCCAATCCATAATTCTTCGAAGCCGCTGATACCATGCGTTCCGATAACAACAAAGCGGCATTTGTTCAGTTTGGCATACGCTGCGATTTCTTCATAGACCTTGCCAGTGCGTATTTTATATTGAATATTATCTTTTCCAACAACGGGTGTGTATTCTTCGATGAGCTCTGCAAAACGTTTATGGATGCCTTCACGAAAGTTTTCACCATCGATATACACGCTGTCGGGATTAAATGGTTTATCGACCCACAGCATGGTTATTTTGCAGTTAAAACCCTTGGCAAGGAGTGATGCATATTTGAGTGCATTTAGTGCACCTTTTGAAAAGTCAATTCCGACAACTATTTCATTCATGGTGTTGAATTTTTATGCAAGTTAATCAATTTGTGTTATAAAAAGCAACTATTAACCCGTAAATATTGTTAAACGGATAGCTTTTTATATTTGAATCTGACAGGTGTGTCGCCCTGACGTTTTTTGCGGTTTTCTTCGTATTCGGAAAAGCTGCCTTCGAAAAAGACCACAGATGCATCGCCTTCGAATGCCAGAATATGTGTGCAAATGCGATCGAGAAACCAACGGTCGTGGCTGATGACCATGGCGCAACCGGCAAAAGATTCAATCCCTTCTTCCAATGCTCTGAGTGTATTTATGTCAATGTCATTGGATGGTTCATCGAGCAAAAGTACATTGGCCTCTTCTTTTAAAGTCAGCGCAAGATGCAATCTGTTGCGCTCTCCGCCCGATAACACACCGCATTTTTTTTCCTGATCAGGTCCAGTAAAATTGAAACGGCTTACATAGGCCCGGGCATTGATTTCGCGACTTCCCATTCGGATATTTTCCATGCCGTCGCTGATGGTTTGGTAAACCGTTTTTTCAGAATCTATTGAGGAATGTGCCTGATCAACGTATCCGAGTTTCACGGTATCGCCTACGGTAAAATCTCCGCTATCGGGTTTGTCAATACCCATCATGAGTCTGAACAATGTTGTTTTTCCGGCACCGTTGGGACCGATAATACCAACAATGGCATTGGGTGGAATGGTAAAACTCAGATTTTCAAATAACAGTTTATTGTCGAACGCTTTACTGATATTTTTTGCTTCTATAACCTGATTGCCCAATCTGGGGCCGTCGGGGATGAAGATTTCGAGTCTTTGTTCTTTTTCTTTCACATCCTGGCTCAGTAATTTTTCGTATGCACTCAAACGTGCTTTCCCTTTGGCGTGTCGTGCTTTTGGAGCCATGCGAATCCATTCAAGTTCGCGCTCGAGTGTTTTGCGGCGTTTCGATTCGGTCTTTTCTTCCTGTGCCAGACGTGCCGATTTTTGTTCAAGCCAGCTGCTGTAATTGCCTTTCCATGGAATGCCTTCTCCTCGGTCCAGTTCAAGAATCCAACCGGCTACGTTATCGAGAAAATAGCGGTCGTGGGTAACAGCAATAACAGTTCCCTGGTATTCCTGCAAATGTTTTTCGAGCCATTGCACCGATTCAGCATCTAAGTGGTTGGTGGGCTCATCAAGCAACAGGATGTCGGGTTTTTGCAGCAGCAACCGCACCAGCGCCACACGCCGACGTTCGCCTCCGCTGAGGTTTTTTACAATCTGATCCGATGGTGGACAATTCAATGCATCCATGGCTCTTTCGAGGCGTGAATCCAGCTCCCATGCATCGTGTTGCTCTATCAGTTCGGTGAGTTCGCCCTGGCGAATAATGAGTGTGTTCATCTCATCGTCGCTCATGGGCTCTGAGAATTTGTTGTTCACTTCTTCGTATTCTTTTAGCAGGTCAACGATAGGTTGTACCGCTTCCTCGACAATTTGTTTCACGGTTTTGTTGTTGTCGAGATGTGGCTCCTGCTCCAGCATTCCGATGGAGTATCCGGGTGAGAAAACCACGTCGCCTTCGGTGGGATTTTCTTTTCCGGCAATAATTTTAAGCAGTGTTGATTTTCCACTGCCGTTCAGACCCAAAACACCAATTTTGGCGCCGTAGTAGAATGAAAGATAAATATTTTTGAGAACCTGCTTCTGAGGTGGATAAATTTTGTTTACACCCACCATCGAAAAAATGATTTTTTTGTCGTCGCTCATAAAAAAAGAGAGATTAGTTAATTGCTTTGAAATCGGATGCTGAAAATCTGCCATTTTTGCCAGCACCAACAGTTGTTACGTCATAATAAACCGGGCAGCCGTCTGAGGCGCAGAGCAGGAATTTCAGACTCCATTTGCCGACGCTGTTGCCTGGTGTAACCTGATGCAGAAAAACAACCTTTTCATTTCCGGCATGAATGGCTGAGCGGATTTCTTCGGGGGTGACAAATTTTACTGTGCCGGAGAAATATTTACTGATTTTTTCCAGCGAGTTTACTTCATCAGACATATCGCTCTGTAGCAGCCAGAGTTCTTTCCCTGTTAATTTTGATTGATTGTTTTTTACAACGGATTTAATATCGGATCCGGGGTTTGCCATGTTGTATTGAATGTAGTATTGAAAAAAACGAAGCACGCCGGCCAGTTTGTAGAGATATTCTTCTTCGTTGTCTTCATTGTCCGAAACATAGTTTAGCGGAGCGCTTCCAAGGTCAGGCATTGAATTCATGTTTGCGCTTCCTGCATTTGATCCCAGTGTGATGTTCAATAAATTCCATTTTGCTGTTTTTTCTCCTTCTTCTTTAAATATTTCGGACAGAAAAATAAATGAATTTTTTTTGTCTTTGCTGAGTGTTTCAAATTCATCCGGTGAAATGATTTTGAAAGGTGTTATTTTCCACACTTTCGACATATCTTCGGTGATATATTCATTGAATGAACTGAACGGATCGTCGTATTTCACCAGATAAGTGGTGCTTTCCTTGAAACGTTTGAATTGTTCTGCGGTTGCCACGGGAATATCCTGAGCGAACAGGTTCACAAACAGGGCAATCAGACTAATGGTCATCAGGGTTTTCATAATGCTGGTTTACGGGGTTAAAGATAGTAAAAAATATCATGCCAATTGGATTAAGTTGCGATGCAATCATGAATTTGATTGACCATTAATGTATCAACGAAATTAATATCTTTGTCATTGTCTTTGATTGATATGAAACGAAAACTGATCAAAACCGTCATGGGTTACACCTCTCTGGGATATATCATCCTGATGGCTCTGGTAGCTGTTTTTGGATACTTCATTATTCCCGACGCAACCTCCGACGCCAATAGTCAGCAGGTGGAAATTGCACTTCAGAAGCCGGGTTTTGAGTGCAGGTTTCTCGAAATTCCAATTGCTTCATCAGAAAAGGTTTCATTTTTTGAAAAGCTGTTGTATGGCGAACCCTTGTCGGTTAGTAGCAAAGCTATTTTCAGCTATTATTTCAGAAAAGACAGTTTATATATTGAAACATATACCGGCCTTACACCCAATAGTGGGCAGATTGAAGTATATGATTGCCGAAAGTTGCAGACAGCATGGGAAAAAAGGAATGGAGTGATACGGGTTTCTTCCGGAATAGAACTTGAAAAGTTCATTACATCAAAGATGATTGTAAAAAAGAAATTTCTGTTGGGTACCGATCGTTTTGGACGCGATTATTTCAGCCGTATTGTGTTGGGTGCGCGTGTCAGTATTACGGTTGGACTGGTGGCAGTTTTTATTGCGCTTTTGATTGGTATTATGCTGGGTGCCATTGCCGGTTATTATGGTGGTATTATTGATCGTTTCCTGGTATGGTTGTTCAGTGTGGTGTGGTCATTGCCAACAATACTGCTGGTTATTGCCATTACTTTTGCATTGGGAAAAGGTTTCTGGCAGATTTTTGTTGCCATAGGACTTACTTTCTGGGTCGATATAGCTCGTGTGGTGCGTGGTCAGGTGATGTCCATCAAGCAGCGGGATTATATCGAGGCCGCACAAGCGCTGGGAATTAAAAACAGAAAAATTATTTTCCGGCATATATTACCTGGCATACGCGGGCCTGTTATTGTGTTGGCAGCATCTTCGTTTTCATCGGCCATCATGACCGAAGCAGGGTTGAGTTTTCTTGGAATTGGGGTGCAGCCGCCGGTTGCCACCTGGGGTGGTATGGTGAAGGAGTATTACAGTCATCTGGTGCTCGACAGCGCGTATCTTGCTTTATTGCCGGGATTGGCCATAGTCCTTGCAGTCATGGCCTTTATGATACTTGGCAATGAACTGCGCGACAATCTGGATGTAAAAAATGCATAACTTTGAATCGTGAGAAAAATTCTGCTGCATATATTCCTTTTCCTTGTCTCTTTTTCTGCCATTGCGCAGTTTGAAGAGATTGACAAGCGTATTCTGTCAGCAAGGGGTAAAACCAATTCCGAGCCGTTGCAGGCCTTGCGTGAGGCAGAAATGCTGATTGACGAATGTTCTCATCTGAATTATGAGAAAGGTCTGGCCGAGTGTTACAACCTGCAGGGAATTGTATTGTTCACGCGCGGGCTGAATGACATGGCGCTGCAGAGTTTTATCCGTTCGCTTGAATATTATCAGAGCGTTGATGATACTGTTGGAATATCGCTTGTTTACAATAACCTTGGAGTTGTTTCATACACCATCAGCAAATATCATTACAGTATTTTCTTTTTCAATCAGTCACTGAAAATTCAGATCAGAGCAAAGAAATTCAGAAACATTGTTGATCTGAAAAACAATATCGGATCATTGTATGAGAAGCTTCGTATGTATGATACTGCAATGGCTCTGCATCGTGAGTCGATTTTAATCAGCAGGCAGCATGATTATCCTGTTGGCATTGCAACGGCTATGAATAATCTTGCAGTGATTTACGAAAATACAGGAAACCGTGACAGCGCCGTTTTTTATTACAAGGCATCACTTGCTTTTCATGACAGCATCGCAAAGTCGCAGCTGGCGCTGACTTACAGTAATCTTGCACGAACACTGCTTAATGGCGGCGACAGTAAAAGTGCTGCTGAATATCTTGATTCAGCATTGTTCAATGCCATTGAAAGCGATGCATCTGCTCAGCTTCCGGAGATTTATAAATTGTATTCTCAGTATTATGAGTCAACAGGCGAGATTGCCAAAGCATATGAAAATCTGAAAAAATACAAGGATATAACTGAGAAAATTGAGTCACAGACTACAGAAGGTGATTTCGCCGATTTCATTTTATCGATGCAGCAAAGCAAATGGCAGAAGGAAAAATCTTTGCTTGACAAGCAAATGAAATTGCAAAATCATGTTCAGTGGCTCATCATTGCAATTATCGCGGTTGCACTTGTTTTGTTTGTCCTTCTTTTTATCAACATTCGTAACCGAAACCGTATGCTTGATCAGAGGCATGCCCTGGCTGAAAGCGAAAAACGTCGTCTGTCCGAAGAATTGGAAAACAAGGCCATTATTGCTCAGTTGGAAAAGGAAAAACTTACCAATGACCTGCAGATGAAAGAGCGGCAATTGACATCAATGACCATGCATATTGTAACCAAAAACGAAACATTGCAGGAAATTGAGAAAAATATTGATCAGTTTGTTTCTGCGAATACAGATAAAGGAAATGATGCTTCGCTGAAAAAAATTCAGAGCATCATCCGCATGAATGCCGGCGATGAAGCTGTCTGGAATAATTATTTTTATCATTTCGATCAGGTGTATCCGGGATTTTTCAAAGTTTTGTCTGAAACTCATCCTGATATTACTCAGGGAGAGCAGAAACTTTGTGCATACATTCTGATTAATTTAAGCAACAAGGAAATTGCTCATGTGATGGGTATTTCCGAAGCATCGATCAAAATCAAAAAGAATCGCCTGTCGAAAAAACTGAAGCTGGATATTGCCTCGGATCTGACTGCCTATCTGCGGAAGTTTGCGGAGTAAACACAAGGTCAGGGGGTAGGCGGCATGCCGACGGAAGTTCCTTCATCAGCACAGGAGAGACGAGCGCCCAGATTAAGATTAAGGTCGAGGATATTCATCATAGCTGACAGTTTCAGCTGTCAGTTGTATATATCGTTTATAAACAACATCTATAACAAGAAAAGCCGGTTATTGATATTTCAAAACCGACTTTATCTCAATGAAATCAAAAATCTTCATCGCGATAACCATTGCGACAAAAATTCTCATTTTTAAATCTCTGTTTCTTCTTCGAAGAACTCAACTCCGAATGGCTTCAGACCTTCGAGAATAGGATTGTAGTATTCGGGTTTAACCGGAATTTGAACGCCTTTGCCGTGGATTTTTCCCGTAAGGAAAAGTTCAATGGCCAGAGCCAGCGGCATTCCGACGGTAATTGCCATAGCGGTGTGAACTGTGTCGGTGCCAATGATTCCCATCGATGACATGCGGCGATATTTTTTACCGTTCAGTTCGTAATCAAAAGTGTGTTGCATAACAAGAAGATCGAGATCGTTTTTGTCGAGCTGCCACTTTGGTTCAATGATGCTTTGAAGAATTTGTGCAGGTGTTTTAAATCCGGTTCCCACAGGGGTTTTGGTGAACAGACCCAGCCATTCCATTTTCTTGAAAATTTCTCCGTTGCGGTCAAGTTTCAGATATTGACAGAAATTATCCTCGACGCTCAGACCCGGATTTTCCGGCAGAAAAGATTCAATAAAACTACGATTAGTTAGTTTTTCGGGATGTTCGAGTTCGTAGGTATCATCGCATACGCCGAGTTGCACAAAGCAGTTCCATGCAGCGCAATAGCCCGGTCGGCGCATGGTTCCGCGAACAATGGTTTCTACATTTTCGAGTCCGTAAACTTCTTTATAGCTCAGTGAGTCGCGGTTTGCATAGATTTCAAAGTTGCCAAAATTCAGCACAGAAGTTTTGTCGATGCGCTCGTAGAGCCGTGTGTAAGGGATATACTTGTATTTGCCGTTATGCAGAAAACGGGCACCTGCCTGTCCTGCAAGGATGACGTTACGGGCGTTCCATGTAAATTTGTAATTCCATGGATTGTTGTCAAATTCGGGTGCTACCAGACCGCCGCAGTTGGATTCAAACCCAATGATACGTCCGCCTTTGGCACGGATTTCATCAATCACTTTCATGGCCGACATGTGATCGATGCCAGGATCAACACCGCATTCGTTGAAGAAAATCAGGTTTTTTGCCGTTGCTTCTTCGTTGAATGATTTCATCTCGGGCGATACATATGAAGCAGTGAAGAGATGTTTGGAAAAGTTGAGACACTGCTGAGCTACTACCGGATGGAAAAGAGCGGGCATCATGCTGACGATAAGGTCGTTTTGCATTATGAGTTCTGCGAGATTTTTTTCGTCTTTTATGTTGAACGAAACAGCTTTTCCGTTTTTATAACCATCGGTTTTCTTTTTGGCTGTTTCAATATCCATGTCGGCAACTGTAACAGTCCATTGATTTTGCTCACCTTTTTGCAGTAAATATCTGATGAGTGTTGATGCCGAAAGTCCGGCTCCGAGAATGAGTATGTTTTTCATGGCAGGTTTTATCTATGCGCAAAAATACTTATAAAACAACTGAAGAGAAGATAAAATGCTTTGAAAGATTGAATGTTTTTTATTGACGATTGTCATGTATTTGAAATCTGAGTAAGAATATCAGCTATAAAAAAAGCCGGTCAGTTTAACTAACCGGCTGTGAATTCTTCAATAAAAATTACAGTTTCAGTTTTTTCAGAATTGCAGGCGGAATTCCTTTGCGGTGCACCAGCATGTCGGTAGTTTTGAGCATTACAAATGCTTTTGAAACATAGAAATACCCATCATATTTGCCAACAGCATCCCAACTGTTTTTTACTTTGAAATAAATAGTGCCATTCTGATCTTTGGCAAGTCCTGTAATGAGCAGTCCGTGATCATCTGTGGTTTTGAAATTGTCAAATTCTTTCTGACGCATTTCCTGCGTAACGGTAATTTCTTTTGTTGGTTTGTCGAACGAATACAACTGAGCAGCTTTTTCTTTGGCAGTGAGTTTTTCCCATTTTTCACGTTCAGT
>DAOPKE010000029.1:4048-30867 GCA_035390965.1 Bacteroidales bacterium | reverse complement strand
TAAATAATCGATCTTTTATTTGAATTCGATCCATTTCTATAAAATTTTGACTTCACAAATATACATTTATTCAGAAACAGAATTGATTTGCCTTTAAACAGAATTATCTGCTTTTTTAAAACAATAAAATTTAGCACGACTGCATCAGGTGGGGTTTTTACAATGATTGATAGAGACAGAGTTGTTTAGACATTAATATAATTCCTGTCGGTATATTCAATCAAACATAAAACAATAAATCACCAGGTAACCTTAAACCCCATGGAGTTGCACATTCCTGTGCTTACATAATTTTTGAGTTCTGGAATTGATGTCATTGTTACCGAAGGTCTGAACTCATAAACCAAATGAATCAGACTCCAGAAATGATGCGAACGCGACAAGCGGAAATCAATGCCCATCGGTATTCCCATGGATAACAGCATGGATGATTTATTGCCAATAAAAACCGATTCATAATCATAGGCATAATTGTTATAAACGGGATATGAGTAATAGAGATCATCTGAAGAAAAAACCACATATTCTGCTTTACTTAATTTGGTTGAATTACTGACCGATAAAGCCGCAACAAGCGAGGTTCCGGCATAAAACGACACGCGGTTTTGCGGATTGGTGCCAAACTGAAGAGAAGCTGAAAGGCCAATATGTTCCGTTGAATACTGCATCTCATATTGCATATTTGAAACTGAATCAACATAATATTGATTGCCGGTAGCAGACGACGTCAATGTATCATAAGGAAAAGATTCTCGCTTATTGTAAAAAACGCCATCGGGCGAAGAGCGCACATCAAATATTCCCAGACGCAACACAGGATTTGCCCTATAGGATTTTCTTTCTTTGCCGGCAAATTTCAACCCAACCGACACCGAAAACAATCCGGTAAAATTACCTGAAGCGTGCGACAGGGAATAATCACTGAAATCATTTTGCAGCCATGGCGAACCAGGTGCGAGTTTCAAAAAATCGTTCAACCCCAAACTAAAATCGTTGAAATTTTGAAATCCGCTTTGAACCATGATGTCCGAAATTCTTACAGCGGGCTTTTCATCAGAAGTCTGCCCAAAAAGCGAAAAAAAAGGAAACAACAACACTAACGAAAAAATCAGGTTTTTCATTGATATATATTTTTAACTTGACGAAACACTAACGTGTTCCCATGATTTTTATTTCGCAAACATACAAATTTGAGGTATCAACCGACAAATTATTAACACATAAACAATTAAGGCAAATCAGCTCTCCTCAGATTAAATTTTCTCAAAAAGAAACGATAAAACACCTTAAAGAAATAAAATATGATTAATTTCGCTGCTCTAAAAACAAACACACAGAAACTTACATAATCATGAAAAACAAAAAGTTCATTACATGCGACGGTAACTACGCTGCGGCGCATGTATCGTACATGTTCAGCGAAGTGTCCGCGATTTATCCCATTACACCATCGAGCACGATGGCAGAATATGTGGATGAATGGTCGGCCAACGGACGCAAAAACATTTTCGGAGACACTGTAAAAGTAGTCGAAATGCAGAGCGAAGCTGGTGCAGCCGGAGCTGTTCACGGTTCACTTCAGAGCGGTGTCCTCACCTCAACTTACACGGCTTCTCAGGGCTTACTCCTGATGATTCCCAATATGTATAAAATTTCGGGCGAACTGCTCCCAGGCGTTTTTCACGTATCAGCCCGCGCAATTGCAGCCCAGGCATTGTCAATTTTCGGCGATCACAGCGATGTAATGAGTACACGTATGACTGGTTTTGCCATGCTGGCAACGGGATCTGTACAGGAAATCATGGACATTGCGCCTGCTGCGCACCTTGCATCAATCCGTTCACGCATCCCTTTTCTCCACTTCTTTGATGGCTTCCGCACATCGCACGAAATTCAAAAAGTGGAATATCTCGACAATGATGATGTCAGATCACTGGTTGATATGAAAGCTCTTGCCAGTTTCCGTCAAAACGCACTCAACCCCGAACACCCTGTAACCCGCGGTACAGCTCAGAATCCAGACATCTATTTCCAATCACGCGAAGCTGCCAATCCTTTCTACGACAAGGTTGCCGACATTGTTGAAGAATACATGGTTGAGCTTAATAAAATTACAGGACGCGAATATCATCCGTTCACCTATTATGGTGCACCCGATGCCGAAAACATCATCATTGCCATGGGTTCTGTAACGGAAACCATCCGCGAAACCATCGATTATCTCAATGCCAAAGGCGAAAAGGTTGGTTTGCTCACTTGTCATTTGTATCGTCCTTTCAGCGAAAAATATTTCATGAAAGTGTTCCCGAAATCAGTAAAACGCATTGCCGTTCTCGACCGCACCAAAGAACCAGGCAGCGAAGGCGAACCTTTGTATCTCGACATCAAGAATCTTTTCTACAACAAAGCCAATGCTCCGCTCGTTGTTGGTGGACGTTATGGTCTTTCATCGAAAGATACTACACCTGCGCAAATTATTTCAGTATATGATAATCTGAAAAACACTGAGCCGAAAAACGGCTTCACTATTGGTATTGTTGATGATGTAACCTTCAAATCACTTCCACAGATTGCCGAAATCAACATTTCGGATCCCAGCATATTCCAGGCAAAATTCTACGGACTTGGCTCTGATGGTACAGTTGGCGCAAACAAAAACTCCATTAAAATCATTGGAGAAACCACCAACAAATATTGTCAGGGTTATTTTGCATACGACTCAAAAAAATCTGGCGGATTCACCGCATCACACCTTCGTTTTGGCGATGTTCCCATCCGTTCGCCTTATCTCGTAAATACACCTGACTTTGTAGCTTGCCACGTTCCTGCTTATCTGGGTCGTTACGATATGCTCAGAGGCCTGAAAAAAGGCGGAGTATTCCTCCTCAATTCCATCTGGGATGTTGAAGAAACCAAAGCTCACCTGCCCGAAGACATGAAGAAATACCTGGCGGTGAATGAAATCAAATTCTACACAATCAACGCAACAAAAATTGCAGACGAGATTGGTCTGGGTAACCGCACCAACACTATCATGCAGGCAGCTTTCTTCAAAATTTCAGGTGTGATTCCTTACGATCAGGCTGTGAAGGAAATGAAAAAATTCATTGACAAATCTTTCGGCCGCAAAGGCGATGAAGTTGTGAAAATGAATTATGCAGCTGTTGATCGTGGTGGTGAACTGACCGAAGTGGCCATTCCTGCCGAATGGAAAAATCTCGAAGGCAAAACAGCTTTCGAAGATGAAACACATCCTGACTTCATCCGCAATGTGGCTGATGTTATCAATCGTCAGAGCGGTGATGACCTTAAAGTTTCAACATTTGTCGGTCGCGAAGATGGCACATTCCCTTCAGGCACTACCAAATTTGAAAAACGCGGTATTGCTGTTACGGTACCTGAATGGCAGTCGGAAAACTGCATCCAGTGCAACCAGTGCGCATACGTATGTCCTCACGCTGCCATCCGTCCTTTCCTTCTCACCGAAGCTGAATTGGCTGCTGCTCCTGCCGGAACCACTACTCTTAAAGGCCTTGCTGCAACAAAAGAATACAACTTCCGCATGCAGGTAAGTGTTATGGATTGTACCGGTTGCGGCAACTGCGTGGATGTTTGCCCTGCAAAAACCAAAGCGCTTGTTTTGAAACCGCTCGAAACCCAGCTGGCTGAAAAAGAACGCTGGACTTACATGGACGAAAAAGTTGGCTATAAAGACACCGTGCTTGAAAAGAGTAAATCGGTTAAAAACAGCCAGTTTGCACAACCATTGTTCGAATTCTCAGGCGCTTGTGCCGGTTGTGGTGAAACTCCGTATATCAAGGCCATCACTCAGCTTTATGGAGAGAGAATGATTGTAGCAAATGCCACAGGATGTTCATCCATTTATGGTGGTTCAGCTCCTTCAACTCCTTACACCATCAACAACAAGAGTGGTAAAGGCGTTGCCTGGGGCAATTCACTGTTCGAAGACAATGCTGAATACGGATTAGGTATTGCCACCGGCGTTAAGAAAATGCGTGAATTCCTTACAATGAAAATGAAGGAAGCCATTGCAGCTGGCTTGGGCGGAGACCTGAAAGCCGCATGCGAAGAATGGATGGCTGCCATTGACAATGCTGAAGTATCTGAAACAGCATCTGCAAAACTTCTTGCATTAGCTGAAAAAGACAATTCAGAACTTGCAAAAGAAATCGTTGACAAGAAACAATACCTGATCAAGAAATCGGTTTGGGTATTCGGCGGCGACGGCTGGGCCTATGATATCGGCTACGGCGGACTCGACCACGTGCTTGCCAGCGGTGAAGACATCAATGTGCTTGTTCTCGATACCGAGGTTTATTCCAATACCGGCGGACAGGCATCGAAATCATCACCGACCGGTGCTGTTGCCAAGTTTGCCGCTTCAGGAAAGAAAACCCGCAAGAAAGATCTCGGAATGATGGCCATGTCATATGGTTACGTATATGTTGCACAGGTTTCGATGGGCGCCGATCAGAGCCAGTATCTGAAAGCCATCCGCGAAGCTGAAGCTTATCCGGGACCATCACTCATTATTGCATATGCTCCCTGTATCAACCACGGTTTGCGTTCAGGTATGGGCAAAACCCAGGCTCAGGGCAAATTTGCAGTGGAATCGGGCTACTGGCACAACTACCGTTTCAATCCGCAGCTCGAAGCAGAAGGCAAAAATCCGTTCATACTCGATTCGAAAGAGCCCGACTGGAGCAAATTCCAGGAATTCCTCAAGAGCGAAGTCCGCTTCACCTCTCTTGTTCAGGCCTTCCCGGAAGAAGCGAAGGTGTTGTTTGCTGCCTGCGAAGACAATGCAAAATGGCGCTACAACAAGTATAAAAAACTTGCTGATTAATAAATCAACCCAATTCATAAGGGCCGGCTTTGTCCGGCCTTTTTAATCAAAACGAAAACCTATGAAAAATCTGTTCGTTATTGTTTTAGTTGGCCTTCTCGCCTTGTCTGCATGCCAGACAGAGAAAATTGTTGAAAAAACGGTTGTTGTTCACGACACTGTTTATGTAAACAATTTTGATTACGATTACATGCTTATGGCGGTGCTCTGGTATCAGACATCGGCCGAAATGCGCGCATTGTGCTATCAGGCATTCAATACTGCACGGATTTCACTTGATCAGACTGTTGCTTCATACAAAGGCACCAAAAAACTCGCGGTTGTTGTTGATATTGACGAGACCATGGTTGACAACAGTCCATACGAAGCACAGAATGTTCTCGGCAATTTCGGATATCCGGAACGCTGGGGCGAATGGATCGAAAAGGCCTCTGCCACTGCCATTCCAGGCGCCGTTGAATTCATGAAATACGCTGTTTCAAAAGGAGTCGATGTGTATTATGTCAGCAACCGCAAAATTGCGGAAAAGGATGCCACTGTTAAAAACATGCGCGCACTTGGTTTTCCGATGATTGATGAAGATCATCTTTTACTGCGCGATAAAACCAGCAGCAAAAACGAACGCCGCAACAAGGTTTCGCAAACTCATGAAATTATTCTGCTGATTGGAGATAACATGAACGATTTTAGCGGTATTTTTGAAAACAAATCAGTATCGGATCGTTTTGATGTAACTGATCAAAATAAATCAGAATTCGGCAAACGCTTTATTGTTCTGCCAAATCCCATGTATGGTGACTGGGAAGGTGCAGTACTAAATTACAATTTCAAACAAACCAATTTGCAAAAAGACAGCGTGCGTAAAGCCAACCTGAGAGGCATGTAATACTGTATTTATCTAATATTTAAAAACGGGTTCAGCGTAAAAACTAAACCCGTTTTTTGTTGCTGAAATCACTCGATGGGGATTGAAACACTCTGAGGGATTTCATCGCACCTAATAATTTCTTAACATAGCCCTAATACAGAGTTTTTGTTGTATCTTTAATTTTACATCATTAATCTTTCTCACAATGGAATATTATTTTATAGGTGTACTCGTGATCCTTTTTCTGCTTTCAATCATGGATCTCACTGTTGGTGTGGCCAATGATGCAGTAAACTTTCTCAACTCAGGATATGGTTCCCGAAGTCTCACATTCAAATGGTTGCTGGTGGTTGCATCGGCAGGTGTTTTTATCGGCGCATTGTTTGCCGGCGGCATGATGGATGTGGCTCGATCCGGAGTTTTTCATCCGCAATATTTCATGTTCGAAGAAGTCATTATGATTTATCTTGCGGTCATGCTCAACGATGTGCTGCTGATTGATTTCTTCAACACTCTTGGATTGCCAACCTCCACTACCGTTTCACTGGTCGCAGCATTATTGGGGGCATCTTTCTCTTTTGCAGTTGCCAAGTTGATTGAAAACGGTCAGGCCTTCACCGATATTGATATGTATATGAATACAGAAAAGGCCTTTGCAATGATAATTGCCATTTTTGTTTCCATAGCCGTTGCATTTTTCTTTGGATTATTAATTCAGAAAATAGCACGTACAGTATTCAGTTTCAATTTTTCTCGTTATAAAATCGGCGGCGCCATTTTCGGCGGTCTTGCCATAGCACTCATTTCATATTTTATATTTTTTAAAGGTATGAAATCAGCTTCTTTCATTGATAAACCGATGAAAGAATATGTATCTGCAAATCTTCTCATGATATTGTCTTTCATAACAGCTGGTACAGCAGCATTGCTACTTATTCTTCAATACCTTTTCAGAGTCAATGTTTTCCGGGTTATCGTAATTTACGGAACATTTGCCATTGCCATGGCTTTTGCCGGAAACGACTTGGTGAACTTTCTCGGGCCATCGCTCGCAGGACTCGATGCATACAATGCTTATGCTGCCACCGGAGATCCATCCATGACCATGGAATCTTTAAGCGCTCCGGCAAAGGTGCCTGTTGGATTTCTGATGGGAGCAGGTTTTATCATGCTTCTTACATTGTGGTTCAATAAAAAAACCAGAACAGTTATTCGCACCGAAGTTGGATTGGCGCGCCAAAACGAAGGTGTAGAAAATTTTGACACCAATCCTGTTGCCCGATCACTCGTGAAATTAGCTCTTGCTATTGGTAACTTTTTTACACTGGTACGCATTCCAGCTGTTCATCGCTGGATTGAAAAACGATTTACAGCTCCGCCCATGAGTAATAATCCGGATGCACCGGCCTTTGATATGGTGCGGGCGGCGGTTAATCTCACCGTTGGATCCAGTTTAATTGCTTTCGGAACATCGCTCAAACTCCCGCTTTCAACTACTTACGTCACTTTTATGGTGGCCATGGGAACTTCGCTGGCCGATCGCGCATGGGACCGCGACAGTGCGGTGTACCGCGTATCAGGAGTAACAACGGTTATCGGAGGTTGGTTTATTACTGCATTCCTTGCTTTTCTCTCGGCTGCATTGCTTGCCTATGTTCTTTATCTTGGCAGTATCGTTGCTGTAATTCTGCTTTCTGCACTCACAGTATTTGTTCTTATACGCAGCAAAGTCATTCACCGCCGTCGCGAAAAAGAATATCAGGAAAAAGAAAACATGCTGCGCATAGATGAAAACACGGGCGAACAGGAAATTCTGGACCTGTGCAGAAACAATGTTTCTTTCGTAATTGAAAAAATTCCAGAAGTGGTAAGGCTGATCCGCGAAGGACTTGAAGAAGAAAAACTGAAAAAGCTGAAAGAAGCCGACGAAATTGTAAAAGATTTAAACAGCCGTACCGAGTTGTTCAGTTCCACGATCGGCAGCTCCATTTCGGCTCTTGGAGACAACTATGTTTTATATGGCGAGTACTATCTGAAAAATGCCGAAATCCTCCGCGAAATCGCTGTCAGTCTTGGCTATCTCACACACCCGGTATATAATCACATCAACAATCAGCACAAAAACCTGGGTAAAAACCAGATGCGCGATTTCGAGTCACTCTCCGAAGATCTGCAGCAATTGTGCGATTTTTCGAAACAAATTATACTCGAAAATTCCGGTCGCGGACTGGCCGATAATCTGCACGAAAAAGCCAATGTCGTTTGCGATAAAATAAAAATTGTCCGCCGTGCCCAGATCGAACGCGTAAAACGTAAGGAAAACGCTTCCCGTTCAAGTCTGCTGTTCTTCAATATCACAACTGAAATTCAGAACATCACCCGCTTTGTGAATGAACTGACCGAGCTCGATATCCGCACCAAAAGTCAGGTTGCTGAAGCGGATTACCGGTTGATTGACTAGCGGAAAGCTGCATATGATATGCATTGTATTGGCCTGTGACTTAGCATGGATCACAGGCCGATATCAGGGCTTGCTGAAAAAGTCTGAGGTGCGCCATATTTGAGGCGACAAGACGAAGATGTATAGTAATACTTCGAGTCGAAGGCAACGAAGAAGATGGCGTACATCAGGCTAACAAACACTCTCAGCAATAATCTATGCTTTAAGAAAATTGTTAATTCAGATTCGCAAGCTCATATATTTTATGCTGTTTTATCGTTTTCATTTTCAAATGCAGGGATTTTTGATGAAATCCCGAAAAGTCCTTGCATTCACGCTGCAAATAAATAAGAATATGTCATTGCTTCTGTGAGTGTTACGTGTTTTTCAGCAAGCCCTGTATTAATTTATTGTTACCATTAGGTTATTAATGCGTAACATTAAATTCATATTGGAATTTGCCAGAAATTTGCCGGAAATTTTCAGAAATGTTCGGACTAGATCTTGGGATGACCCTTTTGTTATTCGGCTGCATACTGGCAGCCATGGCTTTTGAATTCATCAATGGCTTTCATGACACAGCAAACGCAGTAGCCACCGTAATTTACACACGTTCGCTCAAGCCCCGCGTTGCGGTAATCTGGTCCGGTATCTTCAATTTCCTCGGAGTGTATTTTGGCGGAATCGCAGTTGCCATCGGAATCATCAACCTGTTGCCGCTTGAAATTCTGCTTGACCAGAACATCAGCCATAACATTGCAATGGTTGCATCGCTGATTCTGACAGCCATTATCTGGAATCTGGGTACATGGTATTTCGGTATTCCCTGCTCCAGCTCTCATACGCTGATCGGTAGCATTTTCGGCGTTGGCCTGGCCTACTTATTCATTTCTGATTCGAGTGGTGCCGCACTCAACTGGACAAAAGTCATTGAAGCCCTCAGTGCACTTCTCATCTCGCCTGTCATCGGCTTTGGGCTCACCATACTTTTAATGTATATTTTCAGAAGAACCATCCGGAAGAAAAAGTTTTTCAAAGCCGCCGATCCTGAAAAAAAACCTCCTTTCTGGGTTCGCCTGCTGCTTATCGGAACCTGCACCACTGTTAGTTATTCGCATGGTTCCAACGATGGCCAGAAAGGTGTTGGTCTCATCATGATCATTCTGATAAGTCTGCTGCCGGCTCACTTTGCGCTCGACAACACAAAAAATCCGTCCAATATGATCGGCAATGTAAATCACATTGAATATTACATTGGCAAAACCGATTCTACAAAAATTCTGGCCGCCGACATGCCCGGATACATTGCGCTGACGACAAGTATTGCAGATCTGAAAGAGAATTTGCTGATTGCACAAAACCCGGACGAATTTGACAAACTCGATCGTTTCAATGCCAGAAAAGATATTCTGACCATCAAGAAAAAAACGAATGAATTTCTGAACAGCCCATCGGTAGTAAAAAACAAAGCGCTTGTTTTGAATCACAAGGAAAGCAAGATGCTGAAGAACGACATTAAAGAAATGGACTCCTATACCGAATATGCACCGTGGTGGGTAATCCTGATGGTTTCTTTGTCGCTTGGACTCGGCACCATGATTGGCTGGAAGCGCATTGTGACAACACTGGGCGAAAAAATCGGCAAGTCGCAGATGAGCTACGCACAAGGCGCCAGCGCACAGATAGTAGCTACGGCAACCATTATGTCTTCATCAACCATCGGACTTCCGGTGAGTACCACCCACGTGCTTTCAAGTGGTATTGCGGGCTCCATGGTGTATCAGGGCGGATGGAAAAATCTGCAGATGAAAACCATTTACAACATTCTGCTCACCTGGGTCATTACCATTCCGGTTACCATAGCCATGTCGGGCGGATTGTTTCTGCTGATCCGGTCGATGTTGTAAACACATTACTTGATTATGATTTCTCCAGCTGGATCTGTCTCTTTGCCAAACCACACCACGGCATAATTGCCTTCAACAGCAATACCGATGGCTCTCCACTTCGATTTTTTCCACATTCCAAGATTGATTATCATCGAATTGTGTCCATAGCTTGACTTCCACCCGTCCAATGCATTCTTTGCAGTGAAATCAGAACTTGAATTCCAATAAGCAATTTCAAATCCTTCTCCGGTGTAAGAGCTAAGTTCCGATGGTTTGATATGCGCCAGATCGGCACCTTTATGATTATCGGTATAACAAACCGGCTTCCATGGTCCGTTTTTGCTCCAACTGTGCATATTGCATTTTTTTGCGCGCGGATATGTATTCAGGTCACGCACATGGCACTGGGCCACTTTATTGAGTGATGGCGAGATGGGAATTGATTTCAGCCACTTTTTTGACCGATAATCCATTAGCAGTTTGTATAATTCTTTCTCACGCTCATTCATGGCACGCAGACTGGTGTCGGTCTGTGCCTGCAGCATCGGACCAACAATAAAAATGATGAATAAAAGGGCTAACGTTCGCATGATTAACAATAGGATGTCAATGAATAGCGCGCAGAACCGCAAAAATATTGCCTAAAATGACTAATTTTGCAAAAAACAGACAAGGTGATATTTCCTTTTCTTCCAGAATCCGACGACAACCTGAATGCCATTTGCATTGAAGATGTATTTCATTCATATACGGCTTTCCGGAGCCGTATCGATGCCATTGCGGCTGAAATTGCTTCGCGTGGTTATAAAAAAGCTGCCATCGGTGTTGTTGCATCCGACCATATTGATACTTATGCTGCAGCCATGGCAATCTGGGCTACCGGAAACACTTATGTACCGCTCAATCCCTACCATCCGGCCGAGCGCATTGCCAGCATTATTGAACAAGCCGAAATACAACTTATTTTACACAGTGCCGAAAAACTGGAAGCATCAGCAACATTTGTCTGCACATGCGATTTGAAAGAGAGTACATTCAATGCACCTGCTGTTCCGGCCAATAATGATGTTGCCTACATTCTCTTTACTTCGGGCAGCACAGGCCAGCCCAAAGGCGTTCCGGTTTCGTATGGCAATGTGCGCTCTTTTCTGCGCAACCTCGAAGCCATGAATTATCATCTGGGTCCGGGCAGCCGCTTTCTGCAAATGTTCGATCTCAGTTTTGACCTCAGCATAGTTTCTATTCTGTCGCCGTGTATTTTCAGGGGAACTCTTTTCTCAGTTCCGAACAACAACATTAAATACCCAACAATTTTCAGACTGCTCGAAGAATACGAAATCGAATTTGCCATTCTTGTTCCCAGTGTGGTGGCTTATCTGCGGCCGTACTTCGATGAGATTATGCTGGACAAAATGAAATACATGTGCCTCAGCGGAGAAGCTGTTCCGCACGGACTCACCCTGGAATGGAAAAATTGCTGTCCCAATGCGGAGTTCCAAAATTTGTACGGACCTACCGAAGCCACCATTTATTCCGTTTGGTATCGCATGCCTGAAAATGATATTCCGTCGCGTAATGGGATTGTCAGCATTGGCTGGCCCACACTGGAAATAGAAGCCGTGATTGTGGATGATGAAAATAAAATTCTGAGCGATGGCGAAAAAGGCGAACTGCTCCTCAGCGGCGGCCAGGTCATTGCCGGCTATCTGAAAAATGAAGAAAAAAACCGCGAGGCATTTGTTGAAGTAAACGGGAAGAAATTTTACCGCACCGGAGATATCTGCATTCGTGAAAACGGGCTGTATTTCTATCTTGGACGCAAGGATTACCAGGTGAAAATCCGAGGCTTCCGTGTGGAATTGAGTGAAATTGAACATCATATTGCTTCGTTTTACGAAAACCGGAGGGTTGTTGCCATGGCCGCACACGATACTACTGGAAATGACGTTATTGTAGCAGCCATTGAAGGCAGCGAAGACGCGGTGCATGAACTGGGCGAATATCTGAAAAGCAAGATGCCGTTCTACATGATCCCGTCCGAATTCCGCTTCATAAGCGCCTTTCCGCTCAACAACAATGGCAAAATAAATCGCAGAGAAATCAATAATCTGATACTTGGTCATGACTGAACTTAACTACATCATACGCCGTGCAAAGGAAAGCGATTATGCATTTCTGGCCGAAGCCATTCTGAAGGCCGACATTGGTACAACGGGCACCAATACAAGTTATGCAGCACTTTTTGGCCTCAGCTATGAGCAGGCGCGCGATGCCATTACCGCCATGATGCCCGAAGAAGTGGAAGGATGTGAGTTTTCGCCATTTCATTTTCTGGTTGCTGAATTTAACGGAGAACCCGTTGCCTGTGTTTCGGCATGGATTGAAGGTCTCGACGGCGTTTCATCGTGGATGGCGCGTTCGGCGCTGATGCAGCATTACTATCCAAAAGGCGCGCTGGATTTTGTGCAATCAAAAAAACACATCACCGATAAAATGATGGTTCATCGCACCGAAGGAACCATGCAGATAGAATCAGTTTTTGTTTCGGATAAACACCGGGGCAAAGGGCTTGCGGCAAAACTTATCAAAGCGCATGTTGCAAAATTTCTGCTGCAGCAGTATCCGGTCAGTCAGGCCGAACTGATGACCTATATCGAAAACAAAACGGCCATTCACACCTACGAAAAAATAGGATTTAACATTAAAGACCGCACACAATGCGATGATCCGGATGTTCTCCATTATTTCCCAGGAACCGGAATGGTTCTGATGCAAACAGACATAATGAATTTAATGAAAGGATAAAACACCATGAACAACGAAGAAATCAACACAAAAGTTCAGGAAATTTTCAGAGATATTTTTCAGGCACCAGCCCTGATTATCAATCCCGATATGACCGCTAACGACGTGGATAAATGGGACAGTCTGACACACCTTACTATGATTGCAAAAGTGGAAGAAACTTTCGGTTTTCGTTTCAAACTGAAAGAAATGGTTAAAATGAAAAATGTCGGTGACATGCTGACCATCATCAACGAAAAGTTGAACGTTTAAAATGAAAAGATATCAGGTTTTTTCGATTATTGTACTAACGGGCGTATTATTGCTGGTTGCATCCTGCTTCTGGCCGAAAGACAACATTGTTCTCGGGGAAAAAGTGATTACGTTTATTCCGAAAGAAGAGATTTTGAATTTCAAAGTTAAAGACAACACTCAAAATGTTGACAGTGTTATCGCCATGCTCGAATCGCGCGCCTATGGCCTGAATGAGGACGCCATCAAGCGCATGAGTATTCTGGATGAATCAGTTTTCAGTTCAAGCGATTTTTTCATCAACCCGGCTGGAAGCAATGGTAGCACGGCCCTTGAAAACTTTTTCAAATACCTGCAAAAAAGTGATTCTGCATTGATCCGCATTGGTCATTACGGTGATTCACAAATTGAAGGAGACCGCATTACCAGCTTGCTTCGGATCATGTTTCAGGATAAATTCGGAGGCAGCGGAGTTGGCTATGTGCCAATAGATGATGTAACTTCTCCTGTGAGTTATACAAGAAGCACAAGCCCCAACTGGGTTCGTTATACAGTGTTCCACAATCGCTCTGCCAAAGGGTTGTACTGCCCTGGCGGAACCGTTTTCCGCTATCGGTTTTCGACACCTGAAAGCACCCGAGACAGTATTGGCGAAAATGGCGACACCATTAAAATTAAGGTTCCTGCCTGTTCCTATGCAAATGCAACTGTTTTTCTGAAACTATTCCGCGGTTACAGTATTGCCAGATTGTGGTATGGAAAAGCAACAGAACCAGCAGAACTCAAAGTGTATAACTCAAAAAACAATGAGCTTTTGGCCGAAGTTGTACTTGACAACCCTGATCCTTTTAACGTTGTTAAACTGCCACTGAAATCAAATCCGGTAAGTTTAAAATTCGTTTTTACGGGCCCCAGTCCCGAAATTTACGGACTCAGTTTTGATCCCATGTCAGGAGTTCAATTCGACAATTACGGACTCCGGGGACACAGCGGCGATGGTTTGATGAACATACAGAATGATTTTCTCAAAGCCCAATTCATTAAACTAAACAACAAACTTGTCATTTTGCAGTTTGGCGGAAATGTAACGCCCTACGTAAAAAACGAAGCATCACTCAACACCATAAAAAACAGCTACGATAGATTGTATGCGCATTTTCGTAAAGCCATGCCAGATGCATCTGTTCTGGTGATTGGGGTAAACGATGTTGCACGCAGCGTTGGCGGAACATATGCATCGTATCCGATGGTAAGCCGCATCCGTGATGTTCAGAAAGAAGTGGCGCTGAAAAACGGTTGCGCATTTTTCGATCTTTATCAACTGATGGGCGGAGAAAATTCGGTGCTGGCATGGAACAAAAAAGGATGGGCCTCGCGCGACGGTCATTACAGCGACAAAGGTCGCGAAATTGTTGTCAATGAGCTTTTCCTTGCCATCATGGGCGAATACAATAAATTTCTCATTCACGGAACAACTGCCGGAAAATGATTAAAAACGCATTGAAAATATTTGTTTTGTTAACCGGACTTCTGCTATTCGGCCTTGAAAGCCATGCCCAGAAAAATCCTGCTGACACAAATTATTTGAAGCAAGCCGTCAAATACAGCGAATTTTATGATTTTCTGCAATATGATAAAAACATGTTTGAATGGTATCAGATCGATGCCATTGCACCGTTTTTTGAAAAACTGAAAAAGGCAAATAAAGAAAAAGTTGTCATTCTTCATATAGGCGATTCTCACATTCAGAGCGACATTGGAACAGGCATCACCCGTGCGATGCTGCAACAGATTTTTGGTTTTGGCGGCCGCGGCATTGTTTTCCCATATCAGGCAGCCGGCACTCATTCGGCCTTTGATTATTTTGCACAGGCACACGGCACATGGTCGGCCTCGAAAAATGTTGAACTTAAACCAAAAATGAACATTGGTGTGAGTGGTATCACTGTTTTTACAACCGACTCAACCGCAGGATTCAAGCTGATTTTCAGAAAGCATTATTACTCCATTCAACCCGATTTCAAACGCATACGCATCTATTGTCACAAAGGCAAAGAAAGCTTTGACGCGAAAATCAAAGCTGGTGGTTCAAACACCTGGGTTGATGCTGATTGTCATTCCGACACACTTCCATATGTCGAAGTTATTCTGCCCAAAGCATCTGATACGCTCACATTGGTTGTAAACAAAACATCCCCCGAACAAAAATATTTTGAATGCTATGGCATAGAAATTCAAAGTGTGGCAAATACGGGAATTCAGTACATCAGTGTAGGAATCAATGGTGCAGGATATCACAGTTTTTTCAATCAGAATCTTACCGCTGCACAACTGAAAGCAATAAAGCCGGATCTCGTCATTTTCGACCTCGGCATCAACGACTTCTTCAGAGGTACTTTCAACTATCAATACATCATGAGCAGCATCAACAAGGCCATTGCACTATTCCGGCAATCAGCCCCCAATGCTGTTTTCATGCTTCCCAATGCTCAGGACATTTATTATCGCGGCCGCAACATTACCAATTGCAAAGATTACAGTACCCTCACCAGATTGCTTTCAAAAGAACAGAATGTTGTACTCTATGACTACTTCAACATCTCTGGGGGACCGCGTTCCATGCTAAACTGGGCAAAAAACGGACTTTCACAGCGCGACCGTTGTCATCTGAGTTATAAAGGATATAAAGTGAAAGGAGAATTATATTTCAACGCCCTTCTCAATTCCTATATTGCCTATTTATCGCGCAAACCAGACAGTCTGCTTGTTTTCAACAATGCCATTGACACAACCAATTTCGGGAAATGGGTCATCAACAAATCCACCTATTACAACCGGCAGGAAATTGCCACTACTGATAAAATAAACAATTATAAAAACCAAACCGGAGGCACGAAGTATTCCAACACCGGAACAGGACAATATTATATAGTTAGGTCGGGTGATAATCTAAGCTCAATTGCAAAGCGATATGGAGTCACCGTTGCCGATCTGCAACGATGGAACAATCTTTCAACAACACGCATAAACGCAGGCCAGAAGCTACTTGTAAGCAAATCTGCCGCCAGCAATACAACGCAAAAAACCATCAATCAAACATCGTCACAGCAAACAACAATTGGCAGCAAAAAAATCGTGTACACTATAAGAAAAGGAGACAACCTCAGTTCCATTGCTTTAAAATACAAAGTAAGCGTTGATGAAATAAAAAAATGGAACGGATTGAATTCAAACAATATCGTTGCAGGGAAAACGCTTGTAATTTACGCTTCAGGCACTGTACCCCAAACTCAGACGACCACACAAAAACAAAACACCACCACACAAACCACCAAAACAGGAACCCTGCACATTGTCAAAAGCGGTGAATCACTATGGTCGATAGCAAAAAAATACAACACTACCGTTGAAAAAATAAAAAAGGACAACAAGCTGACTTCTGATAAATTAAATGTCGGACAAAAACTAAGCATTAAGTAATATGAATTTTTCGTTTACCGATTTTCTTTATTCACTTCAATATCTGCCGGGGCAGCCACTTATTTTTCAGTCAGTAACATTTTTTATTCTTTTTGCCTTTTTTTATCTGCTGTATGCACTCTCCTTCAACAACCGCAGCCTTCGCAACGCAGTACTCCTGATATTCAGTTTGTATTTTTATTACAAAATCAGCGGATTCTTTGTCGTTGTAATGATTCTGATGGCCACCATTGATTTCTTCATTGGAAAAGGAATTTATAAAACAAAAACCACAAGTGGAAAAAAATGGCTCTTGGTGCTGTCTGTATTTATGAATGTCGGCGCTCTCATATATTTCAAATACACAAACTTTCTGATTGAAACATGGACAGGTATAGCACATCCTGGGACAGAACCATTGATTTTGAAAATTGTGCAGCCATTGGGAATTTCATATTTTGTTTTTAAATCACTCACCTATATTTTTGATATTCATCGCGAGGTAATTGAAGAACCTGAACGAAACTGGTTTCGCTATGTCCTGTACATTTCATTTTTCCCGAACATACTGGCTGGCCCCATTTCAAAAGCGCGCGACCTGCTGCCTCAGTTTATTTCAAAACCCGTCATAGATAAAAACATACTAAGCAAAGGTCTTTTTCTGATTATGCTCGGGCTTATCAAAAAAATTGTTTTCGCCGATTATCTGGCCGCCAATCTGGTTGATCGTGTATTTGAAAGCCCGCAATATTTTACGGGAATCGATGCATTAATGGCAGCTTATGGAGGCATGTTACAGTTATATTTCGATTTTGCCGGCTACACCGACATGATGGTTGGTTTTGGATGTCTGATGGGATTTAGCATTGAACACAACTTCAACAAACCATTTCTGGCCGGCAACATCACCGAATTCTGGCGACGATGGCACATTACATTATATAACTGGCTCAACGAATATTTATATCAGCCACTCGCTTTTGCATGGCGCCGGGGCGGAAAAACAATGATTCTGCTGGCCGTTTTTATCACCTTCTTTGTTTCGGGTCTCTGGCACGGAGCTGCACTCACTTTTGTTGCCTGGGGACTTTTGCATGGAGCAGCTATCGCCTGGGATGTGATAAGCCAATCAACCAGAAATAAAATCCAGCAATGGATGCCGAAAAGCATTTACTCTTTTATCAGCATTTTTATTACTTTTCACTTTCTTGTTTTCACTGCTGTATTACTGAAAGTCCCCAATCTTGTCAAAGCGGGCGAATTTTATAATTTTATGCTGACCACTGATTTTTCAATGTTCCCTCAATGGCTCAGCATATATACCACTCCTTTTCTACTGATGCTGGGCGGATTAATTTTGCAATATCTGCCAGTAAAATTGTATGCAGGAATGCTGGGTGGATTCACCAAAGTTCATTGGTCACTCAAAGCCGCAACCCTGGCCGTTCTTATAATATTACTCTATCAGCTTTACAGCCTCGACGCCATGCCGTTTATTTATATCCAGTTCTGACAAACCGGATAAACATTTGATGAATGTATCTGGAACCTGACAAATATTACCATATTTACAATCATGCAAACGGGTTTGAAAATGTTTTCCGCTGTAATGAAAACTATTTGTTTTTTATCCAGAAATACCGGTTTCACCTGCTGCCGTTTATCGACACTTACGCCTATTGTCTGATGCCCAACCATTTTCATCTGCTGATCCGCGTGAAAAGCCGGGAAGAGATGCTGGAAAGTATGGAAAAAATCCTCACCCCTCCAACTTTACATCCTGGAACTTATCCTGAAACTTTGCCGAAGTTTGGAACTTCGGCAAAGTTGGATAAGTTGGATAAGTTGGAGGTAAAAGACCTTCCGGATTTTTTCCGGCTTGAAAAAATTGCCCCGTCATCACGCATTAAAACGTACGGCAAATTTCTCCGTAAATATTACCAGCTTGCAAACATTCCGCCATCAGATTACGCCACATCAGACCTATTCATCGGACAACTGATCAGCCGACAGCTTGGTGATTTGTTTTCCAGTTACACACAGGCCTTCAATAAGCAGTTCAAACGAATGGGTGGGATATTCATCAAAAACTTCCAGCGAAAAGAAGTAGATTCGACCAACTACCTGATCAATCTAATCACTTACATCAACAACAATCCGGTTTATCACGGCTTTGCAAATAAAACTGAAGGATGGCCATATTCATCCTATAACGATGTTTTAAATAACCGTTCCGACATCGTTAACTGCACAACAGTAATTGAATGGTTCAAGAAACTGCAGAACTTCATTAACTGTCACAAAACAACGCCAAAAATCGATTTCGGATATTCATTTGAATAAAATCCATCTCTCATTTGATTGCCACTTCAAATAAGGATTGTACAGCATCTCAAAATAATGTTGCGAAACCTTGTTTTGTTTTGTTTCTTTGCTGCAATACAATAACCATATGAAAAAGCTTTGTTTTATTTCGCTGCTTGTCTTTGCATTTCTTAATACCAAAGGCCAGACCGATACTTCGCATACAGCAAAAATGCAATGGTTTACCAATGCCAAACTTGGCATCTTCATTCACTGGGGAATTTATTCAACCGGACGGGGAAGCGAATCGTGGGAATTTTACAACGGCCACACCAGTCATAAAGACTATATGGCACAAATAAATGAATTCACAGCTGAGAAGTACAATCCAGCCGAATGGGTTACACTGATTCAGAAAAGCGGAGCACGCTATGTTGTAATCACTTCCAAACACCACGACGGAGTTGCACTCTGGGACACCAAACTCAACGACCTGAGCACAAAAAAAAGTTCGCCAGCCAAACGCGATGTTCTCACTCCTTTTGTAAATGAAATCAGAAAAACAGACTTGAAACTTGGATTGTATTATTCACTAATTGATTGGACAAACGATCATTATACGGGATTTCTTCGGGATTCTTCGAGATATGAAATTAATGATGAGCCAAAGCGATGGGAAAAATTCATGAAATTCAATAACGGTCAGCTTTCGGAAATTCTTAAATTATACAATCCTGACCTTATATGGTTTGACGGCGATTGGGAACACAGTGCCAAAGAATGGAATGCAGCCGGAATTCGCGAAATGGTATTGAAAAACAATCCCAAAACAATCATCAATGGACGACTGCAGGGGTATGGCGACTACGCCACTCCTGAACAACATTTTCCAATCATCAGACCGGAAAAAGAAAACTGGGAACTTTGCATGACCATGAATGGATCGTGGGGCTATTACATCACAGATACCGCCTACAAAACTCCATACGAAATCATCAGCATTTTCGCTGATTGCATTAGTTTTGGAGGGAATCTTCTGCTTGATATCGGCCCCAAAGCCGATGGATCCATACCGGAAGAACAAACATTTATTTTAGAAGAACTGGGACAATGGAATGCAAAACACCATGAAGCAGTTTTTGAATCAATGGCAGGATTACCGCTCGGGCACTTTTACGGCCCAACCACCATTGCACAAGATTCAACAGCCATTTATCTTTTTCTTCAGGGAAAACAAAGCGGCAACGTGATTCTAAAAGGATTGAACAATGAAATACAAAACATTGAAGTTATTGGATCCAACACGCCGGTTCCATTCAATGTAGTTGGAAAAATTTCGTGGAGCAAAGTTCCGGGAATTGTTTACATCAATGTTCCCGAAGGTGTTCAAGATAAATATATGACAGTCCTTAAAATCAACCTCAACGGGAAACTCTCGCTTTACCGCGGTGAAGGCGGGCTGTAGAACATCGAACACTGAACAAGGAAGTAAGAACACTGAAGTAAAACTGAAATTCAAACTTCATTATTCGGTGTTCCAAAAGATTTCGTCCTTCCGCCTTTATTACTTGTCTGGCGATAGACAAGTTCCTTGTTCAGCATTCAAAATTCCTTCATACTTCCTCGTTCGATGTTCAGAGTTCGGTATTCATTATTTATTACTTTTACATTAAGCAATTGTAACTTACTGCCACTCTTCCGGTATTTTAATAACTTTGTGTAACAATTAGTTTTGCATAATGAATTCAGGCGAAAACATTAAAATTCTGCTGGTTGACGACGAGAAGGACATTCTCGAAATCATGAGCTATAACCTAAAAAAAGAGGGCTATGATGTTTATACAGCCCGTGATGGTCAGTCGGCCATAAACAAAGCATTGGATATTGAGCCGCAATTGATTGTTCTTGACATCATGATGCCTGGAATGGATGGCATTACAGCTTGCCAGGAGATGCGAAAACATGAGTCCTTAAAGCAGTCGGTTATCATTTTTCTAACAGCACGCAATGAGGACTTCGCGCAAATTGCTGCTCTTGAATCGGGCGGCGACGACTTTATAAGCAAACCCATCACCCCAAAGGTGTTTCTGACAAAAGTCAAAACATACCTCAGGCGTTTTTCAAAGGATATCAACCCCGATACATCACGAGAGCTGGAATTTGAAGGGCTTGTCATTAATTTTGAGCGCTACATTGTTATACGCGAAGGGCAGGAAATCATTCTTCCGAGAAAAGAATTTGAACTACTGGCGCTTCTTGCCAGCAAACCGGGAAAAGTTTTTACACGTGAAGAAATTTTCTCCAAAGTCTGGGGAAACGACATTGTTGTTGGCGACCGAACCATTGATGTTCATATTCGCAAAATCCGCGAAAAAATCGGATTAAGTCTAATACGGACAGTAAAAGGCGTTGGATATACTTTTGAAATCAAGAAATGAAAATAACCCCCGGAAACCCGCGTCATCTCTCCATTTTTATTGCTGTCATTCTGGCTTTGATTGTTTTTGCAATCAGTCTGACTGTACTTGAACTAACCACTGCATCAAAATGGATAGTAGCTCTGACACTGGCTTTCACAACTTTCATTGTGGTTTTTATTTCTCTGTTATATACTCTGAACAGATTTATCTACAATAAAATACGGCTTATCTATAAGTCGATCCGAAGCACTAAACTGGGTAAAAGCGACAAAAAAATCCAGATGGAAAAAGGCGATGTACTCGAAAATGTCAGCCGCGATGTTGAACAATGGACACGTGACAAAGCCAATGAAATTGAAGTACTCAAAAAAAACGAAGAATTTCGACGTGAATTTATCGGAAATGTTTCCCACGAACTGAAAACCCCCATTACAACCATTCAGGGATATGTACTGACCTTGCTTGACGGCGGCATCCACGACGACGAGATTAATGTAAAATACCTCCAACGTGCAGCAAAAAATATCGATCGGCTGATTGCCATTGTAAACGACCTTGATGAAATTGCAAAACTCGAAAGCGGCACCATGAAAATGAATTTCAGCAATTTCAACTTTTCGGCACTGGTAAAAGATGTTTTCGAATTCATGGAAATCAAAGCAGAAAAACGCCGCATCGTTCTTGATTACAAAAATCAATCAGATTCAAAAACCCTTGTTCATGCCGATCCAGACCGCATCAGGCAGGTACTGATCAATCTGATTGACAACTCTCTCAAATACGGAAACCGCTTTGGATCGACAACCATCAGCGCTTTCGATATGGATGAATATTTTTTGATTGAAGTGGCCGACAATGGAATTGGTATTGACCAGGCCGACCTGCCAAGAATCTTCGAGCGTTTTTATCGAACCGAAAAGAGCCGCAGCCGCAAACTAGGTGGAACAGGATTGGGTCTTGCCATTGTAAAACATATTATCGAAGCACATCAGCAAACCATTCATGTGCGATCAAAAATCGATGTGGGCACCACATTTTCGTTCACTCTTGCTAAAGCGACTAAATAATAAAACTCATTGCTCAACGCTCAAAGCACAAGGCATAAGAAGTTGAAAGTTCATAAAGCTTGTAAAGTAGAAAGGTAACTGAATCGTAACACGAAACGCTTATAGACAAAGCACCTTTATAAACTTTTCACTTTTAAACTTTACAAACTTAAACGCGGGCTGCGCCAATCAAAAATGCGGACAGGTTTTACATTTTTTGGGATTATACTTTTTCTCGGTCTTGCATGAAGAAACAGCAACTGCACAAACCAGAAGAACAATCAAAAAGTATATAAACGATTTTCTTTTCATCTCAATGATCCCTTATGCAAATTTAATTAATTTTGTAGGGAATGGACGATTTCCGATAAAAAATTAACGCGAAAACATCCATAATATTCTTCAAATCTCATTTTTCATGCCAGAAAGAATGAAAATACTGGTTTACCGCATAAGCTCCATCGGAGATATAATTCTGACAACACCAGTTGTGCGTTGTTTGAAAAAACAATATCCCCATGCTGAAATTCACTACATCACCCGAAAAAGATATGCCGAAACCATATCATCGAATCCATATATTTCGCATCTCTGGCTTATCGAAAAATCGCCTCTTGAAATTCTCGATCAATTAAAAGCCGAGAAATTCGACTACATGGTTGACCTACACCGAAATTGGCGCAGTCAGCGGCTTATGGCTCATCTGAATACAAAATACAACACATTCAACAAACTCAATATCCGCAAATGGATTTACACACATTTCAAAATAAATCTGATGCCTGATATTCATATTGTTGACCGTTATTTCAAAGCTGTAAAAAAACTTCATGTAAGCAATGATAAAGAGGGCCTCGACTTCTTTTTTCCAACAGATTACAATCCTGAAATCAAAAAAAATCTGCCCGAAAAATACATTGCCTTTGCTATTGGCGGAACATACGCAACAAAACGATACCCAACACCTCAAATAATCAAATTCGTAAAATTGAGTCCGGTTCCGGTAGTTCTGTTGGGCGGAAAAACTGAAAATAACGACGCGGCAGAAATAGAATCATGCATCCCCGACAAAGTCATTAATCTCTGCAACAAGTTATCGCTGACAGAATCGGCTGCAGTAATCGATAACTCGCGGCTTATAATTTCGAACGACACCGGCATGATGCATATAGCCGCAGCTTTGCAAAAACCCATCATAAGCATATGGGGCAATACAGTTCCTGCATTCGGCATGTATCCCTATTTTCCTGAAGGACTTGAAAACAAATCGGACATTGTTGAAAACAATAATCTGCGCTGCCGGCCATGCAGCAAACTGGGTTATAAAAAATGCCCGAAAGGACATTTCAGATGCATGAAAGATATATCACCGGAACTCATAGCAGAAAAAGCCCGCAAACTTCTTGGCTTGCAATAATCTCTCGAAGCGTTTAGAACCCTTCAAAGTATATCCATTCTTTACCCCTCGTGATGATAGGGCTCGTTGCGCATAATGGTCATTGCACGATAGATTTGTTCGGCCAGAATCAAACGCACCAGCTGATGCGGAAACGTTAGTTTTGACAAAGCCCATATTTCGTTGGCTCGCTGTTTAAGCTCATCACCTGCACCATAAGCCCCGGCAATAACAAATAAAATCCTGCGGGCACTTCCCGAATCAATCACTTTTCTCAAATCGAGCGAAAATGCAAGACTGGTGTGCTGCTTGCCCTTTTCATCCAGCAGAATAACGTAATCGCCCGGAGCAATCATTTTCATTGTTTTTCCGGTCTCGGTTCTGACCATCGCTTTAACATCGGGAATATGCTTTACATCAGTCGTTTCAAGCATCTCCCAGGGGAAATACTTCTGTATTCTGGCTCCATAAAAGGATAATCCTTCCGCAACAAAGCCCACACGCGTTTTACCAACAACAAGCATGGATAATTTCATATATTGATCCGGGTTAGTTTCAAAAAATTGTATCTTTGGCTTAAATTTTGAGATTGCAACGGCAAAATACAAAATAATGAAATATTTTTTCATTTTGATATTAAGTTTTTTCTCTTTGCAGGGATTTTCAGTGAACAATGACACACTGACCATTCCTGATATTTATGAGCTCAATGACAAAATATCCGATGCCATTCGATCGGGCGACGCCAGCAAACTGGCTTCCTGTTTTGCACCAACCATTCAACTGAGTGTTCCGGGCAAAAAAGGTGATTTCAGCCGCACTCAGGCAGAAATCATCATGCGCGATTTTTTCGCACAATACCCACCTTCATCTTTTTCCGTCAATTCTGAAGGAAAAACATCAGGAACAAATTTTTACACACTGGGATCATATGTCTCCGGATCGGTACGCTTTAAAGTGTATTATGTCATTCAAAAAGCCGATTCAGAAATAACGCTTCATATACTCAAATTCGAAATTCAATAAAAATGCACAGCAGTCTGACGATTGAACAAATCATTGATTTTGCATTAAAAGAAGATATTGGTGATGGTGACCACACCACATTAAGCACTGTTCCTGCCGATAAACGCGGGAAAATGGCTCTCTTTGTCAAAGAAGAAGGGATTCTTGCCGGAGTTGACCTTGCACGACAAATTTTTCACCACTTCAATCCCGACATTTCAATGCAGATCATCCTGCGTGATGGGAGCCACATCAGCAAAGGTGATATCGCATTTCTGGTTGATGGACCCGTACAAAACCTGCTGACCTGCGAACGGCTTGTTCTGAATTTCATGCAACGGCTCAGCGGTATTGCAACACAAACCAATAAAATGGTTAAGATTCTTGAAGGCACTCAGGTTAAAATACTTGACACCCGCAAAACAACACCATTGCTGCGTGAACTTGAAAAAATGGCTGTTCGTATAGGTGGGGGTTATAATCACCGCTTCGGACTATTCGACATGATACTCATCAAAGATAATCATGTTGATTTTGCCGGTGGAATTACCAAAGCGCTGAATCAGACAAAGCAATACCTGACCGACAAAAAACTGGATCTGGAAATTGAAATCGAAGTCCGCAATATGGAAGAACTCCGTGAAGCACTCGAGGCAAATATTGCAAGCCGCATTCTGATTGACAACTTCAAACCTCACGAAATGAAGGAAGCCGTAGAGTTTGTCAACGGACGTGTTCAAACCGAGGCCAGTGGCGGTATTACCATTGACAATTTACGGGAATACGCTGAAACCGGTGTTGATTTTATTTCTTCCGGTGCACTCACACATCATATCAAAAGTCTTGATTTAAGTCTTAAAGCGCTTGACTAAAGGCAAAAGCAAAAAACGGATTAAACTGAACGAACTTCCTGTTTACAACAGGATGCTTGATTATTCCAAAGGCCACAAATTTCCCGGCAGCGAAGGCAAAAGCATTTATTTGGTCATGTCGCTGTTATTGGAAGGGCTTAAAAACTCGGTTTTAGCCATGAGAGCATCAGCACTTGCTTTCAAATTTATGATGGCAGCCATTCCCGCGCTTATTCTGATCAACACCGCGCTACCACTTTTGCTGCCCGAAGAGAGCAAAGACATACTACTTTCCATTTTCGGAACATTTTTGCCAAGACAAATATTTTCATCCATTGCGAAACCTGTTTCTGAGGCAGCTGGTGGCTTTGCAGGCAGTGTGATTTCGATAACCGCCATCACCACCCTCTGTTTTGCCGTTAATGGAATCAGGGCCAGTATTGTCATTTTCAACAATTCATACCACACGCCCGAAAACCGCCCATTACACAAACAATTCGGTGTAGCCCTGCTGCTGGTTTTCATATTGTTACTGCTTACCATTGTAGCTGTACCAATATTTTTCCTCAATCAGGAAGTCATAGAGTGGCTGCGTTTCAACAACATTCTGGGGCCTTTCTGGTCGGCCAGTCTTGTTTTTGTTGTAAAATACACTTTCTTTTTTTTATTCATTACATTTATACTTGCAGCCATTTATCACCTGGCACCAGCCAAAAAGAAAAGACTTCACCTGTTCAGTCCTGGCACCATCATGGCGGCATTTCTCACAGTAATGGCATCGATTGGCTTTGATGCTTTTATTTCGGGTTTTACAAGATACGAAGAAGTGTATGGCGGCATTTCCGCCTTATTTATTCTCATGCTTTTTCTTTTCATTCTATCGATGATATTTCTGATAGGATTTGAAATCAACGCTGCCTTGTATTACGGTATTTCCATTGAAAAAGAAAACCCTAACTCCAAACAAAACTAAACTGCATGCTGGAAAAATATTCTACCACCGCACCATCAACTTTTGACAAAACCACTATCATTAACGAAACTGACCGTTTGGTTGAAAAACTGCGCGAACTGCAATCGGTGATGTATGCCGAAAACAAAAACAGCATGCTGGTTATTTTACAGGGTATGGATGCATCGGGAAAAGACAGTACCGTTAAGCATGTTTTCGGAAAAATAAACCCCATGGGTGTGCGTGTAAAACCATTCAAAAAACCAACCCCCGAAGAATATGCCTA
>DAOPKE010000029.1:0-3948 GCA_035390965.1 Bacteroidales bacterium | reverse complement strand
TGGGATGAATATATGGAGGTCTATGAAAAAATCTTCAAAACATGCAGTCCCGAAATTCCATGGACTATTGTTCCTGCCGACGACAAATGGTATCGCAACTATCTGGTGGCCAAACACGTTGTTAAAGCACTGGAGGCGCTTGATATGAAATATCCCAAAGGATATTTTGATGATGAGAACCACCGCATAATGGCAGAAAAAGCGCTCGAAGATTATAAAAAACAATAATCAGATCAAAACAGATTTTTTAATTTTACAGAAAAAACACATGAAATACTTTTTTGCAACCACCATCATTGCCGCATTGTTTCTAAGTTCCTGCGGAAACTCCGAAAAAAAGGAAAAAGAAGAAATGAAAGCATTTGAAGACAGCATTAAAAAAGACACCAGTGTAAACTCAGCCGTAAATGCTGCCAACGATTTTCTGAACGACTCAGCCGTAAGTGTGGACTCTGCTTCGAATACAAAGAGTAATCGCTAATTTCCGAAATATTTCAATGCCTCTTTCACCATGTTATCGTGGTGAATGATTATCTGGTAGTACGCCTCAATACCAAATAATTCACGTGCAATATTGGCTTTTATAAAAGCTACACCTGTAGCTTTATCATGTGCTGCCACGGTAGCTGAATTAATTCCACCGGCAGCAAAAACCGCATTGGTCACCACCTCCGGAACCCGAAATCCGCTACTGAAAGATGCAATATCAGGGTATTTTGCTTTAAGGATTTTTCTATTGCCGTCAACATACTGAAACACCAGCTCGAACAATTTTCCGGAGGAGAAAAAACCGGTCTGAAAGCTCTGACTCATGGAATAATCGTGCAACACAAGAGTATCCGGAATAATTCCGCCTCCGCCATACACAGGACGGCCTTTGCTGGTGCGGTAAACCAGCGTATCATTCTTCTTGAGATTGTATTCACGAGCAGCTGAATCATTGAGCAGAAGCGACTTATAGAAATCGAGATAATACTCCTCATACCCTTCTTCATATGGGCGCTGAATGCATCTGCCACTTGGAGTATAATAACGAGCGACAGTTAACCGAAACGCTGATCCATCCCTGAGTTCATGTTGTTCCTGCACCAGTCCTTTTCCAAAAGAGCGACGACCAATAACAAGACCACGGTCATTATCCTGCACAGCGCCTGCCAGAATTTCACTGGCTGAGGCAGAAAACTCATCAATAAGAATCACCACCTCACCCTCTTCGAAACGGCCCCCATTGCGGGAATGATAATATTTGTCCTTTCGGTGCAATCCTTTTGTATAAACGATGGTGCTGCCTTCAGGCAAAAAATCATCTGCAATATCAACGGCATAATCGAGATATCCGCCACCATTATCGCGCAGATCAAGAATCAGATTTTTCATACCGGCCGGCTGGAGCTCATTCATAGCCGCAACAAATTCATCATATGTCGTAGCCGAAAACGAATTCAATTTGATGTATCCGGTTGATTGATTAACCATAAAAGCCGCATCAAGACTATTGAGCGGAATAACATCACGAATAATGGTATAATCGCGCAAACCATTAACGCCTTTTCGGAAAATACCAAGAATAACTTTGGTTCCTTTGGGACCTTTGAGCAATTTCAGCACATCATCGTTTTTAATGCCAATGCCAGCCACATTTTTCCCATCCACTTTTACAATACGGTCTCCCGGCATAATGCCTTTACGTGCACTCGGTCCGTTGGCAATCGGATCAATTACAATGATTGTGTCGCTTTCAATCCGAAACTGAATACCAATACCTTCAAACGAGCCGCTGAGCTGATCATTCACAGCATCGAGCTCCAATTTCGGAATATAAACCGAGTGCGGATCCAATTTTTCAAGCATTCCCGCGATGGCATCATCCACCAGCGCATCGTAGCCTATGCTGTCAACATAATTGTCGTAAGCATATTGAATAACTTCATCGATTTTCCCTTGCTTCAACAAAGACGCATCGCAACGGCCCGACATGGAAGAAAGGAAGTATCCACCGGCCAGTCCGGCAGCCAGCAACAAAGCGTAGATGAATGGTTGAATGTTTTTGTGCATCACAGGGAGATAAGATTATTTTTTTGGCTGCCAATAACAGGCCTTCGGAGATTCAATCCTGGCGCCGGTTTTCAGCACCTTCATTACTTTATCAACTTCTTTGCGATCAATACCTGTTGCATCGGCAATCTGGCCTGCAGACATTGCTTTGCCTGCCTTTTTCATTGTTTCAAGAATTTTTTCTTCAGTTGTCATAACAGTGTGATTTTTGATGTTACACAAAGTTACAATTTCCCAGGTCTTAGTTTCTCCGACAAGACATATATCAGTTTTTCGGCAGGAATACGAATCTGTTCCATGCTGTCACGTTCACGGATTGTAACGGTATTATTTTCCATCGTTTCGTTATCAACAGTGATGCAGAACGGTGTTCCAATGGCGTCCTGCCTGCGGTAACGCCGACCTATGGCATCTTTTTCATCGTATTGAACCATGAAATCCTGACGGAGGTCTTCCACAATTTTCATGGCAATTTCGGGCATACCATCTTTCTTCACCAGCGGAAGCACAGCAGCTTTGATAGGTGCCAGAAAATGAGGAATATGCAAAACAGTGCGCACAGAGCCATCTTCAAGAGTCTGTTCTTCGTAAGCATGACTAAAAACAGCCAGGAATGTGCGATCCAATCCTATTGATGTTTCGACCACATAAGGAACATAACTATCGTTGGTTTCAGGATCAAAATACTGAAGTTTTTTTCCACTGAATTTCTGATGCGCATTCAGGTCAAAATCGGTGCGACTGTGAATACCTTCGAGTTCTTTAAAACCGAAAGGAAATTCAAATTCAATATCGGCCGCAGCATTGGCATAATGCGCCAGTTTTTCGTGTTTATGCCATCGGTATTTCGAGGCAGGAATACCCATGGCCAGGTGCCATTTCATTCGTTCTTCACGCCACTGTTCGTACCATTGTATTTCAGTTCCCGGTTTCACAAAAAACTGCAACTCCATCTGCTCAAATTCACGCATCCGGAAAATGAACTGACGCGCCACAATTTCGTTGCGGAACGCTTTGCCGGTTTGCGCAATACCAAACGGAATTTTCATGCGGCCGGTTTTATATACATTCATGAAATTGACAAAAATACCTTGCGCCGTTTCGGGTCGTAAAAAAATTGATTCGGCACCCTCGGCAACCGATCCCATGCGGGTTTCGAACATCAGGTTGAACTGCCGCACATCGGTCCAGTTGCGTGACCCGCTGATGGGGCATACGATTTCGAGATCTACAATTAATTGCCGAACGCCTTCGAGGTCATTGGCTTCGAGCAATTGAGCCATTTTTGTAACAGCTTCTTCGCCTTTTTTGCGATACTCGAGCACGCGTGGATTGGTGCTGCGGAAGAGCGCTTCGTCGAAATTATCGGCAAAACGTTTTTTTGCTTTTTCAACTTCTTTCTCCGCTTTTTCGAATTGTTTTTCGGCGTAGTCTTCAATCAGCACATCGGCGCGGTAGCGTTTTTTACTGTCTTTGTTGTCGATGAGCGGATCGTTAAAAGCGTCCACGTGACCCGAGGCCTTCCATGTGGTTGGATGCATAAATATGGCAGCATCGATTCCCACAATATTTTCGTGCATTTGCACCATACTTTTCCACCAATAACTGCGGATATTGTTTTTCAATTCGGAACCATACTGACCATAGTCGTACACGGCACTCAAACCATCATAAATTTCGGAAGAAGGAAAAATAAAACCGTATTCCTTGGCATGGGAAACAATTTTTTTGAAAAGGTCGTCGCTCATTGGATGTATTGTTTAAAGTGGATGCAAAAGTAATAAATATCGTATTGCTTTTGTCAGAAAGCATTGCTGCAAAATAAAAATTGCTATTTTTGGGCATCTCTAAAAACTCAAAAACCGCATCAACACTGTTGATAAAGGCTGTTTA
>DAOPKE010000028.1:7801-31510 GCA_035390965.1 Bacteroidales bacterium | reverse complement strand
GTTTTGGGTGTATGAACACAAGAAAACTCTTTGCAGCTTCAACGTATGTTTTAATCGTTGAATCGCTGTATCGTTTGTGAAGCATCCATTTTTTGAATTCAGCCAATCCTGTTAAAATGTCTGAGGGAATGACGTCGCTTTGAGCAGTTGGCTTATTATGAGTGGCAGCTTTAAGCAATGTATCATCGATTATTGCCAGCCCATTCATAGCCAATTTCAATTTTGAAAGATCGAATGCCGCTTTCGGAAAATACCATTTTCGCAACGTGGCACTCCATCGGACATTACCCATACTTTTCAAAGCGGCAATCAACTTTTCGTCTCGTTCAAACGAAACAAAAACCACATCCACATTCCGGTGGTTGCCAGCTGAAAGATGAATTTGCTTATTCATAAGCCCAAATATAGAAAAGAAAATTGCATTTATGTGTTATCGCGCCAATTCAAATAATTTTATATCTTTGCAGTCCGAAAAAAAAGGTCTCTTGGCCGAGTGGCTAGGCGCCGGTCTGCAAAACCGTTTACTCCGGTTCGAATCCGGAAGAGACCTCAGCATTAAGTCTCTGTTATGATACTTAATGTGGGGGAAATCAGACCTCCGTACTTTTGTACGGAGGTTTTTTTGTGGACTTTCGAATTTTGCCACAAAGGCAGGAAGACACAAATAATGAATAATGAATAAGGAACACGGAAGTTGGAAGTAAGAAGTAAGTTTGGAGAAAATTTATATAGAGTACCGTTCGAAATTCTTACTTCCTTGCCTGCCTGGCCAGTTTAACTGCAACAGGCAGTCAGACAGGTTCATGATTCAGTATTCAATTGGTGCAAGAATCACTGCTAAAGTCTTCGCTGCTTCTCCACTATTTTCTTCCGCGAATCTACACGAAAAATTTTGCATCCCTCAGCAGGTCTTATTGGACGCGAATAGAATTGGTCTTCACCTGTCTGCAACAGGCAGGCCTGCGGCGAAGACTGATTCGGTGAGCGTTTGGGAATTTTGCCACCAAGGCACAAAGACACGAAATATTTCTTGTGCCTTAGTGTCCTTGTGGCTCTTTCTTTTTACGCTTTCTCCAGCCATCTTTTACCCGAAATTTCAATGGCAATAGCGCCCAGCGGCGCTGTAACAACAATACTGAGCACCGCCACCGCCAGAATTATTTCGGCGCCGGCCGTGTGGGTGAGTGCCAGCGGAACAGCCCCAATGGCGGCCTGCACCGTGGCTTTGGGGATATAGGAAATCACTACAAAACCTTTTTCGCGCTTGTTCAGATTAGTCCCGGTCAGACAGAGCCATGTGACTAAACTGCGTACCAGAAGACCGCCTCCGATAATCAGCAAGCCGGTTAACCCTATTTTTATTGCGATTTCAGGATTAACTTCAGCACCGACCAGTGTAAACAGTATCATTTCTGCTAAAATCCATATTTTAGCGAGTTTTTGTGATATTTCGTGTGCATATTTCTCACGTTTATTGAGAAGAATGTAGCCGAGTGTCATTACGGCGAGCAGAGCTGCAAACGGCACCCATTGGGCGAATTCTTTTTCGAGTCGTAAAAACACAACAGCAAAAGCCAGAATAAGCAATACACGCCGGGTAGCACGGGGATTGAAGCGGTCAAATATTTTTATCAGCAATAGCGCGCTAACAATTCCGATGGTAATTCCGGTTGCAATGGAAATAGGGACACTCGTAATGGCTGATGCAGTGAGTATTTCATCGCGAACAAGAAAAACAACGAGAATGGAAAAAACAATGAGTACAAGAATATTATTGAGACTGCTGGCTGCCAGAACCATTGTGGGTATTTCCTTATTGATGCCGCGTTTTTCGTTTCGGAAGCGAATCATGAGAGGAACGACAGCTGCCGGTGAAACAGCGCTGAGAATGATTCCCAGCATCAGGCCTTCATTCCACGAGAGTCCGGCGGCATAAACGCATATGGTTGCAGCGGCCAGCGTTTCAAATAAAGGTGGGAACAATGCCAGCAATAAAACAGGTCTGCCGACTTTTTTCAGGGTGTCTTTTTTTAGTTCAAATCCTGCGCGAAGCAAAATGACAATGAGTGCGGCTGTGCGTAATTCGCCTGATAGTGCGGTAAATGAAGGATCAAGAATTTGCAGCACATAGGGTCCGAACAGCAATCCTATCAGAAGAAATCCAATCAAGTCGGGAATGCGGATGAGCCGGCAGAGCCACGATGCAATCATTCCCGCAATAATAATTTCAGCAATTGAATTGAGCATATTCATGAATTTAAAAAAATGACCTCTGCATTGTTATCTGCAGAGGTCATCAGCCTTTCGGCGGTTCGGGGCGAACCTCATCGCCCGTACATGTGAAATAAATTTGATTTATGCCTCTCCGGCAGGAGTAAACATCTGATAAGGAGGCACCTGTTCATGTTCTGTAATCTCGCCAAAAGTTTTTTCGTATTTCGAAACGTTTTCAGCAAGTGCTTTCAGAAGTCTTTTTGCATGATTGGGTGTCATGATGATGCGGGATTTCACTTTTGCTTTGGGCATCCCCGGCATGATACTCACGAAATCGAGAATAAACTCAGCGCTGGAGTGCGAAATGATGGCCAGATTGGCGTAGCTGCCTTCGGCCACATCGGCTGTGAGTTCGATATTCAATGAGTTGTCCTGTTTTTTCTTGTCATCCATATCAGACTTTTTCTAAGGTTTCTTCTTTTGAGGCGAGGAGAGATTGGTATTCTTCCATAGATCCGACAACAAGGTCATCGTATTCGCGCAGACCGGTTCCGGCAGGGATGAGGTGACCAACGATAACATTTTCCTTCAGACCCAAGAGTGTATCTCGTTTGGCATTGACGGCAGCCTCGGTAAGCACCTTGGTTGTTTCCTGGAAGGAAGCAGCAGACAGGAGACTTTCCGTTTGCAGAGCTGCGCGGGTGATACCCTGCAGAATCTGGTTGGCTGTTGCCGGTTGAGCATCGCGGGCTTCGGCGAGAACTTTATCTTTGCGCTTCAGCATGGAATTCTCATCGCGCAGCTTGCGGGCAGAAACAATGGATCCGGCTTTCAGCACTTCGCTGTCACCAGCCGATTCAATGTATTTTTTATTGAAAACGGCATCATTTTCTTCCTGGAATTCGATCTTGTTCACGAGTTCGCCTTCAAGGAAACGGGTATCGCCCGGGTCGAGAATTTCAACTTTACGCATCATTTGACGAACGATGGTCTCGAAATGCTTATCGTTGATTTTCACACCCTGCAGACGATATACTTCCTGGATTTCATTTACCAGATATTCCTGAACCTTTGTTGGTCCTTTGATGGCGAGAATGTCACCCGGAGATATTGCACCGTCTGACAGTGGTGTCCCGGCTTTGATAAAGTCGTTTTCCTGTGCCAGAATTTGTTTTGTTGTATTGATCAGGTAATGTTTTTCTTCACCCGTTTTTGAAGTGATAATGATTTCCTTATTACCTCGTTTGAGCTTGGTTCCGAAGCTTACAATACCATCAATTTCTGCTACTACAGCCGGATCTGACGGGTTTCGTGCCTCGAAGAGTTCTGTAACACGCGGCAGACCGCCAGTGATATCACCTGCTTTTCCAAGTGTTCTTGGAATTTTGGCAATCACATCGCCGGCATTTACTTTGGTGCCTTCTTCGATGGTAATATGAGCGCCAACAGGTAAATCGTAGCGTTTGAGTTCTTCTTTGGTTGATGAAACCAATTTGATGGCTGGTGTTCTTGCTTTCTGACGGCTTTCGATAATAACCTTATCATGGAAACCGGTTTGTTCATCAGATTCCTCTCGGAAAGTAATATTTTCAAGAACATCCTCGAACATGATTTTTCCTGAAACTTCAGAAAGAATGACTGCATTGTACGGATCCCATTCACAGATGAGATCGCCTTTTGTAATTTGTTGTCCGTTTTCGGTAAACAATTGCGATCCGTAGGGGATATTGGCGCTTTGCAGAATAGCTTGTGTTTTTGGATGACGGATGCGCATTTCGGCAGAACGACCCATAACCACTTTCACTGTTTTACCATCTTCAGATTTGGTATCAATGCAACGAAGCTCATCGATTTCAAGAAGACCGTCGTATTTTGCTTCAAGCTTCGAGGCAATGGAAACGTTGGAAGCAGCACCCCCGATGTGGAATGTACGCAGGGTAAGCTGAGTTCCCGGTTCACCGATAGACTGAGCTGCAATAACACCTACTGCTTCGCCTTTTTGAACCATGCGGCCTGTAGCGAGGTTACGACCATAACATTTGGCGCAAACTCCTCGTTTTGATTCGCAGGTGAGTACCGAACGGATTTCTATCTCTTCGATGTTGGCTTCTTCGATGGCTTTGGCATATTCTTCTGTAATTTCCTGACCTTCTTCAATGATGAGTTCACCAGTAATCGGGTTGAAAACATCGTGAAGTGTTACTCGGCCAAGGATTCTGTCGAAAAGACTTTCAACGATTTCTTCGTTTTTCTTCAAGGCCGTTACAGTGAGTCCGCGCAATGTACCACAGTCGGGTTCATTGATAATGACATCCTGAGCAACATCGACCAAACGACGGGTAAGGTAGCCGGCATCAGCGGTTTTGAGGGCGGTATCGGCAAGACCTTTACGGGCGCCGTGAGTAGAAATGAAATACTCAAGAACCGACAGGCCTTCTTTGAAGTTCGAAAGAATCGGGTTTTCGATAATTTCACCTCCGGCGGCACCAGCTTTTTGTGGTTTTGCCATCAAACCACGCATTCCGGAGAGCTGACGGATCTGCTCTTTTGAACCACGGGCTCCAGAATCCAGCATCATATATACGGAATTGAATCCGTCACGGTCTTTTGACAATTTGTCAATAAGAACCTTGGTGAGTTTGGAGTTGGTGTGGGTCCAGATGTCGATAATCTGGTTGTATCGTTCGTTATTGGTGATGAATCCCATATTGTAATTGCCCATCACTTCATCTACCTGATTTTTGGCCTCGTTGATGAAAATTTCCTTTTCTGCAGGCACAATAATATCACCAAGGTTGAATGACAAACCACCTTTGAAAGCCATCTGGAATCCGAGAGATTTGATATCATCAAGGAATTTGGCAGCTTCGACATTGTTGGTGTTTTTCAGAACTTCACCGATAATATCGCGGAGTGCTTTTTTGGTTAGAAGAGTATTGATGAAACCAATTTTTTCAGGAACAACGCGGTTAAACAATACGCGTCCTACTGTGGTTTCGATAATGCTCGCATTACCTTCAGAATCGGTCAGACGAACCTTGATCATTGCGTGAAGATCGGCTTTTTGCTCGTTGTGGGCAATAATGACTTCTTCAGGTGAATAGAATGTGATGCCTTCACCTTTAACCACATGTTCCTTTGAGCTTTTGCGACCTTTGGTCATGTAATAAAGACCAAGTACCATATCCTGAGAAGGAACAGCGATAGGAGCTCCATTGGCCGGATTGAGAATGTTGTGCGGAGACAGCATGAGGAGCTGAGCTTCGAGAATAGCTTCGTTGCTCAGTGGCACGTGAACAGCCATCTGGTCACCGTCGAAGTCGGCATTGAATGCAGTACAAACGAGTGGGTGAAGTTGAATAGCTTTACCTTCGATCAGTTTGGGTTGGAATGCCTGGATACCAAGGCGGTGCAGGGTAGGAGCACGGTTAAGCATAACCGGATGACCTTTTAAAACGTTTTCAAGAATGTCCCAAACAACGGGATCTTTGCGGTCAACGATTTTCTTGGCTGATTTTACGGTTTTTACAATGCCGCGTTCCAACATTTTACGAATGATGAACGGTTTGAAAAGTTCAGAGGCCATTTCTTTCGGAAGACCACATTCGCTGAGTTTGAGTTCCGGACCTACAACGATAACTGAACGACCGGAATAGTCAACACGTTTACCAAGGAGGTTCTGACGGAAACGCCCCTGTTTACCCTTAAGACTGTCGGAGAGCGATTTCAGTGCGCGGTTTGATTCTGTTTTAACGGCATTTACCTTGCGGCTGTTGTCGAAAAGAGAATCCACTGCTTCCTGTAGCATTCGTTTTTCATTTCGGAGAATAACATCCGGAGCTTTGATTTCAATCAGTCGCTTCAGACGGTTATTGCGGATAATCACACGGCGATACAGGTCATTGAGATCCGAAGAGGCGAAACGGCCACCATCGAGGGGAACCAATGGGCGCAATTCGGGTGGGATGACCGGAACCACTTTGATAATCATCCATTCGGGTCTGTTTTCGATGCGTTTGTTGCCGTCTCGAAAAGACTCAACCACCTGCAAACGTTTGAGAATATCCGTTTTACGTTGTTGAGAGGTTTCATTGTTGGCTTTGTTGCGCAGAGCCGGGGAAAGTTCATCAAGGTCAATTTTTGAAAGCAAATCGAACAAAGCTTCACCACCCATTTTGGCAATGAATTTATTCGGATCGCTGTCATCAAGCATCTGATTTTCACGTGGAAGCGTTTCCATAATCTGGAAATATTCTTCTTCGGTCAAAAAATCGTTTTGTTTGAATCCATCCGCAGCTTTGATACCGGGATTGACGATTACGTACTTTTCGTAATAAATAATTTGCTCGAGTTTTTTTGAAGGTAAACCCAGTAACAAACCTATTTTGTTCGGGAGTGAGCGGAAAAACCAGATATGAGCAACCGGGACAGTCAATTGAATGTGCCCCATGCGTTCGCGTCTGACTTTTTTCTCGGTTACTTCAACACCGCAGCGGTCGCAAACGATACCTTTATAACGGATACGTTTGTATTTTCCGCAATGGCATTCGTAATCTTTTACAGGTCCGAAAATCCGTTCGCAGAATAAACCATCGCGTTCGGGTTTGTATGTCCTGTAGTTTACGGTTTCGGGCTTGGTCACTTCGCCAAACGACATCTCCAGGATTTTTTCCGGAGAAGCGAGACTGATAATGATGCTCGAAAAGTTGCTTTTTGGTGCGTTTTCTCTTCTAAATGCCATATATCGACTTTTAAAAAGTTCTGATGAGTGTTTTATTCAAATGTAACATTGAGTCCTAGACCCTTGAGTTCGTGTATGAGTACGTTGAACGATTCAGGGATGCCCGGTTTTGGCATGGGCTCGCCCTTAACGATTGATTCATACGACTTGGCACGACCCATAACGTCATCAGACTTGATGGTGAGCACTTCACGCAGGATATGGGCAGCCCCGAAAGCTTCGAGAGCCCAGACTTCCATTTCTCCAAAACGCTGACCACCAAACTGAGCTTTACCTCCAAGAGGTTGCTGGGTAATCAGTGAATATGGGCCAATAGAACGTGCGTGCATTTTGTCATCAACAAGGTGATGTAGTTTAAGCATATAGATTACACCAACAGTGGCCGGCTGATCAAATGGAACGCCGGTGCCACCATCGCGCAGATAGGTTTTGCCGTTTTTCGGAAGTCCTGCTTTTTCAAGGTAACCGTTGATCTGATCCACAGATGCTCCATCGAAAATGGGTGTGGCAAATTTGGTCCCCAGTTTCTGACCGGCCCATGCAAGAATGGTCTCGTAAATCTGTCCGAGGTTCATACGGCTGGGTACACCAAGTGGGTTCAGCACGATATCTACCGGGCTTCCGTCTTCGAGATATGGCATGTCTTCATCACGGACAATACGGGCTACAATACCTTTGTTCCCGTGACGTCCGGCCATTTTATCTCCAACACGTAGTTTACGTTTTTTTGCAATGTAAACCTTGGCCAGCTGTACAATGCCTGTCGGTAGTTCATCTCCAACCTGGGTAACAAATTTTTTGCGCTGATAAACGCCAAGAACTTCCTTGTACTTGATTTCAAAGTTATGAAGCAGGCGTTGAATCAGTTCATTGGCCTTCGCATCTTTGGTCCAGTTGGTTGGAATGATATTGATGAAATCAATGTTGTTTAGCGCTTTGGCAGTGAATTTGGTTCCTTTCGAAATCACTTCCTGTCTCAGATTGTTCGAAACACCCTGACAAACCTGTCCTTCGGTAATTACAAGGATTTTTTCAATCAAACGTTTACGAATCTCCGAAACCTGATGTTCGAATTCGTTTTCAAGCGTATCAAGGGTTGATTTTTCTTTGGTTTTTGCTTTTTTATCCTTGATGGAACGACTAAACAGTTTTTTGTCAATCACAACGCCACTTACTCCGGGAGGCGCTTTGAGAGAAGCGTCTTTCACATCTCCGGCTTTGTCGCCGAAAATAGCTCGGAGCAATTTCTCTTCGGGAGTTGGGTCGGTTTCACCTTTCGGGGTGATTTTCCCAATCAGAATGTCGCCTTCTTTAACTTCGGCACCAACCCGGATTAATCCGTTGGCATCGAGATTTTTAATGGCTTCGAGACTAACGTTGGGAATGTCACTGGTGAGTTCCTCAATACCTCGTTTGGTATCGCGGACTTCCATGATGAATTCTTCAATATGGATAGAAGTGAAGACATCTTCACGTACTACACGTTCCGAAATCACAATAGCATCCTCGAAGTTATAACCTTTCCACGGCATGAAAGCTACCAGTAGATTTCGTCCAAGCGCCAGTTCGCCGTTGTCGGTAGCATATCCTTCGCAAAGCACCTGTCCTTTGTGAACTTTCTGTCCTTTTTTCACAATGGGTTTCAGATTGATGGTTGTGCTTTGGTTGGTTTTGGCAAACTTGGTCAGATGATAACTCTTGATATCGTCTTCGAATGAAACCAGCTTGTCTGTGTCGTTGCGATGATAACGGATGGTAATTTGGCGGGCATCAACTTTTTCAACCACTCCATCGCCTTCGGCATTGATGAGAACACGGCTGTCCTGAGCTACTTTTCCTTCCAGTCCGGTAGCAACAATGGGTGCTTCGGGGCAGAGGAGCGGAACGGCCTGGCGCATCATGTTCGAGCCCATGAGAGCACGGTTGGCATCGTCATGTTCGAGGAATGGGATGAGTGAGGCCGCAATCGATGCAATTTGATTGGGTGCCACATCCATCATATCGAGATCGGTTTTTTCAACAATTGGATAATCAGCCAAGTGACGTGATTTAATCCGATCTTCTATGAAATGTCCTTTTTCATCGATTGGAGTACTTGCCTGGGCAATAATTTTCTCTTCTTCGTCTTCAGCTGAAAGATAAACCGGAAGAGCTTTGAGATCAACAATACCCTTGGTAACCTTGCGATATGGGGTTTCAATGAATCCAAGCTGGTTTATTTTGGCATAAACGCAGAGCGAAGAAATAAGACCGATGTTCGGACCTTCCGGTGTTTCGATGGTACACAGACGGCCGTAGTGGGTGTAGTGAACGTCACGGACTTCGAAGCCGGCTCTTTCGCGTGAAAGACCGCCAGGTCCGAGAGCCGAAATACGTCGTTTGTTTGTCAGCTCCGACAGAGGATTGGTCTGATCCATGAACTGTGACAGCTGGTTGGTGCCAAAGAAAGAATTGATGACCGAAGAAAGCGTTTTGGCATTAATCAGGTCAATCGGTTTGAACACTTCATTGTCACGAACATTCATTCGTTCGCGGATGGTACGTGCCATACGTGCAAGACCCACTCCAAACTGAGCGTACAACTGTTCTCCAACCGTTCTTACACGGCGGTTTGAGAGGTGGTCGATATCATCAACCTCAGCTTTGCTGTTGATGAGTTCAACCAGATATTTTATAATATCAATGATATCTTCTTTGGTCAGAATGCGGTCTTCGCTTTTCTGACGACCAAGTTTGCGGTTGATTCTGTATCGGCCAACTTCACCCAGATCGTAACGTTTGTCGGAGAAGAAAAGCTTGTCGATGATACCTCGGGCGGTTTCTTCATCGGGTGGTTCTGCGTTACGCAACTGTCGATAAATATATTCGACAGCTTCTTTGGCATTATTGGCTGTATCCTTCTGCAGAGTATTGAAAATCACGCTGTAGTCGGCATTTGCCGCATCTTCCTTATGAAGTAAAACGGTTTTCACGCCGCTGTTGGCAATGATATCAATGTGCTTTTCTTCAATAATGGTTTCGCGTTCCAGAATTACTTCTGTACGTTCCATAGAAACAACCTCACCGGTATCTTCATCAACGAAATCCTCAACCCAGGCCTTAACAACCCTGGCAGCGAGTCTGCGGCCGACTTCTTTTTTGATGGCAGCTTTAGAAACCTTAATTTCTTCGGCGAGATCAAAGAGTTCGAGAATTTGTTTGTCGCTTTCCCAGCCAATGGCACGTAGCAGAGTGGTAACAGGCAGTTTCTTTTTACGGTCGATGTAAGCATACATGACATTATGAATGTCTGTAGCAAACTCCATCCACGAGCCCTTGAAGGGGATGATACGGGCAGAGTAAAGAATCGATCCGTTAGGGTGGCGGCTTGATCCGAAGAAAACACCGGGGCTGCGGTGAAGTTGAGAAACGACAACGCGTTCGGCACCATTGATAACAAAAGTGCCTTTATCGGTCATGTACGGAATCATGCCAAGATAAACGTCCTGAGTGATGGTTTCAAAGTCCTCATGCTCAGGATCTGTACAGTACAACTTCAGCTTTGCTTTCAGAGGTACGCTGTACGTCAGACCGCGCTCAATGCATTCTTCGATGGCATAGCGAGGCGGGTCGATATAATAATCAAGAAATTCCAGAACAAAATTGTTTCTGGTATCAGAAATGGGAAAGTTTTCGGCGAAAACCTTGTATAGCCCTTCATTTTTTCTGTTGTCAGGAGTAGTTTCCAATTGGAAAAAGTCCTGAAAGGACTTGACCTGGATTTCAAGAAAATCTGGATAATCGGGCTGAGAGGTTGACGCGAAAGTGACTCTCTGGTTTTTGGGGTTTGTTGTCAATGCAGTACGGTTTTATGTTGATCGACAATGAATTATATTAAATGGTTAAGACCTCTGACAACTGAAAGAGGTCTTAACCAGGCAAAGCAGGTCAGAAGTTATTTGACTTCAACTTCTGCTCCGGCTTCTTCGAGTGCTTTTTTCAGAGCATCGGCTTCATCTTTGCCGACTTTTTCCTTGATGGCCTTTGGAGCAGCGTCAACAAGTTCCTTGGCTTCTTTGAGACCAAGACTGGTAAGTTCTTTCACGAGTTTTACAACTGCGAGTTTTGCCTGTCCTGCGCTCTTGAGAATTACATCAAATTCGCTCTTTTCTTCAGCGGCTGCGTCAGCGGAACCACCGGCAGCAGCAACGACTGTTGCAGCAGCTGGTTCAATTCCGTAATCGTCTTTCAGTATCTGGAGAAGTTCTGTTACTTCTTTCACAGTCAGGTTTACCAACTGTTCAGCAAAAGCTTTTAAATCTGCCATTTTTATTTCCTTTTTTTACGGTTAAACATTTAAATTACGCGGCGTCTTTGTCCACAATGGTTTTCAGAGCGCCAGCCACTTTGATGGCTGAAGATTTGAGGGCAAGAACCACATCGGCAACAAGCTCGTTCTTTGTTTTGATTCCGGCAAGGAATCCGAGCTGATTGTCACCAATAACGGTCATTTCCATCACATAAGCTCCCTTGAGCAACGGTAATTTGGTTTTCTTGCGGAATTCCTGAATCAGCGCTGCAGGTGCTTTTGGCACATCTGACAACATCACAGCGGAAGAGCCTTTCAATACCGGAATAAGTTCTGAGAAATCCCTGCCGGAATTTTCCAAAGCTCTTTTCAGTAAGGTGTTTTTGACCATTTGCAGCTTAATGTCGCGTTTGAAACACATTCTGCGCAATGACGAAGTTTGTTCTGCATTCAGACCTAAAATGTCGGCTACATACACAACATCGTACTGCTTCAGTGTTTCAGTCAGCTCAGCTACAATTTGGTTTTTGTCTTCCTTTGTTTTCATAAGTTGAACTTTCTGTTAGGGGTTAGTTGGAGACACTTTTAACATCAATATGTATCCCCGGACTCATTGTGCTCGATAAAAACACACTCTTCACATAGGTTCCCTTGGTGGTAGTCGGTTTCAGTTTGATGATGGTTGACAATAATTCGCGGGCATTGTCTTCCAGTTTTTCAACTGTGAAAGAAGATTTGCCAACAGAAGAATGGATGATACCATATTTGTCAACTTTAAAATCAATTTTACCGGCTTTCACATCGGCAACAGCTTTGCCGATTTCCATGGTTACCGTGCCTGTTTTTGGGTTGGGCATGAGACCACGTGGTCCCAGAATTTTACCCAGCGCCCCAACTTTGGGCATTACATTGGGAGTGGTAATAACAACATCCACGTCGGTCCAACCACCTTTGATCTTGGCGATATAATCATCAAGACCTACGTGGTCAGCGCCGGCTGCTTTGGCTTCTTCTTCCTTTTCAGGACCGCAGAGAACCAAAACCCGGACAGTTTTTCCCGTACCATGAGGAAGCGTCACAGTGCCGCGAACCATTTGATTCGCTTTGCGGGGATCAACGCCCAGACGGACATCGAGGTCAACCGATGAGTCGAATTTTGTGTAGGTAAGCTCCTTCACAAGCTTCAATGCGTCGGTCAACGTATATTGAGCAGTTTTGTCGAATTTGCTTAAGGCTTCTTTTCTTTTCTTGGAAATTCTCGCCATGTCAGTTCTTTTTTTTATTATGCATTAGTTTGGAAAGGGGCAGTGCCGGTAACTTTTATGCCCATGCTGCGGGCTGTTCCAGCTACCATGCGCATGGCTGATTCAACAGTGAAACAGTTGAGGTCAACCATTTTGGCTTCTGCTATTGCCTGTACCTGTTCCCAGGTAATCGAGGCCACTTTGTCGCGGTTTGGTTCGCCTGATCCTTTCTGGATTTTTGCTTTTTCCAGCAACTGTACTGCTACAGGAGGCGTTTTAACGATAAAGTCAAATGACTTATCTTTATATACCGTAATAATAACGGGGAGCAGCTTGCCGGCCTGATCCTGCGTACGTGCGTTAAATTGCTTGCAGAATTCCATGATGTTCACACCTTTGGCACCCAATGCAGGTCCTACGGGTGGTGAAGGATTGGCGGCCCCTCCCTTGATTTGCAGCTTAATTAATCCAGCAACTTCTTTTGCCATGAGATTTTTCTTTTTACTCGTTTATTATTCTTTTTCAACCTGCATAAAACTCAGCTCAAGAGGAGTTTTTCTGCCGAATATTTTTACCATGACTTTGAGCTTTTTACGCTCTTCGTTCACTTCTTCAATAACACCTGAAAAACTGTTGAATGGACCGTCGATAACACGTACCGATTCTCCGACCAGGAATGTCTCATACATTTCTTCTCCTTTATCGGCCAGTTCATCAACTTTTCCCAATATGCGATTTACTTCATTCTGTCTCATCGGGATGGCTTCTCCTTTACTTCCGAGAAAGCCAAGTACTCCAGGGACATTCTTTATAATGTGTTCTATTTCACTGTCAAGAGCAGCTTCAACAAGTATGTAACCCGGAAAGAAATTTCTTTCTTTGGTCACTTTTTTGCCTTTGCGAATCTGGAACACCTTTTCCATAGGTATTAAAACCTGTGCTACAGCATCCTGAAGTCCAAGCCGTGCAATCTCATTATCAATGTATTGCTTGACTTTCTTTTCGCTTCCGCTTACTGCACGGACCACATACCATTTCTTTGATTCTTCGCTGCTCATGGGTGCTTTGTACTAAAAGAGTCCGTAAACCAGTTTTAGAATATTCTCAAAAGAAATGTCCATTACAAGTACTACACCTGCAATGATGAGAGAAGCAATCGAAACCACGATAGCGCTTTCTGTAAGTTCTAGCCATGTGGGCCAGCTGACTTTGTTCAGCATTTCATCGCGAACTTCTCTGAGACTATTTATTATCTTTCGCATCTTTTGATTTTTTCTTCCTTTATTTTGCACGGGTGGTAGGGATCGAACCCACAGCCTACGGTTTTGGAGACCGCCACTCTACCAATTGAGCTACACCCGTGTGTAAAAAGTATCCGCACCTGTTTGTGTGCGAATACTCTTTACCAAAGGTTGTTTTATTAGTCCAGAATTTCAGTTACCTGACCTGCACCAACCGTACGGCCACCTTCGCGAATAGCGAAACGGAGGTTCTGGTTCATTGCAATCTCGGTGATGAGATTAACAGTGATGGAGAGGTTGTCGCCAGGCATAACCATCTCAACACCGTCCGGAAGAACAACTTCGCCGGTAACATCAGTGGTGCGGAAATAGAATTGAGGACGATATTTGTTGTGGAATGGAGTGTGACGTCCACCTTCTTCTTTTTTCAGAATCACAACTTCAGCTTTGAATTGTTTGTGAGGTTTGATGGAACCCGGTTTCGCGATAACCATACCACGACGGATTTCGTTTTTGTCGATACCGCGGAGGAGAAGACCTACGTTGTCGCCGGCTTCACCACGATCCAAAATTTTGCGGAACATTTCAACACCGGTTACAACTGATTTCAGTTTTTCGGCACCGAGTCCGAGAATATCAACTGCTTCACCTGAGTTGATAACACCGGTTTCAATACGACCAGTAGCAACAGTGCCACGACCGGTGATTGAGAACACGTCTTCAACTGGCATGAGGAAGTCTTTTTCTACTGCGCGGGTTGGGATTGGAATGAAGTTGTCAACAGCTTCCATCAGTTCCATAACTTTTTCAACCCATTTAGGTTCTTTATTGAGTCCACCAAGAGCTGATCCGCGGATAATCGGGGTGTTGTCACCGTCGAAACCATAGAAACTCAGAAGGTCGCGAATATCCATTTCAACGAGGTCGAGAAGCTCTTCGTCATCAACAAGGTCAACCTTATTCATGAAAACCACAATTTTAGGAACACCTACCTGGCGTGCCAGAAGGATATGTTCACGGGTCTGCGGCATAGGACCGTCGGTTGCGGCAACAACCAGGATTGCTCCGTCCATCTGAGCAGCACCAGTAACCATGTTCTTAACGTAGTCAGCGTGACCTGGACAGTCAACGTGAGCGTAGTGACGGTTGTCGGTCTGGTACTCAACGTGTGAAGTGTTGATGGTGATACCACGTTCTTTTTCTTCAGGAGCGTTGTCGATTGAATCGAATGACCTGAATTCTGCGAATCCCTTATCTGCAAGATTAAGAGTGATAGCGGCGGTTAACGTCGTTTTACCATGGTCAACGTGGCCGATGGTACCGATGTTAATGTGCGGCTTACTGCGATCGAATTTTTCTTTTGCCATGCTGTTTGTCTGTTTATTGTTACTGCTTGTTTTAAATACTGAAAGAGCCTTTGGGGAGAGTTGAACTCCCGACCCCTTCCTTACCAAGGAAGTGCTCTACCCCTGAGCTACAAAGGCAATTCTCGAGCGGAAGACGGGGCTCGAACCCGCCACCTAAAGCTTGGAAGGCTTTCGCTCTACCAAATGAGCTACTTCCGCTTGTTGTTTGTGGGGAGAGAAGGATTCGAACCTCCGAAGGTTGCCCAACAGATTTACAGTCTGCCCCATTTAGCCACTCTGGAATCTCCCCATTATTTTTTCATTTTCAAAAAAGAGCCGATGAAGGGACTCGAACCCCCGACAGGCGGTTTACAAAACCGCTACTCTACCAACTGAGTTACATCGGCATTTGAAAATGTTGATACACAGTGTTAAACAACGATCCCTTATTGATTTACTCTTATTAAAAAAAGCAGTCCCTCAAAAAGGGACTGCAAAAGTACAAACTTTTTTTAATACACCAAATAATTCTGAAAAAATATTTTTTATGGGTGTATTTTCTCCTTATGTTTAGACAATTGCTTTCTTAATGCATCAAGCGCTGAATCTGTCGCCTCCTCAAATGTCTTGCACTGTTTTTTTGCAAATAAATCGTTGCCTGGAATATTTAGCCTGATTTCGGCGATTTTATTTTCCTGATTTGCCGAATTATCCAGTCGTAGTGTAACTTCCCCGCTTATCAAATTGTCGTAATTTGTAGCCAGTTTCCCGATTTTGTCCTGGATAAAGTCTTCAAGCTTTTTGTCAGCTTTGAATTTTACTGAACTGATGCTGATTTTCATAATTTTTCCTCCTTTGTTTTAGGATTTAGGGTGTGACTTATGGTAGATTTCTTTCAATTGCTTGATGTTCGTGTGTGTGTATATCTGTGTGGCTGCAAGGTTGGCATGCCCAAGCATTTCCTTGATCGAATTCAGATCTGCTCCGTTCTGTAGCATGTGTGTCGCAAAGGTGTGTCTCATCACGTGAGGGCTTTTCTTGCTCAGCGATGTTACATTTTCCAACGATTGGTGGATGGCCCTGTAAACATATTTTGGATATAGTTTGCGGCCTGTATTGGTTAGAAAGTAGTTGGAATCTGTTTCCAGATCATCAAACCATTCTTTTTTCAATGATTCGTATGCGTTCATATGCTCCAGCAATTGCTTACTGAACGGAACAATTCGTTCTTTATTTCTTTTCCCTAATATCTTTATGGTGCACTTACCATAATCAATGTCTGTGTTTTTTATGCCGATGAGTTCACTGAGTCGCATGCCGGTGGCGTAAAAGATCTCGAATATCAGCTGGTTGCGCACGGTTGGATAATCATTGTTCTTTTCGCCTGATGCAAGAATAGTCTGCACCGATTTTTCATCAGCAAAGACCGGAAGCCGTACAGGGAGCTTGGGGAGCGGAATCCCGCGTGTCGGATTTGTCTCTGTAAGTCCTATATATATAAGGTAACGATAAAACGAAGACAGCGCGGTCCTTTTTCTGCGCAGACTGCGCGGATTGTAATTCATTGAGGCCATTTCTGCAAGCCACGAACGAATGATAACCGGAGTGCATTTTTCAAATGCAACGCCGTCATAATTCTTATCCAGATATTGCCTGAATGAATTCAGGTCGGCGCGGTAAGAAATGGCAGTGTGTAAAGAGTATCTTTTTTCCTTGGTGAGGTATGTGATGAACCGCTCTATCATAAAAAAATCCCACTAACCGGTGATTAATGGGATAAAGATAGTAATTTATTACTCAAAAGTCAAGCGCTACCCGTTCATTTGTTTCGAAATCATTCGCTGAACGTACAAAGCTTTGGACTGAACCTCTCTCTTGCGTTCGGAGGGTTTGGTAAATTTCTGGCGGTCGCGCAGTTCTCGGGCAACGCCTGTCTTTTCAAATTTACGTTTCAGTTTCTTCAACGCTTTGTCAATGGTGTCACCTTCCTTCAGTGTAACAATGATCATAAATCGATTCTCCTTTCGATTGGTTATTAAATTGGGCTGCAAAGGTATAAATATTTTTGATTATTACGCAGTTATTGTTCAAGAATTTTCAAAAAGCTTTAAAAATGTGTGTTTGGGAGATTTCTGCATATCGGTTTTTTATTAAATTATTGAATTCAAACAAAGATGTCTTTTTTTTATTCAAATCAATTCTTTTGTCAGGTCTAACTGCATCTTCTTTCAAATAAAACGCATTCAGATATGTGAATATTTGCAATTTGATGATTAAACATTGTCGTTGTACCGTCATCAAATGTTATGTGCTTTTCCAGGGTTGTGTTTTGCCTCTGTTTCATACTGCCAAGAAAAACGCTGCTTATGAAGAAATTTCTTTTTACTGTTATTGTTTTTTGCAATGTTTTGCTGTTGCAGGCGCAAACACCTGTTGCCAATTTTGTTGCCATTACGCCCACATCGGGTTGTGGCTTCCTTTCAGTGTCTTTTCAGGATCAAAGCACTGGCAATCCAACCAGCTGGGATTGGGATTTTGGTGATGGAACCACACACTCTGCTTTACAAAATCCTACGCATGTTTATTCTTCCAATGGTACTTATACTGTTAAACTTAAGGTGACCAATGCCAATGGTTCAAATACTTTTACCCGTACCAATTATATTGTTGTTCATAAAAAAATGGTGGCCGATCTTTCTGCATTTCCTGTTAGCGGATGCCAGCCATTGACAGTGCAGTTTAATGATATGACTGCTTTGGGCGACGGGCCTGTAGCCAGCTGGAATTGGAATTTTGGTGATGGATTCAGCTCTGTTTCGGGAAATCCTTCACATACATACACCAATCCGGGCACATACAATATCATATTGCTGGTTACAGATATTTATGGTTGTTCTTCCAATCAGACGATGAATAGTTATGTTACTGTTTATCCCAATCCGGTTGCGGGATTTACTAGCACAAACAACATTTCCTGCAGTTCTCCCGCATCTGTAGATTTCAACAATACTTCAACAGGTTCGGGATTATCATATTTCTGGGATTTCGGCGACGGTAATACAAGCACAGATCAGAATCCTTCGCATCAATATAACACGGGGCAGTATTCTGTAACGCTTATTGCGATAAATGCAAATGGATGTTCAGACACGTTGGTAATGAACAATTTTGTCAATATTGTTGTGCCGGTTCCTGATATTTCGTTTGGTCCTGATTCTGGTTGCGAGCCGATTCCGGTAAACTTTCAATGTTTGAATACCGGTATTGCATCGGCTTTGTGGGATTTTGGTGATGGGGGCACTTCCACGGTTTTAAATCCGTCTCATACCTATACGAATTCAGGTATTTATACAGTATCATTTTCTGCCGTTGATTCCTATGGATGTCCTATGGATACTCAATTTACAGATACTGTTGTGGTTTTTCCGACACCGGTTTTTGATTTTTCATCGCCCGATCCGGTAGGTTGCATGGTGCCGTTTACTGTTGATTTTATGGCTGATCCGGGCTATGTAAATTATGTTTGGAGTTTCGGAGGGCCTGATTCGGCCAATGCTTCGAATACATACAATGCTTTTGGAAATTATTCTGTTACTCTTACTGTAACTGATATTAATGGTTGCGTTGGAACGCTTACAAAACCAAACTATGTGCAGATTGCTCCGCCTCCGATAACTTTTTCGGCTGATATTCTTTCTGGTTGTGTCCCGCTTGACGTGCAGTTTACTTCATCTTCGGGCGGTGCAGGCACTACATATATCTGGGATTATGGCGATGGCTCGCCATTGGATACTGCAGTCAATCCTTTGCATACTTATGGTGATTCCGGCGTTTTTAATGTTACTCTTTCCATCATCAATACCGAAGGATGCACCAATACTATCACCATGAGCAATTACATCATGGCCGGATTACATCCGCAGGTAGGTTTTTTTGCCGAGGACACCATTGTTTGTTATAGTGAGATGGTGGCATTTCATGACAGCTCCAGTGCATTTGTTGAAAGTTGGAATTGGGATTTCGGCGATGGACAGTTTGGCAGTGGCCCTGATCCGACACATCAGTATGGTGATACCGGAACATTCACAGTTTCTCTTGTGGCTACACATAATGGTTGTCGCGACACGTTGCAAAAAGAAGATTATATTGTTATCTGGCCACCTATTGCTGCTTTTTCTCCATCACCATCTTTGCTGTGTTCGTATCCAGATACAGTGCATTTTACCGATCAGTCTGTCGGTGCCGAAACATGGCTCTGGACCTTCGATGACGGTGGTACGGACACTGTTCAGAATCCAGATTATGCATATGCTGCTCCGGGGACTTATATGGTTGAATTGCTGGTAACAAACTCAAATGGCTGTCGCGACTCGATTGAGGTTCAGGTGCGGGTAGATGAGGTTTTTGCCAATTTCCAGTCCAATATTCCTGAAGTCTGTATGTACGATCCGGTGGTGTTTTCTGATTTATCTACAGCGCATGTTGCGATCACAAATCGTGCATGGACATTCGGCGACGGCGCCACATCTTCCGGAGCTCCGGTGTCGGTTAGTCATAGTTACAATACAGCAGGTGTTTATGACGTAACATTACTTGCAACTGACAGTTGGGGCTGTACTGATGATACCACAATAACAAGTGTTATTATTGTCAATCAGCTTCCTTCGCCAAATTTTACACCAACTACACCACTGACAGGATGTACTCCACTTACTGTTGAATTTACCGACAATAGCAGTGCTGCTGCCCCGGCTGTTTTGACCGATTGGTTATGGAATTTTGGAAATGGATCTACGTCAACAGCTCATCCTACTGTGCAATACACCTACTACACAGCAGGGAATTACAATTTGTCGCTAACGGTTACAGATTCGAAAGGATGCGACAGTACAAGAATTTTCTATAATTATATTCAGCCAACAAAACCAAATCCCTCCTTTCATACCACTCATGCAAACAATGTGTTTTGTTATTCCGAAACGGTTACATTTGTCAACACCAGTACTGCCGCCATTTCTTATGAATGGGATTTTGGTGATGGCAGTCCGGCAAGTTCTCTAACAAATCCAGTGCATCATTATTTGGTTGATACGACAACGGTTTTTACAGTAACGCTGGTTGCTACAGACGCTAATGGTTGCGATAGCACTTATTCATTGGATATCACCGTATCCATACCATTTCCCGATTTTACGGCGCCAGTAGTGAGTACACTCTGCCCACCGCTGGTGGTGGACTTTTCCAATACGTCGTCGTCCGATGTTATTCAATATCTGTGGAATTTTGGTGATTCTGCAAGCGGAACTTCAAATACCAGTACAACGGCCAATCCGCAGCATGTTTATTATGATCCGGGTGATTATGACATCAGTCTTTCTGTAACTAATAACTTCGGATGTGTTGTGGATACAGTGTTTCCATTATATGTTCATGTTGGTGGTCCGACCGGAGAATTTACTTATGCGCCTTTATCGGGTTGCGCGCCTTTGATGGTTACCTTCACAACTACCAATCTGAATGCGGATTCTGTGAGAATGGTTTATGGGGATGGGTTCAGCGATTTTGATGCAGGAAGCATTACTTACACACATATTTATCAAACGGGTGGTGACTTTGTGCCAACAATGATTTTGTATAATTATGATGATACTTCTGGTGTTATGACCTGTCAGATTATGAAGCAGGATACCACCAATCCGATTCATGTTATTTCTGGTATTCCTGCGTTTGTTGCCAGCACCCCGGTTTGTCCGGATATGCCTTTGCAGTTTATTGATCAGTCTGTTGTATATGGTTCGGTTACTTCGTGGAACTGGGATATGGGAAATGGCTCTGCAAGCACGTTGCAAAACCCTACAACGACCTATGATACTCCTGGATTTTACGATGTCTCGCTTTCTGTTACTGTTGACGGAATCTGTAGTTATGATACATTAGTTCATATGTATGTTGAGGTTTTGGCGACGCCGGATGTTCCGATTTATTATAGTCATACTGCAGCATGTGGACCTGTAACTACTGATTTTGCTGTCGAAACTGATTCCTTGATTTATCCTGCTCCTGTATTTTTCTGGAATTTCGGGAATGGTTTAACCTCAACTGATTCTCTTCATACATCCACTGTTTTCAATACTACTGGTATTTACGATGTTGCGTTAACCGTAACATATTCTAATGGTTGCACGATGACTGATTCTGTTTCCGTTCAGATATACGCCAACACTATTCCTGAAGTGTCGTGTAATCCGCAGCCTAACCCTGTTCTGGCTGAGGTGGATGTTACGCTTTTCAATACGACAAACACTTTCGGAATTCCTGTTGAACAATTGGTTTGGTCGTGGGACCTTGGTGATGGCAACATTTCGGATCAATATCAGCCGATTCATTCTTACAGTATCGAAGGATTGTATGACATTGTGTTGATGGCATTCACCGACAGCATGTGTTCCGATACAGCTCATTGTCCGCTGGTGGTAGGGGAGCTTTTGAATATTCCAAATGTATTTACGCCCAATGGTGATGGTTTTAATGATTATTTCGAAATTGTTTATTATGGCAATCTGACTATGTTTGATCTTTCAATATTCAACCGGTGGGGGCTCGAAGTTTTTCACAGTACAGACAAGGATTTCATGTGGGATGGAACCATTAATGGCTCCGAAGCTGCATCAGGAACCTATTTCTATATTGTGAAAATCACAACGGAATCCGGAAAATCCTTTGAGCAGAATGGCACTTGCACCTTGCTGAGGGAGAATTAGAGCGCGGTTTGGACATCACTTCGCCTTTTTCAGAAAGTCGCGAAAATAGCTGCAGCGCTTATTCAGACGCTTGTACATCCTGGTGTTCTCATACTTTTTCCACATCGCTTTTGTGAAAATCGGCACATACGTCTTCTCATCCGCATATGGGAAGTGATGGAAACCAACCGTTCCACATTCCTCATACGCGATGAGCTGCAACATGGCCATAGCTTCGCAACGCTGCTCCGGATCAGGGCTTCCATCAATCACCTGGCGGTACAGACTTTTAGATGTTTTCAGTTGGTGATACTCTGATGAGTCATTATCTACTCTTGAAGGAATCCCTTCGAATCCATATTCGTATGATTCAAACACATTGCATGAATTCTCGTAATGGGCCAGACCCCAGCTGTTGCCGAAGTATGAAACATTATACCATGCATGTGCAAGTTGCAGCACATACTTGTACCGATCAGACACGGCATGCAGAGCGGAGTCCTGAATTCTCAAAATGTTTGACAGCATTTTGTATTTGTTGATTTGAGGTCTGAGTCTCAGTCTGGAATTGCTTTCAGGATATATTGGTTTGGGTCTGAAAACATTTTTACCCAGATAATTTCGGAATCCTTCATATCGGGTCCAGAAATCCTGAGGCAGTTTTTTCCAGGTATCAAGCGCATCCAGCATTCTGCCTTCCCTGAAATATATGGAGCCTAACAGTTCGCGGCTTTGAGCTGTTCCGGGCAATCGCTGCGACGTCAGAAATATATCCATGGCTCCTTTGTTTTTGTTCTCAGTTAAGGTGATAAAATCAATCATGTCCTTCGAAGATGCAGACTGATTCAGATGTCTGATGATATCGCTGTAGAAGTAATATCCGTAACTATAGGCCAATGAATCATATTGTTCATACCATTGGAAATCCCATTGATAATTATCAGCTTTATCCAGCATCAGAATGCACCTCGGCAGGTCGTTCATGGCCATAAAAGCTTTTGAGAACCGTTTGCACATGGAATAAAACGTATGCGATTCCATTTTTCCAGCTCGTACTGATTTTTCCATTTTATCCATCAGCAGGCCGGCCCGGTTACGATTTGCAATGTTTGAAAAATGGCTCTGCGACGACAAAATCATTAATTCTTCGATGAGGGCCTGGTTTGCATAATGCCCGTTTCTTTCATTTTCTGTTTGCGGCAACAGTTGCAGCGCTGCTGAGGTATTATCGGCCATCGTGTATAGATGAGCCAGCATGAGCGAATAATACTGCGCAGTTTCGCCGGCTGATCTGCTGCGAATTGATGAAACAAAAGCAATCACTTTCTGCATGTAATTGCGGTCTTTCATGTAATTCACATAGGTGTATGTGTCTGTCACACTGTCCCAGCTGGCCATGTTTACCGAAGGCGGACTGAAAGACAATTCTGGCGTCAGCACCCAGTCTTCGAGTTTGTTCACTTCGCGCATCAGAAGGAATTGCAGCATTTCATTCTGTGGATCCAGCATCGCAATCTGATTCAGCGTTTCAAGTGCCTGACCAGGATAATTCATAATGGTCATGGCAAGAATGTTCGCCTTTTCATGATTGTTTTTGGCAAGCAGCATCGTTTGTTCCACTACATGCCGGCTTTTGTCAAATGTAGTGTACATGCGGAATTTCTTGTCATCGCTCTGGTCAAATGCCAGACTCTTACGATAATTTGCTTCAATGCTGTTACCTGTGAGACCCTGAGATATTGCGCAGTAATGCAACGCCCATGGATTTACAATCGATGCAGTGTCATGGTCGGCAAAATGTTTCTCATAGGTATGCACGCAACTTTTGTAATCGTTTGTTTGAAAAAGCATCCTGACCAGCTGAAAAGCATATCTACTGGTAAAAAAATCTGATG
>DAOPKE010000028.1:0-7701 GCA_035390965.1 Bacteroidales bacterium | reverse complement strand
ACTGAATTCAAGTTCCCAGTATTCGATGGCTTTGCATACAACCAGATACCAGAGATAATCTCTGTTTTCAGGTTTATTCAGCACTTTAACAAATTCATTTCCTTCAAAAAAAACAGACAGCTGGTTTTTATAATACAATGTGGAGAAGAGATCAGGTGGGGTTTTGTATAGGACAACCGTCATGTCCTCATCACGAAAGTCGGCTTTCAGAGCTGATTTCCATTCATTCAGATTTCGCTTCAGATCTTTGTGTGATTTGGAAATAGTTTCATTGAACAAATGTGAAGTATAAACAAATGGGCTGTAGGCCAACATGCGGTCGTTCATAAGTCTGAACAGACTTATTCTCACATCTTCGCCATATTCAAAATACACACAGGCCTTTGATTGCGCTGGTGTCAGAATCAGCAGACTACTCAAAAATATGAAATATCTTATCAATGTTTTCATTTCCGATCTGATTAAAATACAACGTGTCATATGAAAAAAGCGAAACCCTGGCGTTTTTTCCGGGATTGATTTTTTTATCCACCCATGTGGCAATGTCGGTCAGCTCTTTCGTGTTCACGCCCTGGAAGCGGAGCTCGTCTCCATAGCGGTAATACAAATCGCCGATAACGGTATCTGTTTTTACCAAGAATCGGGTGGTGTCTTTCAGTTGCTCAAGAAACGACATTTCTTTCAGCTCCGTCAGTGTTACAGGGCTGATTATACCTCTGAATTCTTTGTTTCTGAACAACACCGCCCACGAATAAACGGGCAGGGCAATATCCAGCTCTTTCGGATAGCCGGAGTGATTGATGTATTCCTTGATGGTTTTGAGATCAACGATGGCATTTTCTTCATCCGGATCGGCCGGATTTCCTGTGCTGTAGCACATCAGCAGACAACGGTCTACGGGAGGTACGCCGGCCAGTTCATGATCGCGGTATTGCCACAAACGCAGCGTGCTTTGGATTTCAATTTTGGCATCCAGTTTCTGTAACTCTTTCAATAAACTGAAATATTTTTCTTTGGTCGATACTGTCCAGTCGCAATCAATGAGCAATTCATTGTTGTCAGCGGTCCATTTTGAAACAATGGAATCAGGATCGTCCTCCACAGCTTCGTAGTATCTGGTCCAGTTGTCAAAATTATCCGAGGATTCATCAGTCCATCTGTCATACTTGTTTTCATAGAAGCTTTGCATGAGTTTTTCTGCATTTTTCTGATGAATGTAACAATACAGGTTGTAGATCTTTTTTGCAAGGGGCTTGATGTCGGCCGGAGTGCTGAAAAGCAACACATCGTTGGTGATGAATATTACCGGAGTGATGTTGTACAGATTGAATGAGCCATATTTGTCATCAACATACACCGGCTCTGTCATTTCGTGAAACAGGTTCCATTGGACATCAGCGTATTTCACATAGAAGTGTGTGATGCCCAGAGAATCCAGACGCGTTTGATCTTCATCGCTCAAGTAGTTGTTAAAATAATCATTTTCCCAGATAAAGGATGACCGCTCCGGCTTGTCTGCTGAAGAACACGAATACAGAACAATAATGATCGGGATGAATAAACGGAATACTGTTTTTATCGGCATGGGCTGATTCGTAGAATAATTGAATATGTTTTGGGTGAAATCCGACATCCAAAATTAAGAAAGAAAAGAATGGTTTTGACAGGATTTTAAAAATATTTTTTTAAAGCCGATGTCTTTATGAGGCAAAGTCAGCAATAATTGCTCTCTTGCAAGAGATGTATAAATTCAAAAAACCATCAACCCGCTTGAAATCTCGCAGAAAATGCCCGCCTTTTCAAGTTTCGATGAAACGGCATTAATAATGGATTCACGCACCAGGAGCTCCATGGAGCAATTATTGTCGAAGAGCTGATTTTTGATTTTTACGCCATCGGTTTGCACTATCTGCATGACAGTATTTATTTCGGGGTAGGTAAAATTCAGTTTTAAAGTGCGGGCGGTGTGTTTTTCAACAATGCCGGCTTCGTCGAGCGCCAGCTTTGTTGCGGTTTTATAAGCGTTAATCAGTCCAGGCACACCCAGCTTTGTTCCTCCGAAATACCGCACTACTACTGCAAGAACATTGGTAACCCCCGACGAGAGTAATTGGTTGTAAATGGGTTTGCCCGCACTGCCGGAGGGCTCTCCGTCGTCGTTGGCGCGAAAAAACTCTTTTTCAAATCCGATGATATATGCAAAGCAATGATGCCTTGCATCGTAGTATTCCTTGCGGAGCTGCGCTTGAATTTCCTTCACCTGGGTTTCATTGTCAACCGGAAATACGAGTCCTATAAAACGGCTGTTTCGGTCTTTAAATATGGCCTGAGCGGCTTTTTGTATGGTCAGAAAAGCATCATCCATTTCCCAGTGCGATTAAAACAATGGCTACCACAGCCAATCCGAGTCCGAAAACATTCCATTCACCCATTTTCTCCCTGAAAAATACCAGTCCGGTAATCGCTCCCAGACATACAATACCGGCATTAAACACTGGAATGAAAACGGTGACATCAACAACAGTGAGGCCTTTCAGAAAAAACAGGGTGGAATACCAATTCAGCAGCCCGAGCAGGATGCCGGCCAGTATGTTTTTGAATTCAATTCGTTTTTTGTTTTTAATTGAGCGGATAAGAACTATGGAAAGTCCGATACAGAAAGCAATTCCAAATGCTGCCGTCAGATAGCTTACCAGATCGCCATCGTTGCGGAGATAGAAAAACTGTGCAGTTTTAAGCAGCGAATCATTAGCCCCGTTTCCTGCAAACAACAGTATGGGTAGAATAAGCAGAGAACTTTTCAGATGAAAATGTTCATTCCTTTTAAAAATGAAGTAGAATGCAGGTAATGAAATGATGATGCCTGCAATTTTTAGTGCCTGCATAGATTCTCCAAACACAAAAAATCCAAGCGTGATTGGGATCAACACTGACATTTTGCTGCTTACCGATGTGATGGCTATGCCTGCTTTGTGTGTTGATGAAGCAAAAACAAAAAAAACCAGAATCAGAAGAATGCCGGATGCAATACTTAGTAAAAACCAATCTGATTCTATATAAAATGTTGCACTTTCGGGTGTTGTTGTAATGTAGCCGGCAATAAATGCGACAATATAATTTGTGGCTATGGCCTGAAGTGTATCAATACCGAATTTTGGAAACAGTTTGAAACAAACCATTATCAGTGTTGATGTCAGCAATGCCAGTATAAGCCAGATCATTTTGTTGAGGTATTGATGTAAATCTGCATAAAATCCTTGTCGAAACTTCTATGTTCAATTTCTTTTGCATTATTCAAAGCCGGCGCAGATAGCCCTTTCCCGAATGTTTTGTTGCCTGTCAGAACACGTGCCTCATCCCAAAGCCCGCTGTTAATGAAGGATTCAAGGATTTGACGACCGCCTTCTATCATCACACTGCTGATGTTTTTGTCAAAAAGCGTTTTCAGAATATTATTGAGAAGATTTTCGTCGAAGTCCAGTTTGATGTATTCAGCTTTTTCAGTGATTGAATCCTGTGCCGGATTGAAAACAATTGTCTTCATGTCTTCGTTGAAAATATTGAAATGTTCATCTGTGATAGTGTCTGTAATGAGGATTCGTTGCGGATTTCTTCCGGTCCATTCGCGAACGTTCAGTTGAGGATTGTCGTTTATCAGTGTGTTGTAACCAATCAGTATGGCTTGCTCCTGAGCTCGCCAGCGATGTACAAGTATTTTCAGTTCCGGTCCTGTAATCCAGTTGTCTCTTTTTTTTGCGTAAGGGTCACTACGGTCTATGTCAATGAATTCATCTTTTGTCTGTGCCCATTTCAGAATGATATATGGGCGCTTTTTCGAATGAAAAGTAATAAAACGTCGGTTCAGCCAGCGGGCTTCCTGTCCGAGAATTCCGTTTTTAACTTCAATTCCTGCGTCAGTTAGTTTTTTTATTCCCTTTCCGGCAACCAGTGAGTTTGGATCCTGCATGGCAATAACAATGCGAGGAATACCAAGTCGGATAATCATATCTGCACATGGGGGTGTTTTACCATGATGGGAGCAGGGCTCCAGATTGACATAAAGCGTACTGTCTTTCAGCATTTGTTTATCAGATACAGCGGCAACTGCATTCACTTCGGCATGGGGTCCACCAAAGACCTCGTGAAATCCTTCTCCGATTATTTTGTCCTGATGTACAATGACAGCACCCACATACGGATTGGGCTCCGTTTTCCCAAAACCGTTTTCGGCCAGTTGCAGGCATCGTTGCATGTAGTGTTCATCGGAATTCATGCTGCGAAAGTAAGAAAATGTTTGCAAGCCATGCCGGGCGATTGTGTCTTTTTGATTATATTTGTATTTATGAAACCTGCTACTATCCGCGAATTCATTGCGAAAATTGGTTCATCTCTCGGCGAATTATATTCTGATGCTGCCGAGGGAAAGTCGGTGGCCGAATATCTGCTGGCCTCTCTTTTACATACCGATCGTGCCGGCTTGTATTCCATTGGTGGGAAAATTGATGATCCGCAAATGCTTCAGAGTATTCAGTCTGCAGTCAATCGATTAATGGAAAACGAACCGGTGCAGTATGTGATTGGAAAAACATGGTTTGGCGGGCTTGAAATAAAGGTTGCGCCTGACGTGCTCATTCCACGGCCCGAAACCGAAGAGCTGGCGGAGTGGGTTATTAGTATGCACGAAAAAGAGCAGGATCAGCTCGAAATTATTGATGTTGGCACGGGCAGCGGTTGTCTAGCTTTGCTTTTAAAAAGCAGATTGCCCGGGGCAAAAGTTTCGGGTATTGATATTTCGGATGCTGCACTGCAGCTGGCTTCTGAAAATGCTGTTTTTCATGGACTTGAAATCAGCTGGTTGAAATTGGATATTCTCGAAGCTGTGTATTGTCCTGATGCTGGGAAAAAACTCATTGTTGTCAGCAATCCGCCTTATGTACTTGATAGTGAGCGCGAAACAATGGCTGAAAGGGTGAGGTTGTATGAGCCGGAAATCGCCTTGTTTGTTCCTGATTCAGATCCGTTGCGCTTTTACAGGCGAATAGCAGAGATCTTTCAACACGATGCAGCTGCTATGTATTTCGAAATTAATCCGATGATGGATTTACAATTATGTGAAATGAGCAAGCAGTTTGGGTTTTATTCTGAGATTCGAAACGATTTTTTCGGCCGAAATAGGATGTTGCGTTTTATCAGATTAAGTGTTTCATAGTCAGATTAATACGGGCTTGATTAACTTTTTGTTGAGTTTTTTTTCGGGTTTTCGGGTGTTATTTTTGAGTATTTTTCGATATACCCCACCGTTTTGTTTATGAAATTAAAACCCTTTTAATTAAATTTGCAAACAACTTTTTAAACGTTTGGAAAAAAAAAGTGTCTAATTCAAAATTTTTCACATGAAACATCTTTTTAGGGGGATAATTACCTTGTTTGTCTTGATTTCTATGGTTGCTGTCAATAATCTGTATTCACAGGAGGTTGAATTCAAGCGTAGCGGTAACTGGGAGTTTTTATACGAAATCGAAGGCGTGAATTTTTATTACAAAGTTACAGCCTGCAACGATGAAGCCAATGGGTTTTTCAGGGAACATGTTTTGTTGAAACTTGAAAACACGAATGATTATGCGATTGTTGCTGAATGGGATGTGCTGATGTATTATCATGGCGAATGCTTTAACTGTGGTGAAAAAATGACCGCAGAACACCATCGCAACATTGAAATTGCCGGAAACGGAACAGCCGAAGGTCGTTGTTTTTCTTTTGGGGATAAAACGCTGAGCATTTTCAGCCGTTTTCTGAATTATGACAACCCAAAAGCGACACTGACAAAATTTGAACTGATTAACAAAGTAATCCGCCAAAAATAAGCGATTATGAAATTAAAAAAAATCCTTTTATTAATTTTTTGGCTGTTTGGCAGTTTTTCAATGGTTGAAGTATCTGCTCAATGTACTGTGGTTGCATCGGCTTATCCCACAACGGTTTGCGCTGGTGATCCGGTAACGCTTTCTTCAGCCGGAGCTTGCGGTTATTTGATGTATAATGACTTTAACAACGGAACTGCCGGTACCGGATGGGTTGCAACCACTGGCGTCGATTTCTCCAATCCTTGCAATCCTACAGCCGATGGCACCATTTACATGTGGATGGGAAGCGCTGTGCCTCTGCCTCGCACCCTGACCACTGTCGCTTTTGATGTCAACGGTGCCTGTGAAATATCTTTTGATATGAAATACGCTACCCAGTCACAATCATCACCATGCGAAGGAATTGATGAATACAACGAGGGTGTTTCCCTTCAATATTCCATCAATGCAGGTGCTACCTGGGTCGATATCGTTTATTTTCAGCCCGATGGTGTTATGCTGACTACCAACCCCGGCACTTCCGGAACCTGTATCTCTTCTCCTTATGTAACACCTTTTACAACCTGGGCCAACTATACATTTCCCATTCCTGCAGCTGCCCAGACCTCTTCTACTATGTTCCGATGGATTCAGATTGATTATTCCAGTTTGACCAACGATCACTGGGGACTCGATAATATTGAAATTCTGTGTCCTGCAAACGTATTGGTTGATTGGGATCATGGCCCCACGGTTTTCGATCCGCCTCAGGTTTATCCTACGCATGACACCTGGTATGTCGTTGAAATTACAGATACAGTCAGTGGTTTAACAGCTATAGACAGCGTTTTTGTCGATGTGGTTTCTGTACCAACCTCTACCTTTACTGTTACTTCTCCGGTTTGCTCTGATAATTTCTCAACGATTACCTATACTGGCACAGGTTCTTCTACTGCCACATTCAATTGGCTTTTCAGTGGTGCAAATGTTCTCAGCGGTTCCGGAGCCGGACCATACAATCTGCAGTGGCCTACCGGTGGTACTATGTGGGTAAGTCTTGAAGTAACCGATAGTGGTTGTACGAGCCCTGCTACGTATGATACGGTGATAGTTCATCAGGCCCCGGTAGCTTCGTTTGCTGCCGATGTCCACGAAGGATGTCAACCTCTTCCTGTTCAGTTTACCGATTTGTCTGACCCGGCAGGATCAGTCTGGCAATGGAATTTTGGCGATATGACAACATCGTTGGTGCAAAATCCGTCTCATACTTTCAATGCAGCCGGATTGTACGATGTATCGCTGATTGTTACTACTGCGCAAGGCTGCGACGATACGGTAACCTATACAAATTACATCAATGTTTTCAATCAGCCGATTGCCAATATAACGGCTACTCCTGAAATCACTTCAATCGTTGATCCTGAAATTACGTTCAGCAGTACGAGTACGGGTGTGTCTGACTGGTTTTGGAATTTTGGCGACAACACTACTTCTACAGACGCGCAGTCGGTTATTCATTCTTATAATGATGATGGTGTGTTTTCCGTTTCTCTGATTGTTACTTCTGCCGATGGTTGTGCCGATACGGCTTATACCTCTGTTCAGGTCATTGCAGAACCTACTTTTTATAATGTGATTACGCCCGATGGTAATGGCTTGAACGATGTCTTTTTTATTGAGAATGCTGAACGGATTCCCGGAAATCTGCAGGTTTTCAACCGTTGGGGTAAAAAAATCTGGGAAAGTACCGGCGAGAGTTATATGAATGATTTCGATGGCGAAAATTTCTCTGACGGCACATATTTTTACATCTACACCTATGGTGTTGAAATGGAAAATGAGCATCAGGGTACTTTAA
>DAOPKE010000027.1:26879-31922 GCA_035390965.1 Bacteroidales bacterium | reverse complement strand
GTGAGTCTTGGCAGGTTCGAACTGCCGACCTCTTGCCTGTCAAGCAAGCGCTCTAAACCAGCTGAGCTAAAGACTCGGTTTTGCTGGTGGGCTGTACTGGATTCGAACCAGTGACCTCATGCGTGTGAAGCATGCGCTCTGAACCAACTGAGCTAACAACCCCCTTTAATTAAGGGGATGCAAAGATAATAAATTTTTGAATCATGAACACCGAACTTTGAACAAGGAATCATGAACAAGGAAAGGATAACGCTGAAGGATAATTCATTTAAAACATCCTTCATCCCTCCTTGTTCAATGTTCATGATTCGATGATCTTTATTACATCATTTGCTCAATATTCCACGTAAAAGCACGCACACCGGCGGCTTTATTGCGAAGATCGAGTTTATGAACCGACTTGAGTAAATCATCCACCTGATTATCCTGCACAATAGTGATCACTGCCGAATTCATCTCAGGCCAAGTGTGTGTTCCTCTATGTGGCTCTCCATCAATATTTCCACGTCCCTGAACATCTTCGAGAAAAGTAAAACCCCGGATGCCGAGTTTATCGAGCATATACTCTACACGCTCTGTGTGTGATTGGTTAAAAACAATGAATACAGCTTTCATTCGATTAGTTTTTTGAAGTTGTTGAGGTTTCGTCAGAAATTTCCATAAAAATAAACTCCTTGCGCTGGCGCTCTGTTTCATCACGTTCACCATGACGCGACATAATACCATAAAGAACAGGAACTACAATCAGTGTAAGAAACATTGAAACGGTAAGGCCTCCGATAATAACAATACCCATCGGGCGCCACATTTCGGAACCGGCTCCGGTACTTATGGCCATCGGAACCATACCAAGAATAGCCGTAAGAGCGGTCATGAGCACAGGACGAAGTCGCGACTGCCCGGAAAGCGCAATAGCTTCCTTCAATTCGTAACCTCGATCACGCATCAGATTAGTATAATCAACAAGCACAATGCCGTTTTTCACAACAATACCTACAAGCATAATGGCACCAAGAGCACCAATCATATCGAGTGTTGTGCCGGTAATGAACAAAGCAAGAATGATTCCTGAGAAAGCAAAAAACACCGAAGCCATAATAATGAAGGGCTTTTTGAATGACTCGAACTGCGACGCCATTACAATGAACACAAGCATAATGATTAGCAACATAAACAATGTCATGTCGGCAAATGTTTCCTGTTGTTCCTGATAATCACCACCAATGTTCAATGTAATGCCATTGGGAACTTCAATATTTTTCAATTCATCCTTAACACCTGCAGCCAGCTCTCCAAGCGATGTTTTGTAAGGTGTCACTGCAACTGTTACAATACGCTGACGACTTTTGCGGGTGATGGTCTGTGGAGTCCAGAATTCTTCAACTCTGGCTATCTCGCTGAGTTTTATTTTTCCACCGCTTGGTGTTGGAATACTCAAATTAAGAATAGCACTGATCGAATTGCGGTTTTCCTCTTTCATGCGTACAACAATATCATACTCTTCGCCCTCCTCTTTCAGAAAACCGGCATTCATACCAAGGACCCTGTTGCGCACATACATTGAAACAGCTGATGAAGAAAGCCCATGCATGGCCAGTTTTTGTTTATCAACAACCACTTTCAGCTCGGGACGATCGGGCTCGCGGCTGATGGTAATATCGCGGGCTCCTTTCACATTTTCCGAAATGGCTTTCTTTACTGTTTCGGCCATAACCGCTGTCTGATCGAAGTCATATCCGTAAATTTCAACATTAACGGTTGAAGTGCCGGCAATTCCACCACCCATCATACCTGCAACCTGCGCCTGGAATGTTGTGAGTTCGGGATACAAAAGCATTTCCTGACGCAGCACTTCTGCAATTTCAAAAATACTTCGTTTACGTTCGCTCTTGTCGCTACACACCACCGTCATCGAAATCTTGTTGTTGGTAGCTGTCGAGAACATGGCTGAAATGGTGGCCTCGTCGCTGGAACCAACGGTTGTAGAGATAATTTTTATTTCAGGCGCAATTTCCATAAAGCGGCTTTCGAGTCTGCGTGCGGTTTTCATGGTTTCTTCCAGACGTGTTCCACGCTGCAGTTCTGCCGTAACTGTAAGCCGGCCTCCATCGCTCTGCTGCATAAAGTCGGTGCCGATCTGCCCTGTCAGTGCGGGAATCAACGACACAACAAAGAAAACAACCACAATCAGCATCGTTAATTTTTTATGATTGAGACACCAACGCAGAATATTGGCATATCGCAGATCGAGCTTATGAAGCATCCTTCCGATTGAACGATCATACCACAACGATTTTTCTTTTTCTTCAATTATATGTCCGTTACTATCAACAGCTACTTTTTTCTTCCGGAGAATCCGCGAAGCGAGCATTGGCGTGAGAGAAATGGCAACAATGGCAGAGATGGCAATAACAATGGTAACAATCCATCCAAGTTCCTTAAACATGATTCCGGCCATTCCGCCAAGCATGGTAAGCGGAAGAAATACAGCAATAATTACAAGTGTGGTTGCAATAACCGACACCCAAACTTCATTGGTTGCAGCAACTGCGGCTTCGCGCGGCGTAGAGCCACGTTCAATATGTTTAATAATGTTTTCAAGCACAACAATAGCATCATCAACCACAAGTCCTATGGCAACAGTAAGCGAAGACAATGAAATAATATTGAGAGAACTGTCAACAAAAGCCAGATAGACAAAAGAACCCACCAAAGCAATGGGAATGGTAAGCGCAATAATAAGTGTTGCACGCCAGCGGCCGAGGAAAAACAGCACCACCAACACAACAAAAAGAAGAGCAAACATAATGGATTCTTCGAGACTATAAATGGAATCCTTGATGGTTTCGGCAGAATCGTAAATCACCGAAATTTCAATATCGGAAGGAAGCGCTGATTTAATGTTTTCGAGTTGTTTCTGCACATCCGAAGCAACCTGAACAGTATTGGCTCCGGATTGTTTTGCAATCACAAGCCGCACACCATTCTGACCATTCACTTTTTCATCAAGTGTCAGATCCTTGATGGTATCTTTCACCTGAGCAATATCGCGCACAAAAACCTGCCTGCCATCCATCGTGGTTTTCACAACAATATCGGCAATTTCTTCACTCTCGACATATTCACTCCGCACCTGCAATGCATATTGCTCCTTGTCCATTTTTACAGTACCCGAAGACACATTCAGATTGTTGCTGCTAATGGCCGAACCCACCTGTTCAAGCGAGATTCCATAAGCATCCATCTGCTCCTGATCGAGATCGATATACACATAACGGATTGGCGAGCCCGAAATGGAAATGTTTCCGATTCCATCCACCTGATTGAGCTGAGGCACGACCTGATCGTTCAGAATTTTATCCAGACCGGCATAACTTTCATCGGCAGTAACAGCAAACATGATGATAGGCATCATGCTGGTGCTGAATTTAAAAATAAACGGATTCGAACAACCCGTCGGTAAATAATCTTTTGTAAGATCAATATACGAACGCACATCATTAATGACTTCGTCAAGATTGGTTCCCCACTTGAGTTTCAGCATAATCAACGACATGTTGTCTTTCGAAGTGGAGGTAAGCTCATCGAGGTCGTCAACAGAGTTCAATGTGTTTTCGAGCACCTTGGTCACATTGGTTTCAACCTCACTGGAGCTGGCTCCCGGATAGGTTGTCATCACTGTTATATAGGGTGCTTCAATATCCGGAAACTGGTCGATGGGTAATCGTGAGAACGAAAACAATCCAACTACCAGGATGGCCACAAACAGAAGAATAGTTGTGACCGGTTTATTGATTGCAGATTTGTAAATAGCCATTGGTTTTCAGTTTATGCATTTGCAATTTACTTCTCACTTATCTGAATTTGTCAATAAGAAGCGGGCTGCAAACGATTTCAGTTTTTCAATTATTTAATCACTTCGAGTTTTGTTCCATCCACAAGTTTGGTCTGACCAAGGATAACAAGCTGATCCCCTTCTTTCACCTGATCGGAAATAATTTCCACTTTATCATCATAGCGTTGACCAAGTGATACAGAAACACGTTTTGCGACACCATTTTCATTGACGAAAATAAACCTTTCATTCGATCCGGTCAGCTTCAACACGGCCTGATAAGGCACCAGCAACGCTTCCACCTCGCCCATTTCAAGCGTAGTACGCACAAACATACCCGGGCGAAGTTTTGATGTTCCGTTCGGAATCCTGAGTTTTGCCTGGAATGTATGTGTGGCCGGATCAATGGTTGGATACACAATTTCGATAGAAGCAGGAAAAGTTTCATCTTTATATATATCAGATCGCAGATTCATTGTCATGCCTGTTTTTATCAACGGAAAATACGTTTCAGGAATAGAAACCAATGCTTTGAGCTGATTGATCTGAGTGATAACAAGAATCGGCGCTCCGCTGTACAACTCTCCATCAACATAATTCTTTGCTGAAACAACGCCCGGAAAACGAGCTTTAACAAAGGTGTGCTCCGTAAGAAAATTCAGACTTTCCTTGGCCTGATCATATCCCAGTTTGGCCTGATCGTAGGTTTGCTGCGAAACAGTGTTTGTTTCCTTCAATGCCTTTACACGTTCAAACTCAATGCTGGCTTGCGTAAAACCAAGTTTCGCCGTATTGTATTTATTCTGGTCCATACGCACCAGCATTTGTCCGGCACCAACATATGAACCCACTTCAACATAAATGTGCTCAATATTTCCGGTAAGCGAAGGAGAAACTTTCATGGTTTCATAACCTTCAAGAGTCGTTGATAAATCAAGTTTACGCGCGACCGTTTGTTTTTGTATCGCTTCAACTTTAACTTTCTCAACCTTGTTTTCCACAACGACCTGCTCTTCTGATTTACCTTTGGTTCCGCAACTGACAACCAACATAGCCAGGCCTGCAACAATTATTGTCTGAAACAATCTGTTCATTGTATTTTGTTTTTTTATTGTTTTCATTTTTTAATTTCCGTTTTGCAGTAATTCTTCAAGTGCAATCTGAGCCGAGACAAGATTCAGCAATGTCTGGACATAATTGCTCTGTGC
>DAOPKE010000027.1:16855-26779 GCA_035390965.1 Bacteroidales bacterium | reverse complement strand
GTGCAATCTGAGCCGAGACAAGATTCAGCAATGTCTGGACATAATTGCTCTGTGCCGTAATCAGCCCTGAACCTGCCGTTGTGACTTCAAGACTCGAAGCCATACCATTCTCGAATTTGCGCGAAATGTCTTCAAAAATCCGTTGGTTGACTTCAATATTTCTCTTCTGCGTTTCGTATGTTTCGAGTGCGCTGCTTAGATTGAAACACAGCTGCCTGTGCTGGATAACAAGACCTTCTCCGGCATCGGCCAGTGTGTTGAGTTGTTTTTCATAATCAATCTGAGCGGCTTTCAGTGAGGCATATCTGCTGGCACTCGAAAAAATCGGCACCTTCAGAGAGAGCCCTATGATGTTCGGGGGCGTCATGTTCATCGTTGGCTCATCGCTGAAATATTCTTTTTTGGTGTAGCTGTGATATGCCGAGATTGATGGAGCATAAGCCCACTTTTTCATGTTGACCTGTGCTTTTGAAAGATCAACACTGCTTTTCAGCAATTGATAACTGAAGCTGTTTTCCGAAGAAAATCCAACACTGAGCAATGAATTTGCTTTCTCAATATTCACGAGTTCGTCAATGGCCTGAGTAAGCTCAATCTCTGTATCCACGCTGATTCCCAGCTGCAGGCGCAAAGCATTGTATATCATTTCGAGCGATCGTTTGACAGAATTGATTGTGTTCTCAACTGTTACAATCTGCACTGCAAGCTGATCTGCATCGGTCTGATTGAGTATGCCTACTTTAACTGAATTCTCGGTATGCGCAAGCAGTTTCTTCATATTGGCAAGATTTGAATCAAGCAAAACAGTTGTTTCTTCCATCACAAGCGCAGAGAAATACAATGTCTTTACCTGGTTGGTGACCTGCTGTTCGGTTTGCTTCAAAGTGATGTCAGCCATTTTTGCAGCAATATTCTGCATCTGTACGCCAATCACCTGCGATGCACTCAGCGAGATTGAAGTGGTCACACCAATGGTGGCATAGGGCGGCATGGCAATGTCAAATCCCATCATGGTGAGTTGATATCCCATCATGTTTGCATAATCGACGGACCCGTTTACCTGAGGCAACATGGTTGAAAGCGTTGACCATTTGTTGGCTTCGGCTTTCTGAATGTCGAGCGATGCATTTTTCAAAGTGCGGTTGTGATCAAGCGCATATTCCTGCGCCTGTCCAAGAGTCAGACTGAGCTTTTCCTGTGCAGATCCATGATTGCACAAAAAAAGAAACAGCGTTAGTAAAATGATTGTTTGTTTCATCTTTCGTCGGATTATAGCGTTCTGGTTTTGTAAGAAACTTTTTTATTTTCTTTTGTTTTTCAAATCTTTCATCAAAGTGTTTTCGAGATATTCAATGCCCTTCTCATTCGCAATACCTCTGACATGGTAAACGAAAAGCTCATTCAGAATGGCTTCTGTTGTAATGCTTTTCATTTTTTCATCATCGGGTTCCATGGCCATCACCTGATCCATTCGTATCAGATAAAAATATGCAATAATGCGGGTATTCATTTCTTTGCGGTATAGTCCTTCCTTGATTCCCTGCATCAGATTGCGCTCAATATGATCGAGCACCTGTCCGCGATTGTAATCCATCAACGTTTTAAAAGCTTCAGGATAATATTTGCTCAGGTCGTATTTCACCGAAGGATTCATTTGTCCAAGCTGTTCAATCAATATCTCACTCACCCGCAACAAAATATCTATCGCATTTCCCGGCGTTTCCTTCATGTTCCGAAAACAATCATTGGTATAATCCATATGAAATTTCATAACGGAATGAACCAATTCCTTTTTATCAGCAAAATACTGATACAAGGTCTTTTTCGAAATACCCAACTCCCTTGCAATGTCATCCATCGACATACTTCTGATGCCATAGCGCATAAAGTGCTTTGACGCTTCTTCCAGAATATATTTCAATTTTTCTTCCATGCCGCAAAGATAAATACTTTTTACACACAGGAAACGTTTTTGAGTCATTTTTGTTTCCTTCGTTTTCCAACAATATACCAATCTGCTCTTTTTTCCGTTTTCCGAACCTCCTTTCTCTGCAAAGCCGACAAATTAATATATGAAAAAATTTACATTTTACCCGCCCCAAGCTTAAACGTGGCAAAAGTATTATCCAGGAATAACCTGAAAAGACACTTTCCGGCGAATGACGGTTTTTACCGGATGAGCGGAGGATTGGAAATACGAAATACGAGATAAGAAATACGAAATAAGAAATACGAGATACGAATGAATGTGAAGATGTGTCGTTTCGCTCATGTGACGCCTCACGTGAAACCGCGTAAAACCCGGCAAGCTGTGACAGGTTCGGCGTATGTGGAAATATGTGATTCTGGAAAAGATGGGGAAAGATGGGGCTCATGTAAGATGCGACTCATGCGCCTATGTGCAAATATTAGATAATCAATTTTGTCCCTTCGACAAGCTCAGGACAGAGCTTTTTACTTTCATCTTTTATCTTCAGAGGATGTGGAAATGATTCAGGAGCCGAAGGCATGAAAAAAGCTGCGCAGCACAATTGGATGCGCCTCCGCCTCGGCGGAGTAAATTCCAGCGCTAAATATGTTAGCCTTGGGCCAAAGGCCCCAGGGACAATGTGTGCGACCTGTCACGTTTTACGTGAAGCTCCTTTAAGATGTAAGGTCACGCGTAGAAGACGCGCGCCCTGATTGAGGTTGAGGAGAAGCACTGTCACGGAGACGCACGACCACTAACAAATTATGCTGACAGCTGATCACTGACTACTGACGGCTGCCAGAATTTTGTATTTTAGCCAAAAAAAATCATGCGCTATAAACCAATGTCACCCGAATTCTTTAAACGAAACAGAAAAAATCTGATAGAAAAACTACAACCCGAAAGCATTGTAGTGTTGGCGGGCAACGAACACATGCCCTGGAGCGGCGATCAGGACTACCCTTTCCGACAGAACTCCGACTTTTATTATCTCACAGGCATTGATGAAGAAAATGCGTTGTTGTGTCTGTGTCCGCACCACCCCGATCCGAATCTGCGCGAAGTCTTGTTTATTCAGGAAGCCGATCCCACCATGGTCATCTGGTATGGCAAGCGCCTGAGCCGCGAAAAGGCATCGGAACTTTCCGGCATTAAAACAGTGAAATGGGCTGCAGACTTCAAAGCCGCACTGCGCGACATGACGCAGCAATCGCGCAACATCTACATGGGTTTAAACGAATATCTGAAATACAGCACCAACACTCACGATGCAAACCGTCGTATGATAGATGAAATAAAAAATCTTTTTCCGCTCCATCAATACGAACGGCTCACACCGCTGACTACAGAACTACGTCTGTGTAAATCACAGGAAGAAATTGACATGATCGGAAAGGCCATTGGTATTACTAAAGAAGCATTCACGCGCGTTTTGAAAACAACAAAACCAGGCATGATGGAATACGAAGTTGAAGCAGAAATAACACATGAATTTATACGGAGAGGCGCATCAGGACATGCATACAGCCCCATTGTTGCCGGCGGCGAAAACGCCTGCGTACTCCATTATATCACCAACGACTGTCCGCTGAAAGACGGAGATCTGATGCTGCTTGACTTCGGTGCTGTATATGGCAATTATGCAGCCGACTGTTCGCGCACCATTCCGGTAAACGGAAAATTTACACCACGACAGAAACAATGCTACAATGCGGTTCTTGACGTATTGAAGGAAGCGAAGAAAATTCTTGTCCCGGGTACCACCATCGAAAAAACAAACAAACAAATTGCCCTGATGCTGGAACAGAAAATGATTGAACTCGGACTGTTTTCGGTTGATGATGTAAAAAACAATACCACATCCACCCCGCTCTACTTCAAATATTACATGCATGGTGCCTCGCATTTCATGGGCCTCGATGTACACGATGTAGGACTGCGAACCATGACACTGAAAAAAGGGATGGTGCTGACCTGCGAACCCGGCATTTACATTCAGGAAGAAAGCATCGGTATCCGCATTGAAAACGACATTCTGGTTGATGATGAACCCATTAATCTAATGACCGAAATTCCATTAGAAGCTGATGAAATTGAAAAATTGATGCGATGACAAAGTCGCAAGTTAAAATTTTTACAAAGTCTCTAATTAAAAGGCGGCGACAGAGGCCTGCAGCATAAGGATTGCCGCATGCGGTTCCAACGCAGCAATGGACTGACAACAGATTGCTGATCCGCCGCGGCGAACTGAAAACTGTAATGTAATGATAGTAACGCCACGCTTCAGCGTGATAAATTCCACGACTGTAACGTGTAACGACTGTAACGTGTAACGGATTTATATCCAAAGTCCAGAAAATCAGTCATCAGAAAATCAAATACAATTAAACAAAAAACCTTCCGTTAGTCAATATTCTTAACAATAAAGCCCCAAAACGCACAACAGATCGACAATCAAAAATCACAAATCGTATCTCTTAAATCATTACCTTTGCACCCCGAAATATGGTAGTAAAAGCCGGCACATATTTATCCCGCATCGACGGCCCCGAAGACCTGAAAAAATTGTCTCCGCAGGAGCTTATTATGTTATCGCAGGAAGTCCGTGATTTTTTAATTGAAAACATGGCACGGCATCCGGGACATCTGGGAGCCAATCTGGGCGCAGTAGAACTCACCATCGCCCTGCACTACATTTTTGATTCACCAAAAGACCGCATCATCTGGGATGTCGGGCACCAGTCATATATTCATAAAATTCTGACTGGCCGCCGCGATGTATTTCACACCATCCGTCAGAAAGATGGCATCAGTGGATTTCCGAAAATTTCTGAAAGCGAACACGATATTTTCGGCACCGGACATAGCAGCACAAGCATTTCTGCAGCACTTGGAATGGCTGTCGGAGAGCAGGACAGCGGTATAAACGCCAATCATTACATTGCCGTAATCGGTGATGGCAGCATGACAGGAGGCGAAGCTTTTGAAGCGCTCAACAACATAGGAGCTCTGAAAAACAATATTCTTGTTATACTGAATGACAACGGAATTGCCATTGACGAAAACACAGGATCCTTCACCCGGTATCTGACACGTATTACAGCATCGCACACCTACAACAGACTTAAACAAAGCATTTGGCGCATATTCAAAGGCACTTTTGTTCAGAAAATCGCCAATAAAACATCAACAGCGCTAAAATGGACCTGGTTGAAAAAATCGAATCTGTTCGAAGCATTCAATGTCCGATACTTTGGTCCTGTGGACGGCCACAACATAAAACAACTCATCAATGTTCTTGAAGACCTGCGCGACATCAACGGGCCAAAGCTTCTTCATGTAATCACCAAAAAAGGCAAAGGATACAAACCCGCCGAAAAAGATCAGGTAACCTTTCATGCTCCAGGCCGTTACGATGCAAAAACAGGGGAAATTCTGGAAACATCATGCGATTCCGTACCGCCCAAATATCAGGTCGTTTATGGCAAAACCCTGACAGAACTTGCCGAACAAAATGAAAACATCTGCGCCATCACACCTGCAATGATCACAGGCAGTTCGCTCAACATCATGCAAAACCGTTTCCCGGAACGCGTTTTCGATGTCGGCATCTCGGAACAACATGCTGTTACTTTTGCGGCCGGATTGGCAAAATCGGAGCGCATTCCCTTTTGCACTATTTATTCGACCTTCCTGCAGCGCGCATACGATCAGCTGATACACGATGTTGCCATTCAAAATCTGCCGGTTATTTTCGGCATTGATCGTGGCGGACTGGTAGGAGAAGATGGCGCAACACATCATGGTATTTATGACCTGGCCTATCTTCGAGCCATCCCTAATATAATCATTGCATCACCAATCAACGCAATCCAACTCAGAAATCTGATGTTTACAGCTCAGTCTGAGAAGCACGGACCTTTTGCAATCCGCTACCCGCGCGGAAATTCAGAAGTAAAAGACTGGAAACAATCCTTTGTTGAATTACAAATCGGCAAATCCGAAAAACTGTGCAGCGGAAATGATGTGGCCATTCTCACCATCGGACAACCCGGAAACGATGTCATATCGCTGTATTCAAAGCTTTCTGAAGCAGGAATTTCGGTTTCGCATTACAACATGATTTATCTGAAACCGTTGGATGAAGATGCGTTGCATCATGCATGCAAAAATCACAAAGCAATCATCACCATTGAGGACGGAACAGTGAAAGGCGGCCTGGGAACAGCGGTTGCCGAGTTTATGATGGAGCATTCGTATTACCTGCCTTTCATAAAACTGGGTGTTCCCGATCGTTTCATCGAGCATGGAACAATTGCCGAACTCAAGAAGGAATGCGGCTTTGACAAAGACGGAATTTTTTCCGCCATCAAAGAAATTTTTTCAAAAACAAATCAAACAAAATAAGCCATGGCAAACAAAAGAGGAATCAAAAAAGACGTGAATTATCTGACCAACGAAGTATTGGTTGACGGAATCATGCTCATGTCGTTATACAACGAAAAAGACGGAGAACTGATCATGAAGGAACTGGAGAAAGTCGCCGAAAAAAGAAATCAGGTGATTGACACTCTTCAGCATGCCGAAAAGAAATTCGAACGTCTGCCTAAAGAAGAACGCAAAAATGGCCGTATTGCCCGTTCGAAAGCATTCCGCAAAGTGGTGAATGAAAAATTTGCCTCTTTCGAAGACGCTCTGGATGCAGCATACGAAAGTTTCGGCAAGCTGTCCAAAGAAGAAAAATAAATGGATACTCATCTTTTCGGAAGCATCATTTTCGGACCGGTGCGCAGCCGTCGATTGGGACTGTCGCTTGGAATCAATCTGCTGCCTGCCAATAAAAAAATCTGCACATTCGACTGCGTTTACTGCGAATGCGGATGGACAGACAAAACATCGGCCGACGGATTGCCAAAAGCAACAGAGGTGATTGCAGAGCTTGAAAAGAAACTTCAGGAAATGCAGGCTGCGGGCGAACTTCCGGATGCCATCACATATGCCGGCAACGGTGAACCAACCATGCATCCTGAATTTGATTTCATCATGCAGGAGTCGGTGCGGCTGAGAAATCAGTATGCCCCTGCAGCAAAAATCACGGTGCTTACCAACTCAACACAGCTGCACAAGCAGAAAGTAGCCGATGCCGTTGCACTGGCTGATAAAGGATTGCTTAAACTTGACAGTACGGATCCGAAGCAGTTTGAATTGATAAACCGCGCTGCAAAAGGCATTGAGTTGAGTGATGTGATGCATTTCATTGAGTTGTTCAAGGGCGAAAAAATCATTCAGACAATGATGCTTCGAGGTGAAAGCGAAGGCGAAAAAATTGACAATACCACCGAAGAATCGCTCCTGAAGCTGGCTGCATTCGTTTCGAAAATCAACGCCATCGAATGGATGTTGTATCCGATTGACCGGCCGACACCCGAAAAACAACTTGAAAAAATGAGCCGCGAAGAGATGGACCGGATCGGAGAATTTGTTAGAAAACATACAAGTGTGCCGGTGACAATCCGGTATTGATTTTTAAACACAGCTGTCATCCTGAGCGGAGTCGAAGGGTTGACAGCCCTTTTCTTAATTGACCCATGAAAGACTACAAACGATACACAGTTACAACTGCATTGCCTTATGCCAACGGACCGATACACATCGGACACATGGCCGGCGTTTATGTTCCTGCCGATATTTATGTCCGCTTTCTGCGAAAAACAGGACGCGACGTTCTGTTCATAGGCGGCAGCGACGAACATGGTGTTCCCATCACCATCAAGGCGAGGCAGAAAGGCATTACACCGCAGCAGGTGGTGGATGAATATCACGGAATAATCAAAAAATCATTCGAAGATTTCGGAATGAGCTTCGATGTGTATTCGCGCACCAGTCTTCCGGTTCATCACGAAACAGCATCCGCATTCTTCTCAAAGCTGCATGCAGAGGGCAAACTCACACAGATGGAATCGGAGCAGTATTACGATGAAGAAGCAAAACAATTTCTGGCCGACCGCTACATCACAGGCACCTGCCCGCATTGCGGCAACGAACGCGCCTATGGCGATCAGTGCGAAAAATGCGGAACATCGCTCAACGCCACGGATCTGATTGATCCGAAATCAACGCTGTCAGGCAGTGCACCCGTAAAACGCAAAACATCGCATTGGTTCCTGCCGCTCGATCAGTACGAAAACTGGCTCCGCGAGTGGATTCTGGAAGGACATAAGGAATGGAAGACCAATGTGTATGGTCAGTGCAAAAGCTGGATTGATCAGGGATTGCAGCCACGTGCCGTCACCCGCGATCTGGACTGGGGCGTAAAAGTTCCGCTGGCAGATTCCGAAGGAAAAGTTCTGTACGTATGGTTTGATGCGCCTATCGGATATATTTCCGCTTCGCGCGACTGGTCGCAGCAGACCGGCCGCAGCTGGGAAGAATACTGGAAAAGCGATGATTCGCGATTGATCCATTTCATCGGAAAAGACAACATCGTTTTTCATTGCATCATTTTCCCGGCCATGCTTCATGCCGAAGGCAGCTATATTCTTCCGGAGAATGTACCCGCCAATGAATTCCTGAATCTCGAAGGAGACAAGATCAGCACCTCGCGCAACTGGGCGGTGTGGCTTCATGAGTACCTCGAAGACTTTCCCGGAAAGCAGGATGTATTGCGCTATGTGCTTACCGCCAATGCACCTGAGACCAAAGACAATGATTTCACTTGGAAGGATTTTCAGGCACGCAACAACAATGAACTGGCAGCCATTTTCGGCAATTTCGTCAACCGTGCCATGGTGCTCACTCATAAATATTTCGAAGGACGTGTACCTGCTTCAACACAAGGCGCAGAGCTCGATGACATTATGAAAGAAGTGTCTGCGCTGAAAGAAAAAATTACCGGAAGTCTCGAGCAATTCCGCTTCCGCGAAGCGCTTGCTTTCTTTATGGATATTGCTCGTCTGGGAAATAAATACCTCACCGATAAGGAGCCCTGGAAAATATATAAAGAAAATCCGGAAGCTGTAAAAGGTATTCTGAATAACGTTTTGCAGATTTCGGCCAACATGGCTGTACTTTCGGAAATATTCCTGCCATTCACTGCTACAAAACTGAAAGCCATGCTGAACATGAATGAAACGTCATGGAACAATATTGGCAAACCCATGCTGGATGAAGGATTGCAGCTGAACCAGCCGGAAATCCTGTTTGAAAAAATTGAAGATGCCGACATTCAGAAACAGCTCGACAAGCTGGAAGCATCGAAGATTGCCAACAAAGCAGCCAATGTAAGTTTTGAGCCGGTGAAATCCGATGTGAGTTTTGATGACTTCTCTAAACTCGATTTGCGTGTCGGAAAAATCCTGGAAGCGGAAAAAGTTGCCAAAACCAAAAAGCTCATGAAACTGAGTGTTGATCTTGGTTTTGAAACACGCACCATTGTTTCGGGTGTAGCAGAATATTTTACACCGGAGCAGTTGATCGGAAAGAAAGTGGTTGTGGTGGCCAATCTCGGAAAGCGCGACATCAAAGGCGTTGAATCGAACGGAATGATTCTCTTTGCCGAAAACGCCGATGGAACGCTGTTGATGGTGAATCCATGCGATGAAGCCATATGCGGCGGAATGGTCAAGTGAACATCGAACACTGAACTCTGAACAATCCGTGCATTCTTACGGATTAAAAAGAACAAGGAAGGAAGAAGGCAAGAACGAATTTCGAACTATTTACTTCGAAATTTACGCTTCCTTGTTTCGTATTCGATATTCAGAATTTGGAATTTACTTCGAAATTCACACTTCCTCTTGATCCGTAAGGATGTACGGATTGTTCGGTGTTCAATATTCAGAATTTGGTATTTACTTCGAAATTCACACTTCCTTGTTCGGTGTTCAATATTCATAAGGGGTTTTCAACCAATGTTTGAAATTTTCCAGCAATTTTTAGCTGTTTGTTTCTGATTT
>DAOPKE010000027.1:0-16755 GCA_035390965.1 Bacteroidales bacterium | reverse complement strand
TTTTCAACCAATGTTTGAAATTTTCCAGCAATTTTTAGCTGTTTGTTTCTGATTTATTTTACTTTTGACAAATAATTCAGAATAAAAACAGTATCCATCACATGAGAACTGATTTCGATGCTCGTGCCAATTACGAGAATACCAAAAAGGAAGTCGGGTATGTTCCGCGCCGCGAAGCCACACAAGCCACTTACGACTCCATCGGATTTATGTCGGGACTTGAAGTGCATCAGCAATTGCTGACAGAAAAAAAGCTCTTCTGTAATTGTCCGGCCGGCAAATTCAATCCCAGCTACATCTACGATGCAGAAGTGATCCGTCACATGCGCCCAACGCTCAGCGAGCTTGGTGAATACGACGGCACCGCACTGATGGAATTCAAAACCCGCAAGGAAATTGTGTATCGTGTAAAAAACGAAACCACCTGCACGTATGAAGTGGACGACACTCCGCCGTTTCCCATCAATCGTCAGGCATTGGATATTGCCATAAAAATTTCCCTTCTGTCGAAACTGAACATTGTGGGTGAGGTTCACATCACACGCAAGCAGTATCTCGACGGCAGCATCCCAACCGGCTTTCAGCGCACTGCCATCATTGGTGTCGAAGGAGAGCTTCCGATGAAAGACAAGAAAATCCGTCTGATTCAGCTCAGCATTGAAGAGGACAGCTGCCGTGAAATCAGCGATATCGGTCATACCCGCGTGTATAAAACAGACCGTCTTGGAATGCCGTTGATTGAGACTGTCACTTATCCCGACATGAAAAATCCGGATGAAGTGAAAGAAGTCTGTGATTACATTCGTTTTCTGAATCGCAGTACAGGACTGGTCCGCACAGGTATCGGCGCCGGCCGCGAAGACGTTAACGTCAGCTGTAAAGGCGGAACCCGCATCGAAATCAAAGGCGTAAGCCACACTAAATGGATTCCCGAATTAACCCATGTCGAATGTTTCCGTCAGTGGGCGCTGCTGAAAGTGCGTGATAAACTGCTGAAGAAATTCGGATCAGCTTCGAACTGGAGTATGCGTCATGAATTTCTGGATTATGACATGTTCCAGATAACATACGAGCCATTGAAAGTCGCACGTGATGCGGGACACAAAATCGTGGCCGTCAATCTCCCGGGCTTCCGTGGCATTCTGAGTCATTTCACACAGCCAACAAAAATGTTCGCCAACGAAATTTCGGATCGCCTTAAAGTAATTGCTTGTCTTGAAAAACCAAACATGCTTCATACCGAGCAATTCAAACCGATCATTACTCCGTTGGATCTCGAAATCATTGCTCCGATGCTGAATGCAAAAGACGATGATGCACAGATTGTTTTCTGGGGACCGGAAGCAGATATAAAAACAGCACTGGAAGTCATTGAAGAACGCTGCCGGATGGCATTTGAAGGCATTCCGAATGAAACCAGAAAAAGCTTCGAAGACGGCTCTACCATTTTCGAACGCGTGCTTCCTGGCGCCGACCGCATGTATCCTGATACCGACAGTGCTCCGATTCCACTTACAGACCAGCATATCGAAGAACTCCGCAAAGGATTGCCGAACGAAGTCAGTGAACGTTACAATCAGCTGAAGAAATGGGGCGTAGCCGAAAGCACGTATTATTACCTTTTCACCAACAACCTGTATCCGGCCATTGATGCCATCAGCAAGAATACCGACACCGATCCGAAATGGGTTGGAAATTTCATCGGACATCGTCTGAAATGGGTGGAAGGACATTTTGAAAAAGGTCCGGGATTCAGCATCAGCAACATTGAAAAAATGATCCAGTACCTGAAGAAAAATCACATGGATCTGCGTTATGCATACAACATGCTGCCTGTGGTTTATCAATATCCGAAAATGGATTTCGATTCGGTGCTGACCAGCTTGAATTTCAAATTGTTGAAAGCTGATGAAATCACGGAAAAAATAAATTTCCTGAATGAAAAATTTGGTACGGTTTGTCACACCGACACTCCTGAAAACCGCATCAACTGGATCATGGGTGAATTGCAGCGCATAGCCCGCGGCAACATGAGTCTGACCGAATTACATACAATCGTTAAACAGAAAATTTCAAAATAATGAGCGAAGATTTTTTCCAGGGATATAAGGGCCATGCGCTCGAACTGCTGAAGAAATATCAGGTCCGCGTATGGGGTCAGGCCGAAGTTGAAACCACCCGCGGTAACTTTCAGGGCACCGTGCTGCCACGCGCCGAAAACGATGATGACAAACACATCGTGCTGAAAATTATCACCGGTTACAACGTGGGTGTTGACACCTCCACCATATTGAACATGAAGGAAACCGGCTACAAAAAAGCCAATTACAAAATTCCTGAAAAACAATTTCCGGTCACCAAGGGCCTGCCCAACGTGAAACTGCTCGGCACCGGCGGCACCATTGCTTCGCGTCTCGATTACCGCACCGGCGCTGTGATTCCCGCATTCACACCAGGTGAATTGTATGGTGCTGTTCCCGAACTGGCCGACATCTGCAACCTCACCACCGATAAGCTCTTTGCGGTTTTCAGCGAAAACATGGGGCCTGAGCAATATAAAAAACTGGCCATCGCCATCGGCGAAGAAATTGAAAAAGGGATTGATGGAATTGTTATCGGACACGGAACCGACACCCTTTCGCATACCGCAGCAGCACTGACTTTCATGGTGCAGAATTCTCCGGTACCCATTGTACTCGTAGGTTCACAGCGCTCTTCGGACCGTCCGAGCTCCGATGCAGCACTGAATCTGATGCACGCAATGACCGCCGCTGGTCACGGCGATGTGGCAGAAGTTATGGTTTGTATGTTCGGACCAACATCGGATGAATACGGATTCCTCCACCGTGGAACCCGAGTGCGCAAAATGCATTCATCATATCGGTCCACATTCCGCACCCTGAGCGATGTCCCGCTTGCGAAAATCACACGGAAGGGAGTTGTTCCCATCAAACAAAATTACAATCCCCGCCGCAAAGACCGCAAAGTCAATATCTATCCGTATTTCGAAGAGAAGGTCGCCATTGTGTATTATTACCCAAACATGATGCCCGACATTATCGACAGTCTGGTTGACAATGGCTACCGCGGAATCATCATTGCCGGCACCGGTCTCGGACATATCAACAAACCGTTGTATCCGGCCATTGAGCGCGCTCATGCAAAAGGTGTTCATATGTTCATGGCTGTTCAAACGCTGTATGGCTATTGCCACATGTTTGTATACGATACCGGCCGCGACCTGATGGCCAAAGGAATTGTTCCCGCTGCCAACATGCTGCCGGAAACCGCTTACATCAAGCTGGGCTGGGTGCTGGGTCAGACCGACGATCCAGAAGAAGTGAAACGCATGATGCTGACACCCGTCAACGATGAAATCACCGAGCGCGAGCCTTATAACGGATATCTTGTTTTGCAGGGTGGCGTGAAAGAGGTGGATGATTTTGTGAAAGCCTTCCACAAATAGCAGTGAATGATGAGCGGTGACCAGCGAACTTTGCCGCTGCTCCACCCGATGCCTTTGTCAACTTAAAATATTTCTGTTTCCGCGACATGAGCGGTTTACAACAAGTGATGAATGATGAGTTGAAAAACGATCACCGATCACTGCTCACTGGTCACAAGTCAGCATTATATACCAACAATCCTTGATGTGGAAATACAACTCGTCATAATTTGCGTTGTTTCGTTTTTTGCCGGCTTTATTGATTCGATTGCCGGTGGTGGCGGGCTGATACAAACGCCAGCGATTTTGTTTTTGTTTCCGCAATATCCCGTAGCCACATTGCTGGGCACCACCAAGATTCCATCCTTTTCAGGAACAGCTTTGGCGACGTATCAGTTTTCGAAAAAAGCCACCATCAATCCGAAACTTTTTCTGTTTCTTGTTCCAGCAGCATTTGCCGGATCGGCGCTGGGAGCCTGGTGTATCACCATTATTGAAGACGATTTCATCAAGCCGGTCATTCTTGCATTATTGGTGGTTGTGGCAGTATATACTTTTCTGAAAAAAGATTTCGGATCGGTAAAAACAAAAGATGTTGAATTGAAAAGACAAATTGTAGCGGGCACCCTATTCGGCTTCATCATTGGTTTTTACGATGGCATGATAGGTCCCGGAACCGGATCGTTTTTTATTTTGTGTTTCATTTTCTTTATGGGATTCGATTTCATTGCAGCCAGTGCCAATGCAAAGATGCTGAATCTGGCTACCAATCTTAGCGCCATTGCCTTGTTTGCTGCGACCAACAACATTATTTACCGCTTAGCCATTCCGATGGCCATCTGCAATATGGGCGGCGCATATCTGGGTTCGAAGCTGGCTTTGCTGAAAGGCAACCGCTTTATCCGCATTTTCTTTCTCATCGTAGTTACGGCAACCATTGTAAGGTTTGCGTTTGAGGTGTTTTGAGCCAAAGTAAAATCCGTACATAGCATATCAGAAACACATATAATTATCCACATGTGTTTTATGCCTTTACATCGATAGTATAACAAGGAAAAAATGGTTTTTAACAGATATTAAAAATATTATTTATATTTGCTATCTCAAAACCGAAATCAATATGAAATCAATGTCGAAAATCACAGCTCTTATAGTCTTGATTGCATTTGTTGCAGTGTCATGCGGCAAGTATGAAGAAGGTCCGAAATTCAGTCTGGCATCGAAAAATGCCCGTTTGATCAACACATGGAAAATTGACGAAATCTATAAGAACGGCGCCTCCCAGACTGTGACTGCCGATCAGAAAGACGATTACGTTGAAGCAAAAAAAGATGGCGTGCTGAGTGTGACCTATGTATCGAGCGGTTTTACAACCACCTATACCGGAACCTGGGAATTCACTGCTGACAAAGCAAATCTGAGACTTACCTACACAGGTTCATTACTCGGAATTCCGTTTACCTCAGACGAAGAATACACCATTCTGCGACTGACCTCGGACGAGCTCTGGCTTGAACAGGTTGAAGGAAGCAACACTTTCGAATATCATTACATCACCAAGTAAAAAAAACCGGGGGGACCTGGTTAAGATAAAAACCTAAACCAAAAAACAAAACCTATGAAATCAATGACAAAAATCCTGATGGCTGTTGTAGCCATTGCATTCGTAGCAGCTTCCTGCGGCAAATACGAAGAAGGTCCTGCTATCAGTCTTGCATCAAAAGAAGCCCGCGTTATCAATGTATGGGCTCTCGATGCCGAATATGAAAATGGTGTTGAACAAACACTGACTGCTGACGACAAAGACGATTACATTGAATTTATGAAAGATGGCAAAGCTGTTTTCACATGGGTAACAAGCAGTGGAAATGCAACTTTTGATGCCACCTGGGAACTGTCAGACGACAAAGAAGAACTCGTTTATTACATGACCTATGAACTCATGGGCGTTACCTACACCGACACAACCGAAAGCACCATTCTCAAGCTGAAATCAAACGAAATGTGGCTTGAGCAGGTAGATGGAAGTGATAAAACCGAATATCATTATATCACAAAAGAATAATCTGATATAAGACTTTTAAAAAACCTGTCCGCAAGGCAGGTTTTTTTGTTTTTATTAAATTCGCAATAAAAATCAGATGAAAAAAATTGCCATAATTTTATCGGGATGCGGGGTGTATGACGGCACTGAAATTCACGAAACCACCATGAGCATGCTGGCTATCGATCAGCAGGGAGCGCAATATGAGCTGTTTGCTCCGGACATTGATCAGCATCATGTAATCAATCACCTGACCGGAAAACAAAATCAGGAAACACGCAATGTGCTTGTTGAATCGGCTCGTATTGCCCGTGGAAAAATCAAAAACATTAAAGAATTCAATGTGGCAGAATCCGACGCATTACTGTTTCCGGGAGGGTTTGGAGCCGCCAAGAATCTGAGCGATTATGCATTTGAAGGAGCCGCAATGAAAGTGAATGCCGATGTTGAAAAAGCCATTCTATCGATGCATGCAGCCGGCAAGCCCATCGGGGCGCTGTGCATTGCGCCGGTGCTGCTGGCCAAAGTGATTGAGGGATGCAATGTTACCATCGGCAATGACAAGGATACTGCTACACATATTGAACAGATGAGCTCGCAACACAGCATCACAAGCGCCACAGGAATTGTAATCGATGAAAAAAACAAATTGGTGACTACACCATGTTATATGCTTGGAACGCGGATTTCGGAGATTTATGAAGGCGCTAGAAAAGTCGTGGACGCGCTGATGAAAATGATCTAAACAGAACATCTTCTGCCTTCAGCAATATAATTCCACGTTTTCTGCAAATGTCAGAAATGTCATGTTGAATATAAAAGACATAAAAATGTTTGTCATAGCTAAAAATCAGCATGACAGGTTCTTGAAAAAAGTGCACTGAATTTTATCTGACAAATCTGACTTCCGTAAGAAGTCGAATAATAATAGCGTCCGGCGAAGCCAGATGTGAATGGAAAAATTTAGAAACGGCCCTGCAGGGGCCTAATAAAACAAAATATGGTTTTTCTCAATTTATCCGTTGGAAATTATATTGAATTCGACCCATTCAGGGTCGTATCTGCTGTTGTCTCTTACCCGGACTTCGTCCGGGCTATTATTATTTGACCTGCGCTGCAGGTCAGGGGTTTTCACAAATATAATGCGCCCTGTGATATTATCTCAGAAAGATTTAAAAATATTACGGGTGCACCAGAGGCGAAGTTTAAAATATCAAACTGGTTTCAATACCCTGCTACATGCTTGGAACGCGGATTTCGGAGATTTATGAAGGCGCTGAAAAAGTTGTGGGGGCGCTGCTATCTATGATTTAATCTTAGTCTCTGCAAGCACTTCCTGAATGACCTTCCAGAATCTTTCTGCACTTTCTTTCCACGAAAAAGCAGTCGCTCGTTTTAAACCTTTCTCGCAAAGAGAAATACGCAGTTGTTCATCTTCTGAAAGTTTCTTCATAGCATCGGCAACTTCTCCGGCATCATGCGGATTAGCCAGCATAGCCGCACCACCGGCTACTTCCGGAATGGACGAAACGTCGGAAGCTACCACCGGAACACAAGAGGCAAACGCCTCGATTACAGGAACACCAAAACCTTCAAAGACTGACATGTAGAGCAGCGCAAATGCCGAGCCCAGTGTTTCACCCAGTGCTTTATTATCGAGATATCCGGTAAAAACAATATCTTTTCTATATGGATTATTGTTGAGAATATTGCCTAGGTTTTTGTTTAGAAACAGCTCCCTTCCACTCACTACAAGTGGATAATCACAATTCGTTTGCTTTCTGAAAAGGGTGTATGCCTCGATTGTTTTCGCCAGATTTTTTCGTGGATGGATGGATCCCAAAACAAAAAAATATGGTTTACCACTTGTCAGCTTAAATCTTGTTTCGGAAATGACCCATGAGTTTAATGGCGCAAAGTGGCTGGCAACACCATTGTAAACAACATGAATTTTATTCTCCGGCGTTTTGTACTGCTCAATTATGTCATTCCGGCTGAATTCCGAAACCGTAATTACCTTGATGGCCTTGCTAATAAACCGGGACGTTTTTGTATTGTAATACGAACTGTATGTTAGCGGCAGGTCGTAGGGATAATGCACAAAATTCAGATCATGGATTGCTGTAATCGTTGGACAGTGCGCTTTCAGGGAGTTGATATTGTCCGCCGAAATAAAAATATCAGCCTTGATTTTCTTTAGCATCATTGGTACAGACCACTCATACCAGATGTAATAAAGTCTTGGGTGCCTGGCCGGAGGAAATAAAACATGGATTTTCACGTTTTCAGGCACAGCCATGTCAAGCTTTGGGCGACGGTCGAAAAACCAATGGAATTCAGCTTCGGGATGAAGTCGGCTAAGCTCAGTCGCAATGTTCATTTCGAAGCGACCGATGCCCTCCATACGACCCGGAATCCAATGGCGGGTGTTGATGGCAATAACCGGTTTATGCTCCGTACGATTCATTTTGATTAATTTAGCTGCAAATTTGCGCTTTTTTTGTCAATTTCCCTAATGCAGAAAAAATTCATCATAAACCTGTTTTTCCTCATTGGCATCAACCTGCTGGTGAAACCCTTCTGGATTTTCGGCATCGACCGGACTGTCCAGAACGTGGTCGGGGCGGCAGATTACGGGCTGTATTTCGCCGTGATGAATTTTTCGTTCCTGTTCGGATTCATGCTCGACTTTGGCCTCACTGGCTTCAACAACCGCAGTGTAGCACAACATGAACATATGGCCGGAAAATATACCGGAAGCATTCTCGGCATGAAATCAGCGCTGGCTCTTTTTTACGCACTCATTTCCTTTGTGGCAGCCTTTCTGATCGGCTACGACACCCTGCATTTCAAACTACTTATCTGGCTTGGAATAAACCAGATTCTTTCTTCGTTCATTCTGTTCCTCCGCTCCAATATTTCAGGCATGCAGATGTTCAAAACCGACAGTCTTTTGTCGGTGCTCGACCGTCTGCTGATGATTGTTTTCTTTTCTGTTTTGCTATGGGGAAATGTTTTTGACATAAGCATCGACATATTTTATTTTGCTGCATTTCAAACCCTCTCCTACCTCATCACTTTTCTGATTGCTTTGTTTATCGTCTTGCGAAAAATAAAGCTGTCGAAAATAAAATGGAACACGAAGCTGAACATCGTACTTTTCAGGCAGAGTCTGCCTTTCGCAGTTCTGACCTTTCTCATGCTTTTCTATTACCGTGTCGATTCGGTCATGATTGAACGGCTGCTTCCACAAGGTTCTATGCATGCCGGAATCTACGCTTCGGCCTATCGAATCCTCGATGCATTCGGCATGTTTTCCTATTTGTTTTCTGTCATTTTGCTTCCTTTTTTCAGCCGCCTGATGTCCAAAAAACAGGATGTAGGGCCGTTTATGCAGCTATCGGCCATTTTGCTGCTGAGTTCCGCCATGATGGTATCAGCTGTTTCACTGTTCAATGCCGACCTGATCATGAACTGGCTCTACAAGGAGCATGTGACCGAATCGGCCAGGGTGCTGCAAATACTCATGTTCACTTTTATTCCGGTTTCGTCGGTCTATATTTTTGGAACATTGCTCACGGCCTGGGGCAGCATGAAAAAGCTGAACATCATTGCCCTTTGCGGAGTGATACTGAACATCGGGCTCAATCTGCTTCTGATACCTCAGTTCCTCGAACGCGGAGCCGCATGGTCGGCCCTGATCACCCAATCGCTGGTTGCCATTTCGCAGATTGTGCTTTCGTTGATGCTGGTGAAACCATCCGGATTGAAAAAAACAATGGTGCTGCTAACAGTTTTTGCACTGGCCATTTATCCAGTTGCCTGGATTACCGATATTCTGCAAATGAAGCCTGGAGCCGGAATCATAATTATTGCAGCCGTGTGGATACTATTTCTGCTGGTTAATACGTTACTGTTGTTCCGAAGGAACAAACTCACCATAAGCGACCTTCTTGCATGGAGAAAAGACTGAATCTGGGCTGCGGCCACGACATCCGCGAAGGATGGATAAATCTTGACATATCGCCCATCGAGGGCGTTGATGTAGTACACGACATCAACAAGCTACCATTGCCTTTTGATAACGAAAGCATGGATTATATTCTTTGTCAGGACATATTCGAACACATCGAATATATACCGCTGCTTGAAGAACTGCATCGCATTTTAAAAAAAGGAGGAGTTATTGAAATTCGTGTACCACATTTCAGTTCCCGATTCAATTTTATCGATCCCACGCACAAAAAAATGTTTTCGATACAGACCTTTGATTTCTTTACAAAGCATGCGCCATTCGAAAGATCATACTATTTCCCGTTTCATTTTGAAAAAACCATTTACCGAAAAATTGCTTTTTCGAAAAGCTGGGTGTTTTTCATTAACTTTCTGATTGAACCTTTTATAAACTGCAGCCAGCGTATGCGCACATTCTACGAAGCATCGTTTTTATCGCGTCTTTTCCCTTGCGCCAACATCATTGTGCGGCTCAAAAAATAAACCCCAAAAAATAAACAGCGAAACATTACCTTTGCACCGTCAATTTTCAGCACCATGAAAGAAAGTACTACTCCGAAAGAACTGACATTTGAAAACACGAACTTCTTGTTTTTTCTTTTCAAATGGCGAAAACTGCTCATCATTATTTGTATTGCCGCTGCAGTAATTTCAGCAGGAATATCCCTGCTGATTAAAAACAAGTATGTGTCATCGGTCGTTCTTTTCCCAACATCAACCAATGCTGTATCGAAAGCCCTCATTTCGAGTCAGTATGGCGCGAAAGAAGACATCATGGCATTTGGCGAAGAAGAAGAAGCCGAACAGATGCTGCAGGTTCTCAATTCAAACGAAATCCGTCAGCGTATCATTCAGAAATTTAATCTGCTGGAACATTACGACATTGACCCGGAGTCTAAATTTAAAAACACCCGTCTATACGAAACCTACAATGAAAACATTTCATTCAATAGAACAGAATACATGGCAGTTGAAATCAAAGTAGTTGATGAGGATCCGCAAATGGCAGCCGACATTGCCAACGAAATAGCCAACTTGTATGATACGGTGAAAAACGATCTTCAAAAACAACGTTCACTCGAAGGTTTTAAAATTGTAGAAGGTGCATACAAAGAACTTGAAGCTGATATTATCAGAAAAGAAGATTCACTTTCTATTTTACGAAGCAAGGGAGTACAGGATTACGAATCGCAGGCAGAACGACTCTACGAAGGTCTTGCCCGTGAAATCGGAAATGGGAATCAACGAGCTGTCAGTCAGATTCAGGAACGACTCGACACACTCGCAAAATACGGCTCGGCCTATGTTTCACTGCGAGATGGGCTGGAACATGACAAAAAACAACTCAGCGATCTGAAAGGAAAATACGAAGAAGCCAAAGTAGATGCAGAATCATCGCTACCCCAGAAGTTTGTAGTTGACTATGCCTTCAAAGCCGAAAAAAAATCATATCCGGTTCGCTGGCTCATTGTTGTTATATCCACGTTTGCCACACTACTCACGTCTATCATCTTGATTATTCTATACGAAAATTTCAGAAAATTCAAATTGCTTTCAGCAACTGAATAATCAATAATATCAATGAATACGGGAGCAGTAAAATCAATTCACACATCTAAAACCGAACGATGGGTTTTGGCCTTGTCATTGATTTTTCTGTTAATCAATCTGGCAGCCATTTTATTCAAGGAAAACTTTTATGTTTCCCTGCTTCCGGTTTTTCTTGGATTGATTTATCTTTACTTTTTTTCTGTCGATACCATTTTTCTCATCATTGCATTTACATCACCACTGGCTATCAATCTGAGTGACTGGGATGCGCGACTGGCTGTAAGTTTGCCGACAGAGCCACTTTTGGCGGGGCTTCTTTTGATTTTTCTATTGAAATCATTTTATGAATTAAATCAATGGAAAGCGTTTCTGCGCAATCCGGTTACCATAGCTTTTATCGCCTATTTTATCTGGATTGCCTTCAGCAGTCTCACCAGCCGCATGCCCTTGGTTTCCTGGAAATTTTTTGCATCGCATTTGTGGCTTATTATCCCAATGTATTTTTTCGGAACACGGCTCTTCTTTCTTAAAGAATCTACACAGCGGAATTTTGTTATCGTGCAGTTTATTGCGCTCACATTTGTAGCTATATATACACTGATAAGGCATGCCGGCTACAATTTTGGCGATGATGAAAGTCATTGGGTCATGCAACCATTTTATAAAGACCACGCCATTTATGGCTCTGCACTTGCCTTATTTATTCCTGTAATCTTTTTTCTTTTCACAGATAAAAAATACACCTTTACTCAAAAATTCTTTTTAATGACTTCTATTGTCATTATGACGCTGGCCCTGCTTTTTTCTTACAGCCGTGCTGCCTGGCTGGGATTTTTTATTGCCATTGGCATCGGCTTTATCGTGTTGTTCCGCATCAAATTCAAAGTCATTATTGTTGGATTTCTTTTTTTATTGCTGGCTGGATTCTTTTTTCAGACCCAGATTATGCACCGGCTCGAAAAAAACAAACAGGACAGTTCCGAAGACATTGTTGAAAACATTGAATCAATCAGCAACATATCAACCGATGCCAGCAACCTTGAACGCTTAAACCGCTGGAACTGCGCCATACGCATGGCGGCCGATCACCCAGTATGCGGCACCGGACCCGGCACCTATCAGTTTCTGTATGCTCCCTATCAGTTTTCATACGAAAAAACCATCATCAGCACCAATGCCGGCACTCTTGGAAATGCTCATTCCGAATTTCTCGGAGCATTGGCTGAGACTGGCATTCCGGGAATGCTGATTGTTATATTTCTGGTTTTTTCCATCTTTTTTTATGGATTTCAAACCTATTCAAAACTACGAAAAACCGACAGAGAAAAAGCTCGTTTCATTCTTGGCCTTTTATTGGGATTGGTCACTTATTTTGCTCATGCTTTTCTCAACAATTTCCTTGATTCGGATAAAATTGCCATCCCAGTTTGGGGCTTCGTGGCCATTATTGTAGCCAATGGACTTGCAATAAAACAAAAATCCAAGGTAAAAGAAGTAACAAAAGAAAAAAACACGGATTAATTACTGCATGCAAAAAAACCCGGTATCGTTCCGGGTCAATTATTTTACACTTATTTGAGTTTCTCAAAAACTTCGGGCAAGCGCTTAATCAACGCCAGCTCTTTCATTTTATCAACCGCATCGCGCACCGGGCTTCCGAAATAGGTTTTACCGCCTTCAATGGACTTGGCCACTCCTGATTGTCCAAGCACCACCGCACCTTTACCAATCACAAGATCTTTCTGCACACCAACCTGACCCCAAAGAATCACATCATCCTCGAGTTTAACCACGCCGGCAATACCAACCTGAGAAGATATCAGACAATTACGACCGATAATGGTATCGTGTCCAACCTGAATATGATTATCGAGTTTGGATCCACAACCAATGGTAGTATCACCCGATACGCCACGATCAACAGTGCAGCAGGAGCCAATTTCGACATTATCTTCAATAATAACACGGCCACAACCCTCTAATTTATCAAGAAAATCAGGTCTGCGTTTGAAATAAAATGCCTCACCACCAATAACAGATCCACTATTGATAATCACATTATCGCCAATAACCGTATCGGCATGAATAGTAGCATTGGCCATAATAATGCAATTACGACCGATTTTAACATTATGTCCGACAAAAACAAGCGGTTCAATGATGGTTCCTTCACCAATTTCAGCACTTGGGCTAATAGAAGACTGTGACGGAATAAAAGGTTTGAAATGTTTCACCAGCTTGACATAATCACGGAATGGATCATCCGAAACAATAAGAGCTTTACCTGCAGGAACATCAACGTCTGCTTTATTGATAATAACAGTTGTTGCAGCCGAATCCAATGCTTTTGTATAGTATTTCGGATGATCAACAAAAGTCAGATCACCTGGCTCCACACTATGAATTTCGTTGAGGCCGGTTACAGCAAAATCAGGCGCACCTTTCATCTGGACAGTATTGACTCCGATGATGTCAACCATCTGCTGCAATGTGTAATTTTTGGAGAATTTCATGGAACAATTTTACAGTTTATTCTTTCACACGTTCGGAATATTCTCCGGTACGGGTATCAACTTTAATTTTATCACCAGTATTAACAAAAAGCGGAATGCCAATACTGGCCCCGGTTTCAACAGTCGCTGGCTTAAGGGTATTTGTTGCGGTATCACCTTTAACTCCCGGCTCACTATAAGTTACTTCCAGATTTACAAAAGGTGGCAATTCACAGCTCAGGGGAGATTCGGTGTCTGCATGAAAAACAACTTCAACGCCCTGGCCTTCTTTCAAAAACTGAGGAGCATTAATCAATTCTTCTTCAAGCGAAATCTGCTCATAAGTCTCCTGATGCATGAAAAAATAAGTTTTGTCTTCCTTATATAAATACTGATACGGCCTACGCTCAACTCGTTGAATATCAATTTTAAATCCGGAAGGAAACGTATTTTGAATAACCCGGCCAGTCGTAAGACTTTTCAATCGGGTACGCACAAATGCTGCACCCTTACCTGGTTTAACATGCTGAAATTCAACTACGACAAATAAGTCATTATTGAATGAAATACAAAGTCCGTTTTTTATGTCTGCGGTTGTTGCCATCTGATGATTTTTCAACTGCAAAATTACACATTTTGTGCATTCTACAAACACCATTATACATATTACGCTGATTATTCGACTTCTGACTCATTTTTATGAAAAATCACTTTTATTTGAAATGCGGCCTGTTTTATGCAAAAAGGCAACTTAAATATTCTTATTTTCTGATTAAATTTAACGATTAATCACCTCAATACATGTATTTATCTAAAATATATAAAATACCTTGATTTTTACGCTTCAGTTTCGTATATTTAGAAAATGTAATTCTAAAAACGGGAAACATGATTAAATCTTTACAAAGCATCCTTTTATATCATTTTCTGTTTCCTGAAAGAATTCACATCAGGGATATTAAACTTATTGTCTGCGGCAATATCATATCTATATTCGCCACCGCAAATAATAGAGTTCTTCAGTCATTCAACCACGGATATATTTTCGTTTCAGCCCGAAGCTGAAAACACCAAAATATTGAGCCATGAAAAATATTTACAAAATGAACGGGTTACGGATACAGTTTGGACGGCTACCGGCAAGATTGTCGGCATGGCTGTTCATAGTTGCAACTCTGCTTGTAACTCCGGTATCAACCAGTGCCCAGTCAGGCCTGTGCGATCCGACGGTTCCGTTTTTTACAGTTGACCTAACGGCCAGTCCAAATGCCACCTGGATTTCGCCGCTGATTGTACGCAATGACAACTGTTGCGGTACATCAAGTCCCGACAGATGCCTCGAATTCGAAATTTCGGTGAATCCCGGGACCATTGCCATCAATTTCGACATTGCCTCCGGCGCTGTTCCTCCGGGAGCTATGTTTTATCAGATTGACTGCGGGCCACCTACACCGGTTGGAACGCCCATTTGTCTTACCGGCACCGGGCCTTACACTCTTACATTCTGTAAACCCGGAAACAATGCAAACACCTACGCCGTTACAGCCATTCCTGAACCGGCTGTCGGCCCTTCGGTTTATGCCAGCAGCAACTGCCCTGCAGGAATCTGGGTATCGGGGCTTGTTCCCGGAACCATTTCGTGGACAGATGTAACAGGTGGAGGCCTGTACAATTCTTATCTTAGCTGCACCGACTGCGAAGACCCAAGCGTTACTCCTGCTCCAGGCCATCCGGCCTATGTTGATTATGTGGCTTGCGGAACCATTGCAGCAGGCGCCTGCTCTGGATCATCCAGTTTCTGTGACACAGTAAGAGTTTATATGTTTGACCCGATTGACGCAGTCGTAAATCCCAATCCAGCTTATTTCTGCCCATCAGATCCTGGCGTTCAGCTTAACGGGTCGCACTCCGGCGGCTACGGAACTGTCGTTTACACATGGTACAACTCTTCCTGGACTCAGGTTGGCACTGGTAACGGCTATTTTGCAACATCGGCAGGCACCTATTATTTAGTAGTAACTGACGACATGAGCGCTGTCTGCCCCGCCGACACGGTTCCGGTAACTGTCAATGTTTACGATCCTCCCATTCTTGTTTCACCAAGTTATGCCGGCATCTGCGAAGGAAGCTCCGTTACACTGACAGCTTCAGGTGCCGATTCTTATGTGTGGGCTCCCACCACAGGGTTATCTCCAGCCACCGGATCTGTGGTTACAGCAGCCCCGGCAACAACAACAACATATACCGTTACGGGTACTGACTCTCACGGATGTACCGGTTCAATGACTGTTCTGATTGATATTTTTCCTCTTCCAAACATTGACGCAGGCCCCGATCAGGAAATATGCATCGGAGAATCCGCTCAATTACAAGGAAGCGGCGCTTTCAGCTATGAATGGACTCCGGCGGCAACACTCAGCAACCCCAATAGTTCCAACCCGATTGCCACTCCGGCAACAACAACAACATATTATCTGACCGGCTATTCCATTGGTGGAAACCTGATTTATAATGGCGACTTTGAATTGGGAAATACCGGTTTTACTACCGATTATATCTATGACCCTAATCTTTTCCCTGAAGGAAATTATTATATCACCAACAATCCAAATACCCATCATTCCAACTTTGCACCTTGCGCTGATCACACTCCGGCTCCGGGATCCCAGATGATGGTGGTAAATGGTGCCCCAAATGCCAACGAACAAATCTGGTGCATGAATGTTGCAGTAATCCCAAATACCGATTATGCATTTTCTACCTGGATAACCAGTGTGCATCCCACCAATCCTGCAGTGCTGCAGTTTTCCATCAACAGCATTCTTCTTGGAAGCCCTTTCACTGCAACCTCAACAACCTGCGACTGGCAACAATTCTATGAAATATGGAACAGTGGCACAAACACATCTGCACAAATCTGTATCGTCAACCAGAATATAATCCGAAATGGAAATGATTTTGCTCTTGATGATATCGGGTTTGCCCCTCTCTGTTCTAATATTGATTCTGTAACAGTTACCGTTAATCCAAATCCTATTCTGACTATTACAGCCACCAATCCTGATATTTGCACTGGCAACAGTACAACACTGTCTGCATCATCTGATATTCCCGGAACAACTTACGTTTGGAGCAATGGTGCAACAACAAATTCCATTACTGTTTCACCAGCAAGCACAAGCACCTATTTTGTTACCGGAACATCGGCC
>DAOPKE010000026.1:0-32229 GCA_035390965.1 Bacteroidales bacterium | reverse complement strand
ATACAAGCGGGATTCCGGTTGGAATGTTGTATTTCAGAATGGCTTCGTCGCTCATGCCTTCGAGATATTTAACCACAGCGCGCAGACTGTTGCCATGAGCTGCAATGATAATGCGTTTGCCGCTTTTGATCGCCGGCGCAATTTCATTTTCCCAGAGCGGAATCACGCGTTCAACGGTATCTTTCAAACATTCGCCACGCATGTAAATCAGATTGTCAACATCTTTATAGCGCGCTTCATTGAGAAATGGCTTTACGTCGGCTTCATCGTACAGCGGCGGACGCACATCGTAGGCGCGGCGCCACAAAAGCACCTGCTCTTCGCCGTATTTGGCTGCCATTTCCGATTTGTTGAGACCCTGCAAAGTGCCATAATGTTTTTCATTCAGACGCCATGAATGCTTGATGGGAAGCCACATACGATCCATTTCTTCAAGTGCCAGCCACAGTGTTTTTATGGCGCGGCGCAAAACAGAAGTATAGGCAATATCGAATTCAAAACCGTTTTCCTTCAATGCTTTGCCAGCAGTGCGGGCTTCGGTAATTCCTTTTTCGCTCAGATTCACATCAGTCCAGCCCGTGAAGCGGTTCTGGCTGTTGTATTCACTTTCTCCGTGACGTAATAAAACTAAAGTCTTCATATCAATCGATTTAGTTACAAAGGTAGAATTTTTGGCAGATTCTGCAAAATGGGCGTTTTAGAGGATTTCTCAAAACAAGTACAGTCAATCCAACATTCCATAGTTTGAAGAGAATCGGAGAACATGGAATAGTTGGCGATGATGCGGCAAACCAAATTCGCATTATCGCATTAACACATAATCGCATTAACGCCATAGTACACATCCGACTCTTCCAGGTTCTTCATTGCATCTCGAACTCTTGAAGGTCGGTTCGCCAGCGGATACGGACGTTTTGTTCAATTTAATTCCCGGTTTTTAATGCAAATCCCCTCATTTTTAACATCTTTGAAAAAAAATATGGTGATATTGAGAGAAAATTCTTACCTTTGCAAACGCGTTGAAAGACATAAACTGATTGTCATTGTTGTTATTAATAGTGCTGTAGGTTTCATCGCTTTCAACGGAAACACACTATTATCAACAAAAACAAACAATGAACATTTACATTTCAAACCTGAGTTATCGTCTGAAAGACGAAGACTTAAAATCAGTTTTCGAGGAGTATGGCGAAGTAACTTCTGCCAAAATCATCATGGATCGCGAAACCGGCCGTTCAAAAGGCTTCGGTTTTGTTGAAATGCCCAATGACGAAGCAGCAGCCAAAGCCATTAAAGAACTTCATGAAGCCACTTATGACGGCAAAGTGATCTCTGTTAACGAAGCACGTCCGCGCGAAGACCGTCCGAAAGGCAATTTCGGTGGCGGTGGAAACCGTGGTGGTTACAGCGGCGGCGGAAACCGTGGCGGTGGCCGTGGTGGTTATAACTCCGATAGCAAACCAAAACGCTGGTAATACTTAATACAAAGAATACTGCAAAATCACAATCTGAAAAGGTTGTGATTTTTTTATAAACAATCCCTCGAAGGGTTTGAAACCCTTCGAGGGATTTTTACTACCCAATATCATAAATTCTCTTCAGCTTTTCCGGATGAAGAATCTTTACTGACTTCCCGCTCAAAGTTATAATTCCATCCTGCTCAAAACTACTCAACGTGCGTATTACGTTTTCTTCGCTGCATGATGTGAGATGCGAAATTTCGCGCCGGGTCAGCGGAAATGAAAATTCATTGGAGTTGTAAAATTTTTCGCGGAATAAAAGCAGAATCCCGGCAATGCGCCCCGGAACCCGCTTGCAGGCCAACATGAGCTGTTTGTCAAGCACACGCTGATGAAATGCTGTCAGCATATCATATATGGTCATGGCAAACATGGCATTTTTTCGCATCCGGCTTTGCAGTACCACCAGATCAATCAGGCAGGCATTGGTTTCTTCAACAGCTACTACCGATAACAGGTTATTCGCACCGCTGATCTGATAATTACCGCTGATCAGTGCAGGGCCTTTTATCAATGCCGGAATCTGTATCTGTTTATTGGGCGAAACATGCTCAAGCTTAACCAGTCCCGACGATAAATACAGCAAATGGGTCATCGGATCGCCCTGTCTGACGATGGTCTGACCTTTTGGCGAATGCTGATAAAGAGTCGTTTCATTTAGTTCCGAAAATTCTTCCTCGTCAATAAACCGACATATTTCATTTCTGAAAGCACAGTCTTCGCATTGTTTTTTCACATGAATCATTTAAAATTTCTTCGCTTAAGAACTTACGTCTTTTTTTCTGCAAATATACAAACCTGCAGAAATTTGCTCTTTGATACCTTTCTTTAAGAAAAGTATAAATCTGTTGAATGTATTTTTGACTTCAACATAAACTGAAAAATGAAATTCTCCTGTTTTTTTAACTTTGTGTTTTATTTAATCCATACCATGAAAGCTTTTCTGATTCCCGTTTTTATTTTTTTATTTGTATCTCAATCGTTTGCTCAAAGCGGATACGATGTTATTGCTGCTGAAATATGCGATTCCATCTCGGCCAGATGCATGGACAAGGACAGTGCGACGGCCATGCAAATGCAACAGGCCTACACTTTATCGGCTATGCTTCATCATCCCGAAATCTGCGATTCACTAAAAAAATCTATTCGCATGGAAATTCCTGGTCTGGATGAAACTTCAGTTATGGGGATTTTCAGCTCACGATTAGCCAAAAATCTGATATTTAATTGTGAATCATTTATTCTGATTACGCAATACAAAACATTCGCTTCGGTTCCCGGGAAAGAATCGCTCCGGCTGATATCTTCCGAAATGTGCGGAATTCTTGAAAATTCTGATAAAACAACGCTTGAGGATTATCAGCAACTTATGAACGAAAATTTATTTCCGATTGTGCTCAGGTATCAGAGAGAAATTGCAGCCGATTATAGTGGTGGTTATGAAAGTCCTGAATTCATCGACGATATAGCCATGTATTTACTCAAACATTGTCTCGTTTTGCTCAAGGCTTCGCTGCTCAATGAGTATAAATGATGAAATCAGAAGAATCCACTATACCACCTGAACTTCTTCGGTTTCTTCAATTTTATTTGCCTGCTTTACTGCACCAACAGCCTCAGCCACCACTTCGGCAATGTCCTTCATTTTGCCGTCGGCATATTTGGCCATGGTCTTTTTACAAAGCGGACATGCCGTTACAATCACATCAGGATTGGGTGCCGACAATTGTTTCACGGCATCGGCAGCCATCAACTCGCGCTTGTCGTACGGCACTTTCAGGTTGGAAATACTGCCACCACAGCACAGCGCTTTTTCCTTTTCCTGATCGATGGAAACAATGCTTCCAATCTGATTCAATACAATACGTGCATTTTCGTATTCACCGCATCCACGGCCAAGTTCGCATGGATCGTGATATACAATGGAAAGATCTTCCATGCGCGGTTTCAAACGCTTGCTCTCAATCAGAATTTTAATCAACTCGGTATGATGTACCACATGCATTTTCAGATTGTAATCTTCCTTAAATGTTTTGTAGCATATCGGACAACTGGTCACAAGAATCATTGAATTCCTTGAATTAATCAGATTTGTGAGTTTAGCCCTCAACTCCGCAGCTGCTTCAGTCAGTCCTGACTGCATCAACGGACGGCCGCAACACATACTTCCATTTTCATCAACAAAATTGTATGTAATGCCGGCTTCTTTAAACAAGGCAACCATAGCACGCGGCACCGATGGCGTCAGATGCGACATACAGCCCGCAAAATAAACCACATTCGTCACTTCAGCCAACTCGTCCTTTTTGATTTCCGGCAGATAGTCATAACGGAAAGAAACGGTTTCATTGGCAAGTTTGCGCGTGACGTTGCGCATATTTGTCACATCGATTTTCACCGGACAATAGGTGTTGCAACGACCGCACATCAGACAATTGTAGGCCCGGTCTTCGAAATGCAGATTATATCGTACGCTTTGAATAAAATAGGCTGGCTGCACATTGCTGATTCCAGCAGCAGAACTCAGCTGGCACTTATCGATGCAAATACCACAACGGCTGCATGCATTGATTTCAAACCGTGTAATCCCTTGCAGATTATCAGCCGTTTTTACACCCAGATGCCTAAACGCTATGAGAAAAATTTCTGTCAGAATATGCATGTAGCGCGAAAACGGCATGGATACAAAGAAAGCGGCTAACACAATTGAATATACCCACCACATTGTGTATTCCGCATTGATAATCTGATTCACCGACATGAAGGACCCAAAGAGATTTCCGATGGGTTGGGTCATAAATCCACCGTTGCTGTAATGCGCAGCATTGAGTGATTCAGCCAGCAATCGGGCTGGGAAAATGGCCCAAAGCGAATACAGTGCAAACTGATCGGCAATCATCAGCTTAGTGGTTTTTTTCATGCCGAAAAGTCTGGAGTAAAATCGCTTGATTACAGCGAATGTTACAGACATTAAAACAACAAGCAACAGAAAATCCATCATGAAAACAAAGAATTTTCCATACTCAATTCCATGTTTGACTGGTTCAAAATAGTTAAAGAAAATAGGATCCCATGGCATGTTGAACACATCTTTCTGTCCATATTTAGACTCGATGGATCCTATCACAATGAGCAGAAACCAACCGGTTGCAAGACTGGCGTGCATGTACCCAAGCAAAGGATTGATCTTGAAAATGCGGCGGTGAAACAATCCTTCCATCACGGCTTCCTTGAATGCTTTGAAAGTCCGCACTGTAAACATGTTGCGGAACATCACCCGGCGATCGGCCACAGGAATCGTTTCCATCCATACAATGTATTTCCAGATGAGAATGACTCCCATCACCAGCAGACCGAGGAAAAACGGCAGCACAAAAGGATCAAAGTTCATTTCCATCGAAGTGCTTTTTTAAGTGATACAAAATATGGCGCGTGTTTACATTGCGCGGACAAACCAATGTGCATTTACCACACAGCATGCATTTCGATATTTCTTCTTTCACTTCTTCAACCATTCCCCTGCGCAACTCAACAGACAAACGACGGAAGCTGAACGATGTGAATTGACCGGCCGTACAGGTTCCTGCACATGAACCGCAAAATATGCACACCTTCAAACTGGGCTCCAGATCACAAATAATGCGATACAATGAATCATCGGCTTTATCGAGATCGATCTGCGCTGATTTGTTTATTTTAAATCCGAATTCGGGACTCATTGTTTGTTTGTGTTCGTTCTGTTTTCAGTTGAGTTTATAAAGTTTTTAAAGTTCATAAAGTTTATAAAGACACATTAATTTATTCTTTCTAACTCACTATTCACCACTCACTGCTGAATCTATCTTTTTTCCGTTTTCCAGTCGTTCAGATATCCGGCCACACGCATGGCGGTGCTGCGTGCATCAAGAATGCTGTTGGTAATGGTGCGCGGTGCGGTGCAGGTTCCGGCCATAAATACACCGGGAACTTTTGTCATCCCTGTTCCTGTGTGTTCATCATCGCTTTCGAGAAACCGATTTGAATTGAATGGAATGCCAAACAGCTTTCCCATTTTGGTTGTGCCGGGCGACGGAACAAATCCAACCAGCAGAATTAAAAGATCAACCGACATTTTCAACGGGCGTCCGCTGAGTGTATCTTCAACTTTCACAATCACACTTCCATCCTTATCTTCGGCTGCTTCCGACAAGCGTCCGCGGATAAACTGTACGCCATGTTTTTCCTGTGCTTCCTTATACAATTCTTCAAATTGCATTCCGAACATTCGCAAATCCATGTAGAAACAAAATACTTCTGAATCCGGAATAGCTTCATTAATCTCAATTGCCTGTTTGACACCGGTTACACAACACACTTTCGAACAATAAATATTGCCTGCCTTTTCGTCGCGCGAACCAACGCAATGCACTATACCAACTCGTTTCACTGGCTTGCCATCGGCCCTCACAATTTTTTTATGCTCTCTGAAAGTCCGCTCCAGATCTTTGCTCGTAATCACATTGTCGTAAATACCGTAGCCATATTCCTCTTTTTTTGTTGCATCGAATGTTTCAAATCCGGTAGCAACAACCACTGCATCGGCTTCAATCTGTTCACCCTTGCTGGTGTGAAGTTTCATTTGTGATCCGTTGCGGTCAATTTTTTCAATCTCTGTATTCAACAAAACATTGACGTTGGATAACTGATTTCCTTTTTCAAGAAAGTCCTTCACTTCACTGCCCGGACGCATACTTGGGAACAAACGATCCCATGCGTTCAGCTTTCCGCCAATTGCATCTTCCTTTTCAACCAGACTTACATCAAATCCAAAATTGGCGAGGTAAGTTGCGGATTCCATTCCTGCCGGTCCGCCTCCGATTACAACAACTTTTTTCGACATTCAATTTTTTTTTCAATTATTTTTTCGCAAAGCAGATCAACAGCAGATTTTCAGATTTATCGGATTTTCAGGCTTACTCAGACAAACTCCATTCATCCCTTTGAACTTTGCACTTTTGTTATATTCATACCCAAGCTTGTCAAGTAACGGCTCAACAGAAACCTGATGCATCTGCAAACCAAGTTCCCAGGGGTCATAACCGAGAATAATTCCAGCCAGTTCCTCATATGTCAGAACCGGTATTCCAAACCCGTTTTCACCATATGTTTTCCCTTCTGTTTCAGCAATATAATATTGCCAGCGATCGAGAAACATTGGACAGCCCGGACAGTTGGTCAGAATAAAATCAGGTTTATACGGCTCCATGCTTTCAAATTTCTTGTGAGAGTTGGCAACGGAATAACCACGATTGGCTTTAACGGCATATTGCCTGAATCCAAAACCACAGCAATGTCTGCGTTCGGGATAGTCAACCACTTCCCCTCCCCAGTCTTCGATCATACCGGCAAGTACTTGCGGGTATTCAGCACCTCCGACTCCCTTGTGCGGAAACATTTTTGAGTAATGACATCCAATATGTTCAACTCCTCGCAAAGGCTTACCTGTCTGGGCATTTATCAATGCATATCTTTTCTTTTCAAAAATTTCATTTCTGAATTTGAAAATAATGTCGCTCGTGTGTGCAAGATTCTCTGGTACTTCAAACGTACGCCCCGTGGCCTTGTAAAGATTTTCACGAACACGCTCCAATACTTCGGGATGCGATTCCCAAGTTTCAAGTATTTCGGTATAAACACCAAACGAAGTGATGCAACTGGCAGCATAGTTTTTATATCCTTTCTCTGTCATCAGGGCAAATTGACGTGCCACCACCGTCATGGTCGTTTCGAAAGGGACAACATCACAATGATATCCAATTCCGGTACAGGTAGTATGGCATGCCGAATCATGCACATCTTTATCTAGTTCCTGCTGAAGGATTCGTAGAAATGCTGTTTCAGATCCGGGAAAGAAATTCTGACGAATGCAGCTTCGGGCATACCAGAATCTGTCGCCCGAAATCTCTTTCTGGTATTCTTTCCAGATATGTCGTTTGCCCTCAGCCTTCATTTGTTCTCAAGTTTATAAGAATTATAGGAATATATGTGTTTGAAATATTCACATTCTTTTGTTTCATCGAACTGAAGCCCCATTTCTTCGGCTTTTTTGCGCGAAAATTCTTCAATGATTTCGTAACGTTTTGAACCTCCCGTTACATCAAAAATCCTTTTTAATTCGTCCAGATCTTCCTGGGGAATTTTGCGCAAAGCACCTGAAGAATCTTTGCGATAACTGGCACCTGTTTTCGACAGCACTTCCGAAGCATTATCGCGCACCCACTGCCAGGTTGGACCTTGTTCGGGAAACATTTCAAGATTGATATGGTCAAACCACATGCAATATCCGTTGTCGAGTATGCTTTCGCCAATCATACGCTTTATAGCCAGCACCTGACGCCCTTTTTCAGATTCGGTAAATAGCCCGGTCTCTTCCGATAAAACACGCAATGCAATAATGATGAGCCCTGGTGCATTACCGCGCGGACAACGGGTTTTGCAACTCATGCATTCGCCACAGGCCCAAATGGTATCACTTTTCAGTAAATCTTCAATTTTCTGTTCATCACGGCTGGCAACAGTGTTGACTATTTCCCGCGGATCATACCTGTAAAACATGGCTGCAGGACAAATGGCTGTGCAGGTGCCGCAATTGATACAGGCACTCAGCCCGTCCTGCATATGAATGTCTGCAACAAGCCGGTTATAAAGCAATCCGTGATTTTGTATCACACCTTTGTATATTAATTCAGTCGACAAAGTAATGAAAAATAATTTACCTGACAAAATCAAAGACGAATGACAATCGGTAATTCTTTACCTGATTGTTGGCAATTTTACGGTCAGAAAATACATACTCGATTTCTGCAAATAGAAAAAGCTTCTTTACTCTTATATAAATGCAATGAAATAATTGATTAATTTTGCACTACCAACAAAAAAAAGATGAAAGAAATTATTCAAAAAACAGTGCTTAAAAACGGATTGTATGCAGGAGGTATTCTATCCGCATATTTTCTGCTGCTATATGTAAGCGGTCTGAATTACTTTTCATTCAGTTTTATCACTTTTCTTATCGAAACTGCGGCAGTATTGACTTTTATGTTTATAAGCATTTCGCAGGTTCGCAAACAAACCGAGAATAATCAGATTAAAACAGGCACAGCCATGTTGATTGCAACAGTTGTGATGTTCATTGGTCTCTTTTGTTTTCAGGCCATGAAACTGTTGGTGCTTTTTGTGATAGATCCGGCCTACAATGAAATGTGTGTAAACGAAGTTTTCTTACAGACTCTTCAGGTGCTGAAAGAATATCCGCAGATTGCAGAAAGAATCGGGAATCCCGAAGAAATAAAAAATCAGCTTTTAATCGAAAACAACCTTTTGCCCTTTGCCATTTATCTTGGAAAATCTGTCATTGTGGGCATTTTGGTTGGTCTCGTTGCCAAAAAGAAAGATAAACCCGAAGACAGTTTAATTTCTCAATAAATGAACATTTCATTTGTTATTCCACTTCTCAACGAAGAAGAAAGTCTGCCCGAATTATCCAACTGGATTGAACGGGTTATGAAAGAAAACAACTTTAGTTACGAGATTGTTTTTGTTGATGATGGCAGTACTGATCAATCCTGGAAAGTTATTAATACACTTCAGGCCAGCAATCCAAACATCAAAGCCATTCGTTTCAGCCGCAACTATGGAAAGTCGGCTGCGTTGCAATCAGCGTTCGAACAAGTGGAGGGCGATGTTGTCATTACCATGGATGCCGATTTGCAGGATAGCCCCGACGAAGTCCCGGAAATGTACCGCATGATAAAAGAAGATGGCTACGACATTGTTTCGGGTTGGAAAAAGAAACGATACGACAATACTTTTACCAAAAACATTCCCAGTAAATTTTATAACTGGACAACCCGCAAAATGAGCGGTGTGAAGCTCCACGATATGAACTGTGGTTTAAAAGCTTATCGCATCGATGTGGTAAAAAGCATCGAAGTCTATGGTGAAATGCACCGCTATCTGCCGGTCATTGCCAAATGGGCGGGGTTTTCGAAAATTGGTGAAAAAGTTGTGCAGCACCGCAAACGTTTATATGGTAAAAGTAAATTTGGGATGAGCCGCTTTATTCGCGGACCACTGGATTTGCTCACCATTATGTTTGTTGGAAAATTCAGCAAACGACCGATGCACTTTTTTGGCTCCATTGGCTCTTTACTTTTTTTTGTCGGCTTTGTTATTGCCGGATATCTCGCGGTTTTAAAAATATTTTATTCAGTTTATAAAATTGCCGATATGCCATTGTTTCACCTGGCTCTTCTGTGCATGATTATTGGCTCACAACTGTTTATCGGTGGTTTTCTGGCCGAAATGATTGGCAGGGCTACCCCCGACAGAAACAAATACATCATCAGGGAGTTTCTCAATCTCAACAAAAACAAAACGGATGATTGAACAAAGAATCAGAGAATCCATAGCTGTCAAACAGGAATTGCTCAACGACCGGAAAATGATTGAAACCATCGACCGAGCTGTAAATGCTGTTATTGCCTGTTTCAGCAACGGACATCGGCTGTGGCTGTGCGGTAATGGTGGAAGTGCAGCCGATGCGCAGCATATTGCCGCCGAACTGAGCGGTCGTTTTTATCTGAACCGTCCACCCTTGCCTGCCGAAGCTTTTACTGTAAATACATCTTATCTCACTGCAGTAGCAAATGACTTCAGCTTCAATGAAATTTTCAGCCGGCTCACCCAGGCCCATTGCCGGCCAGGAGATATTCTGGTCGGAATCTCCACTTCGGGAAACTCGGCCAATGTGCTGAGAGCTCTCACCTTGGCCAGAGATTCAGGCATCACTACTATTGCTTTAACCGGAAACAATGGAGGCGAAATGAAACACATTGCCGACTACTCTATCATTGTTCCTTCAAACGATACACCCCGAATTCAGGAAACTCATATTCTGATTGGGCATATCATTTGTGAACTTGTCGAGTCTTCTCTTTTCAGAAGTCTTAAATAATTTTATCTGTATGGATGATCCAATCAATAAAAAACAAGTTCTGGGACAATGGAAAATTACTCCAACCTGGACATTGTTTCTCGACAGAGATGGTGTTGTCAACCAAAGAAAAATTGGTGGATACATCACAGTTGCAGATGAATTTGAATTTTTACCCGGCGTTTTGCAGGCCATAGCTGTGGCCTCAAAACTATTTGGCAAAATCATTGTTGTTACAAATCAACAAGGAATTGGTAAAGGATTAATGACCGATGAACAACTGATACAGATTCATGATCATATGCTGAAAAGAATTGCTGAAAATAACGGCCACGTTGACAAAGTTTATTACAGCCCTTTTCTGGCCGAAACAAATCATCATACCCGCAAACCCAACCCGGGAATGGCTATGCAGGCCGCCAAGGACTTTCCTCAAATCAGTTTTAAACGCTGCATTATGCTTGGCGACACAGCCAGCGATATGGAATTTGCCCGCTCGGTTGGTATGAAAGCTGTTTTTATCGGCAATCCCGAAGAAATAAACATTGCCGGAAATTCTTTTGATCTCGATTATCCTTCTTTTTCGGATTTTATAAAAGATTTGAACGCTGTTCTCGTTATTCAGTAAATTGTTTTCCTGTATGAAAAGAAAATCTGTTTTTACTTCATTGCTGTTAATCGCCTTTCTGAGTGTCTTTGCTCAGAATCCGTCCGATACATTGAATCAGTTGGATGACAATGGCCGCAAACATGGTTACTGGAAAAAATACAATGGCGATACACTTAAATACGAAGGGCGTTTTGAACATGACGTTCCTGTTGGTAAATTTATCTATTATTATGTTGGCGGCAAGGTTAAATCTGAAAGTGTTTATTCCGACAATGGAAAAACAACCCATACCGTCATGTTCTTTCCTGAGGGCTCAAAACTTTCGGAAGGAATTTTTATCAATCAGAAACGCGAAGGGCTCTGGAAAACTTACGATGGATACGATGCAGTTATTGCTGAAGTCGAATATAAAAACGGTCAGAAATGGGGCCTGAGCAAACGTTATTATCAGGATGGCGATATTCTCGAAGTTGTCAATTATATCAATGGTTGGATGGATGGCGTTTATGTGCAGTATTTTCCTGACAGCGTTCTCAAAATGAAAGGAACATACGCCAATACAAAACGAAATGGAATATGGGCTTTTTATCACGGAAACGGTTTGATATATATGACTGGTAAATATGTTGACGGTCTTCGTCAGGGCGATTGGATAATCAATGACGAATCGGGGAAAATCATTGTCCGTGAAAAATATATGAATGGAAAGGTTGTTTCGCGCGAAGTGTTTCAAAAAGACAAAGATCCTGAAGAATTAAAGAAAAAGGATTCTCAGCTCGATCTTGAAAACCGGGGGAAAACATCCAATGATAATGGTATTGGTGATCCTCTCTACGATATGTATTAATCTGAAAATATGACATCCGTACGTAGCTGTTTTATTCTGTTGATAATTTTGCTGACTGGCTTTTCGGCCTGCAAAAAGGATAGTATTTTGCCTCCCGAAGACGTTGGTTACTCTTATTTTCCCTATACTCCAGGCAGCTACCTGATTTATAATGTCGATTCCACTCGCTACGACGATTTTTATGATACGGTTATGCATTTTTCCTTTCAGCTGAAAGAATATTATGAATCGTATTTTATCGATGCACAAGGCCGTCCATGCATACGCATCGAACGCTGGCAGAAACTGTGCGATACCTGCAACTGGACCTTGCGCGATGTCTGGTATTCATGCCTGACCGATACCTATGCCGAGCGCCTCGAAGAAAATGTACGAATAACACGAATGGCTTTCCCGGTGAGAAAAAGCACCGAATGGGATGGAAATGCATTCAATGAACTTGATGCGCAGATATTTGAATACGATGAGATTGATGAACCTTTTGTCTCCGGCTTCTTTTCTTTTGACTCAACTGTTACTGTAATTCAGGACATTTCTTATAACCTGATTGAAGATAATAACCAGTTCGAAATTTATGCCAGGCATGTTGGATTGGTCTATAAAAAGTTCAAAGATGTCGAAAAAGATTTTGTTTCCGGCAACATTGTTTCCGGGGTGGACTATACCTGGCAATTAACCGAATACGGACATAACTGATAAAAACATGAAACTTTTGCTTTTCTTTACGGCACTCGTGCTTTCGGCCTATAGTGCCAACTCTCAAACTATGGGTGCAAGTTATAGGGTGCAGTTTGCCGATAAAAACAATTCGCCGTATTCCCTGTCCAATCCGCAGGAATTTTTATCGCAACGGGCCATCGATCGCCGTCAAAGCATGAATATTCTCATTGATGAATCGGATATCCCTGTTGTACAGGCCTATATCGATAGTCTGACTCATCTGGGGGCTGTCGTTCTGAATCGTTCACGCTGGTTTAATACGGCCACTGTTGTTTTGTCCGATACAACCATCGTATCTCAAATCGAAGCATTGTCGTTCGTCTCAGGGGTTTTTAAAACTAAACCTTATCTTACGCTTAAAAACAAAAAACCTTTTATAAACGGCACTCAGTCCATCACACATAATATTTTTAATTATCCGGCGGCCATGATGAAAGCAACGCTTGAATTAAAACGGATTTCACATGACTACGGTCTGGGGCTCAATCAGGCCAGTATGATAGGGGTGGATTATCTGCATGGACTGGGTTTTCAGGGCGAAAATATGGTTATTGCCATCCTCGATGCCGGTTTTTATCATGTAAATACCCTCTCCATGTTCGACAGTTTGCGAAATCAAAACAGATTGCTCGGGTTTAAGGATTTTGTTCTTCCCGGTAACAATGTTTTCGAGGAATCGACTCATGGAATGTCGGTGGCATCGCTCATTGTGGGCAATGTCCCCGGTTCGCTTGTAGGAACTGCCCCCAAAGCAAGTGTATGGCTGCTGCGTTCCGAAGATGCCGGTTCGGAATACATTGTTGAAGAAGATAACTGGATTGCGGCAGCCGAATTTGCAGACAGTGTTGGTGCCGATGTCATCAACTCTTCGCTTGGATATACCGAATTCGATGATCCATCGCAAAACCATATTTATTCAGATCTCGATGGCAACACTACACGCATATCACGTGGTGCCGACATGGCTGCATCGAAAGGCATACTGGTGGTAAACAGTGCCGGAAACAGTGGAAATAACGACTGGCACTTTATTGGAGCCCCGGCCGATGCCGACAGCATATTGACCGTGGGAGCCGTTAATTCAGCCGGAACCATTGCTTCGTTTTCATCCTATGGCCCGTCGGCCGACAATCAGGTGAAACCCACTGTTTGCGCCCAGGGTCAGAATGCCTATGTTGTTTCGTCCAGCGATGGTGTTTATCCAAGCAATGGAACATCTTTCAGTTCACCCATTATGGCAGGCGCCGTTGCGTGTTTGTGGCAGGCAAACAAAAACAAATCCAACATTGATATTATTGAACATTTGAAAAAAAGCGCCAGCCACTATTATAATCCGGATACAATGTATGGATATGGCATTCCCAATATGGTTGTAGCTCATATGATTTTAAACGGAAACAACATCGATGTGCAGGCCTCACAAAATAAACTAATGGCTAATCCAAATCCTTTCGGCGAAGAAATAGATGTTGTTGTTTATGTTACAGCCGCCATCAACGCCAATCTTTCTATCATTGACAATAATGGTAAAGTGGTTTGGACAAAAGATGACATGACATTCAAAAGTGGTTTTAATTACCAGCTGATTTCAGGTCTTGGCAAACTTCCGGCTGGCGTTTATATACTCAGAATCAATGCTGACAACTGGAATGAAACGGTAAAACTTCTAAAAAACTAACACCATGAAAAAAATATTTTTTTCGCTGGCATTGCTTTTTATCACCCTTAATCTTGCAGCACAGGTTAAGTATAATTCGCCCCTGGGCAATTTCAAAGCAACCTTTCCTGATGCTCCTGAATATAAAAATTCCGACGTTGACATCAACAATCGAACAGTAAAACTGCATATGTTCATGCATTCTGAAACCGACAATATTTTTATGGTTGCATGTGCCGATTATCCCGATGGTTTTTTTGATACAAAAGAAAAACGTGAACAGTATTTTATCTCGTCAGCGGATGGTTTTTTCGGCGAACTGAATATCATTGCCGGCAATGCTGCAAAAGTGAAAAGCGGAAAATACAAGGGCGCGTCCTATAAGGGACAAGGAACTGATTATGGTGTATTATACCATGTGTATATCGCAAAGAATACAATTTTTCAGGTTGTAATTATGTCCAATGGCGCATATCCCGACGAAAAAGCGGCCAAATCTTTTTTTAAATCATTCAGAATTACCATTTAAAAATTCTTAACAACAAGATGGGTATTACATTAATTGCCGATAGCGGCTCTACAAAGACGGCCTGGCGCGGGTTTGCAGGCAAAGATATTTTTTTGGAAGTGGAAACAGTCGGCCTCAATCCGGTATATCTGAGCGAAGAATCCATTAGCTCCGAAGTTGAAAAAAATCTGAGACCTTTCATTGAGTTTGCTAAAGTTGAACGATTGTATTTTTATGGTGCCGGTTGCCATTCCACCGAAATGCAGATGAAACTGCAAAACGCACTCAGTCTGTTTTTTCCCGAATCGATTCTGCATATTCACAGCGATATGGAAGGTGCTGCCATTGGTTTGTTTGGGAATATTCCGGGTATTGCCTGCATTATGGGAACCGGCAGCAATTCTTGCTTCTGGAATGGTGAAACCATTGAAAGAAATATACCGGCTCTGGGATATGTAATTGGTGACGAAGGCAGTGGCGCCTGGATGGGAAAACGTATTGCTGCTGATTATCTGCGTGGCGTTATTCCACAGGATATTGCAAAAATTCTCGAAAAAGATTATCCAACCGACCTGACGTTTTTTCTGAAACAGGTTTATCAAAACGAGTTTGCCGGCCGTTTTCTGGCATCACTCACCGGAAAAATAAACCATTTGCAGGAACATCCTTATGTTATTGCACTTGAAACCGAAGCCATTGAAACTTTTTTCCGTCATCATATCAGTTTGTACGAAAAAAAAGGTGCTCCGCTCGGTTTTGTCGGCTCCATTGCGCTAAACATGAAAGAACTGCTGCTCCGATTCTGCCGTGAAAAAGGATATGTCGTCTCTTCTGTTGTTTCCAATCCACTCGACGGCATTCAGGAATATCTGACCGATGAATTGTATCCGGAAAAACGGTGATGAAATACGAGATGCGAAATGTGGAATACAAAATACAAAATAATATGTTGATGTGCTGATTTGCTGATGAGAAAATTTGAAAATTGCCATTGTAACCCCTGTCACGTTGTCACGATTTTCGCTTCCAAAGGAATAAATTCCACGATTGTAACATGTAACGTTTGTAACGTTTGTAACGTGTAACGATTGTAACGTTTGTAACGACTAAGCTTCTTCTCAGAGCACCGACGTTTTGGTCAGCACCTACTGCTGATCGCTGACATCTGACAGCTATTCGGCCTCGACCTTTCTTTGTGCAATCCCCTTAATCTGGGCGCGCGTCTCCCGCTTGAAGCAGCTTGCCATCACGTAAAACGCGACAAGCTGTTTCACGTGGTTTTACGTTGACGCGTGACCTTTGACCTGATTCTACTTTGTGCAACCCCCTTCATGATAACAATCAACAACTGATTCCTTTATAGAAAGCGAATTAATGTTATTTTTGCATTCTAAAATTTACATACATGAAGATAGCAATTGTTGGATCCGGATACGTTGGTCTTGTTACAGGGACTTGTTTTGCTGAAGTTGGCATCGACACGGTTTGTGTTGATATTGACAAGGAGAAAATTGAAAAAATGAAAAAAGGCATTTCGCCTATTTATGAGCCGGGTCTTGAACCCATGATGGTTCGTAATATAGAAAAAGGCAAACTGACCTTTACCACCGATCTGGCTTCTGTAGTGAACAATTCAGATGTGATTTTTTCTGCAGTTGGAACTCCACCCGACGAAGACGGCAGCGCTGACCTGCAATATGTGCTCGATGTAGCACGAACCATTGGACAACACATGACCAAACATGTGCTCATTGTAACCAAAAGTACTGTTCCGGTGGGTACTGCCAAAAAAGTCCGTCAGGCCATTCAGGATGAGCTTGACAAACGTGGACTCAGCATTGAATTTGATGTGGCCTCGAATCCCGAGTTTCTGAAAGAAGGCGATGCTGTTAATGATTTTCTGAAGCCCGACCGCATTGTGGTTGGTGTTGAATCGAAAGTGGCTGAAGATATTATGACGCGGCTCTACAAGCCATTTACACTCAACGGTCATCCAGTGATTTTCATGGATGTGCCTTCGGCCGAAATGACAAAATACACTGCCAATGCCATGCTGGCAACCCGCATCAGTTTTATGAACGATATCGCCAATCTGTGCGAGCTTGTCGGCGCCGATGTAAATATGGTACGCAAAGGCATTGGTTCCGATCCGCGCATTGGACCGAAATTTCTTTATTCAGGTACCGGCTATGGCGGAAGCTGTTTTCCGAAAGATGTAAAAGCGCTTATCAGAACGTCGGATGAATATGGCTATTCGCTGCGCGTACTCAAAGCCGTTGAAGAAGTTAATGATGATCAGAAATCAGTGCTGTTCAACAAACTTCATGTTTTCTTTAAAGGCGATCTGAAAGGTAAAAAAATTGCCATGTGGGGACTTTCATTCAAACCCAATACCGATGACATGCGCGAAGCGCCGGCTCTGGTGCTCGTAGAAAAATTACTGGCTGCAGGTTGTTCGGTGGTGGCCTACGATCCCGTTGCCATGCACGAAGCACAGCGGAAAATCGGCAACATCATTACCTATGCCGATACTTTGTACAACGCATTGGATGGTGCCGATGCACTGATGCTGGTGACAGAATGGACCGAGTTCCGCTATCCGGATTGGAACGATGTAAAAAAACGCCTGAAAACCCCGCTGATACTCGATGGTCGAAATATTTACGACCGCAAGGAAATGAAGGAAAATGGGTTTCATTATTATTGCATTGGCAATAAAACTGAATAATTCCAAATTGGTTTCAATTAGGCGGGGCGAAAGCTCCGCTTTTTTTTTGCGCATGAGGATGTTTCAATATTTGAAGTGTTACGATATTCCATCGTTCCGGCAGGTTTTGCAATAACTGAAGTTTTCAGCCGGAATATGGAATCGTCGTAAATGATTCAAAAACAACGATTCCATATTCTTCAGCTCCTTCGTCGCTTTCGGACAATGGAATATTGTTTTTGAAAAGCTGTCGCATTGAAACATCCTCGGTCTGAAAGCTGAATTTTGTATATTTGTAAAAACCCAAGCAAAATGCGAACAGCCATTATTTTGTTTCTTCTCTTTCCTGTGCTGGCCATCGCACAAAAAGAAGTCCGGATGCCCGATTACCCCTCATATCAGCAGGTGATGACCAAATTCCTGACCGACTATGATATTCTGGATCTGAAATATCCTGAGGAATTCCGCCTCACAAAAAACCCGGATGGCTGGCATGCTGTGCTGTGGAATTATGAAAGCGGCGACCCTTCGAAAGATGAATTGTTCTGGTCGCGCAAAAAAAACAGCTTTTTATCGGTATCGTTCAAAGCAGCATCAGTAAAAGAAATAACACCCGATGAGCAAGCTGTGATCGATGACAATATGAACATCGCATACGATGCCATGTCGCCATACAATTTCTATCGCGGATGGTATAAAGATGTGATTCATGAATTCGGAAAAAAGAAAAATCTTTCCGACACCATGCTCAATGCGCTGGCACGTGCCTATGCGCATCAGGCCGCATCGCTGCTGAGCGACCAGTATGGGCTTGCTGTAAAATCCGAAGTCTTTTCATTATCAACCGGTCAAAATGCTTTGAGCGAAGAACAATTAAAAACATACCGACACTGGCATAATCTTTCTTTGGAAACTTACAAAAAACTTCTCGCAAAAAATCCTGCATTTGAAACATTTATCGGCGATGCATCAAACATCTATGCAAACGAAGTAATGTCGGGTTATCTTGCTTTGATGTATTTCTCAAATGAAACGGAAGCCCGAAAGGAGCTCAGACAGGGACTTTACGATGATTTCATGCTGAAAACGGCGCGCAATTATCTGAATTCGTGTGATCAGAATGCCATACTGTTTTCGAACGGCGACAACGACACTTATCCCCTACTCTACGTACAGGCATTCGAAAAATTCAGAACCGATGTAACAGTGATTAATATAAGTCTTCTTGCAGTTCCGCGCTATATAAGCCATTTGTACGAAAACCATTCAACACAGCCAGTCATCAGATTCAGCATTGCCCGCGACTATTGGAACAATTCTTCCAATGACTTTTATTATATAATGAATGAAACAGACACCATGAATGCCATCGATGCACTGAAAATGACTGTTGGTGACGATCTGGCAAACGAAGACCGTGGTTACGCTCTGTATCCGGCGCGGCATACCATTCTGAAATGGAACGACACTGACAGCATCAGTATTTTCCCGCGAGAAAATTACATTTATCTGAACCACTTTGCCATGCTTGATATCATTGCTTCGAACGTTCCAGAGCGGCCGGTGTATTTTACCATCACCGCGCAGGTACCAATGATTCCGGCGGAGTATCTGCAGGTTGAAGGTCTGAGTTATAAAGTGGTGCCTCATATTACAAACAATCCAAGCAATAATTTCTATTCCGGTGGCATCAATCCGGAGCAGATTCTCATTAAAATTAAAAACAAATTCGAAAGACCCGATCTTTCAAAAATGGCTGTGGCAGGCAATAACCACCAGATGCTTTCTTATTCGTACCGCATGGTTATGTATCAGGCCTTTATTGAATTTGCCATAAAACAGGATACGCTTCACGCATTGGAAATGCTTGACATCAGTGAAAAGTGGTTTCCTTATTCAATGTTTCACGCCAATGCCAGCGCCATTCCTGTTGTAGAATATCTTTATAAACTGGAAATGAATAGTCGTGCAGATATGATTTCAAAGGAAATTATCAATGGCATTATAAAAGAGTATCCTCTTGAAAGTGGGTCTGAATCCGATATTCAGATGGCCTATTCCATGCTTGGCTATCTGGAGAATTTATTGATTGAGCATTGCACTGAACTCAAGCTGGTGCAGCTGATAAATGATAAAACCGAGCTGTACCGCAGTAAAGCGAAATAGCTTGAAAAACATTCGACCCGCCAGCTGGCGGGTCGTGTTTTATAAATATTGTTTTCTACAGACATGTGACTCCTCCGGAGTCAACCAGAATAAGGGTCTGTTAAATAATTTCATTTGGTAAAAATTTTTCGAAGGGTTTTGTTTATCCCTCGAAAAGTTTGGAACTCTTCAGGGGAATATTTATAGTAACATATTCAAATTTCACTATGTTTTACCGAAAACTTAACGATTGGTTCCGTTAACTTATAACGGCTTTGATTCAGGTGCGTTCTGATAATAATTTTCGGGACTGAATCAATTTCGACAAATTAAAACAACTCGTCATTGTAAGGTAAATTGGTTTTACATTTTTTTCATGGGCAGCAACTGCCTGCCGATTCTTGCTGAATCTGTTTCGCACAGAAGAAAAAGCAATAAGGCGGGTGGTTGTGTTTTTAATTGATTCAAATCCGAAATCGAAAAATTCTCCGGGTCGTGACAGGGATTTGATTTGCCGTTTTGAAATATAGTTTTATTGATTGAGTTCTATAATTTTTGTATTTTTGGAGACAAGAAAACATTTCATTATTATAATGAATTCATAGTTTGAAAATTGAAAAACTATTATCAAATACTCGGACTAAAAGAATCCGCGAATACGGATGAAATAAAAAATGCTTATAGATTATACGCGAGCAAATTTCATCCGGATAAACACGCTGGAGATAAATTTTTCGAAGAGCGATTTGTTGAAATTAAAGAAGCATATGACATTCTTTCAGACAAAAACAAAAGATTAAAATATGATTTGGCCTCTGGAATGAGTATTGACTTAAAGGAAAATTCCAACTGGAATAACGATAATAAACCTGATGAAACCAATATCAAACATTATGATAGTATTTTTGTTTGTATTACATCTGAATATATTGAGGATAAAACAGCGAAAATTAAGTATCTGCTTTCTGATATCCATGAGATAACATTCAAGGAACAATTTATGAAATTTGCTGTATTGATAGGCGTTTTAGGTGTCAGTTTAGGAATATATTTGGCAGAATATCAGGAAGACATGACAAATGCTATTATATCATTATTTTTTGGTTTTATCTGTTTCTTTTTCAAAAATAGATACCTCTGTATAACTAATAAATCAGGTGAAATGACAAAAATTTCAATTACAGCTGGTGAGGAAAATAAGATTTACGATGTTTTAATTAGACTTCGATTAAAGAATATGCCTTGAACAAATGATAAAATACAATATGATATTTAACTATAATGATGCAGCGCGATATGGACAAAGATAATGATTTCGAATACAACGACAAGGAATTTTATTACATCCGACTTAATCTGAAAACACTTGAATTAGGTGGAAAAATTGAAATTGCAATGCCATAAATCTCAATTCGGAATAAATGAAAATTCGCAACAATTTAGCCGGCAATGATCTTGTTGAAATTCCGTTGAGCAAAAGAAAACTGATTTGGATGACAATGGGCTCACTTGCATTTTGCTGTATCGGAATATGGCTTTTAATTGATCCTCACAAAACCGATCATCCATTTTTAGGGAGCCTGGCTGTCACTTATATGACCGGGCTTGTAACGTTTCTTTTCTTTGGATTCGGAGTTTTTATTTTTATCCGTAAATTATTATCAGATAATCCAGGCTTTATAATTTCACGTGATGGTCTAACTGACAATTCGAGTGGTGTAGCTGCCGGATATATTCCATGGGAAGATATTCAGGATGTAATAAATGCTGAAATCATGAATCAACGGTGTATCCTGATTATGGTGAAAAACCCGCTGGAATATCTTGAAAAAGTAAGAAATCCATTAAAAAGAAAAACCATGCATATGAATTACAAAATGTGTGGCACGCCCATTAGTGTTTCTGCCAATTCATTAAAAATCAATTACGATAACTTATTTAAATTGATAATACATAAGATGGATGAGTATAAATCCTGAGTCACAATTTATTGGCCGCTTCAAATAGATTTCTTAATATATTTTTCTTGTTTATGATTATTACAACTTCATAAAACTGACCACTGCTTACTACTAGTAACCATTAACCTATAACCATTAACCAAATATCCGCATTCCGCTAAAATTTTTATACTTTTACAAATCAAATACATTGAATGAAAAAGAAAGTACTGGTTACCGGCGGGGCCGGATTTCTCGGATCGCACTTGTGTGAACGGCTGTTGAACGATGGCCACGAGGTATTGTGCATGGACAATTATTTCACCGGCGGCAAGCAAAACATTGCGCATCTGCTGTCGAATCCCTATTTCGAGCTCATCCGCCACGATGTCACTATGCCGTATTTTGTAGAAGTGGACGAAATCTACAATCTGGCCTGCCCTGCCTCACCCATTCATTATCAGTACAACCCCATCAAGACCATAAAAACATCGGTCATGGGCGCCATCAACATGCTCGGGTTGGCCAAACGCATCCGCGCTAAAATCCTGCAGGCCAGCACCAGTGAGGTTTACGGAGACCCGGATGTGCATCCGCAGACCGAAGAATACTGGGGACATGTAAATCCAATAGGACAGCGTTCATGCTACGACGAAGGCAAACGATGCGCTGAATCGCTGTTTGTAAATTATCACAGCCAAAATAATGTACGCATCAAAATTATCCGCATTTTCAACACCTACGGTCCGCGCATGCACCCAAACGATGGACGGGTAGTTTCCAATTTTATCGTTCAGGCACTCAAAAACGAAGATGTTACAATTTACGGCGACGGCACTCAAACCCGTAGTTTTTGCTATGTTGACGATATGGTGAACGGAATGATTGCCATGATGAATACCGGAGAAGAAATTACAGGCCCGATCAACATTGGCAATCCCGGTGAATTCACTATGCTTCAGTTAGCCGAACAAGTCATACGCTTAACCGGATCAAAATCAAAAATCCGCCACGAGCCACTGCCCGCCGACGATCCGATGCAGCGTCAGCCCGATATTTCGAAAGCAAAAGAAATTCTTCACTGGGAGCCAAAAGTGAATCTGGAAGAAGGATTGATCAAAACAATTGAATATTTTAAAAATACAATTTGATGGCAAAAATTTGGGTAACAGGCGCCAATGGCCAGCTTGGAAGTGAGCTTCGCGAGTTGTCGAAAGGATGCAAGGACTTTGAGTTCGTTTTTACTGATATGCCAGAGCTTGATCTGACTAAACACGATGCTGTCAAAAAAGCATTCAAGGAAATCAAACCCGATGTAGTCATCAATGCGGCAGCTTACACTGCAGTTGATCTGGCTGAATCGGAAGGCGAAAAAACTTATGCTGTCAATACTTATGCTGTTGCCAATCTGGCTGCATTGTGCTCGGCCGGAAAAGCCTTTCTGATTCATATTTCAACCGACTTTGTCTTCGACGGAAAGCGCTCCTGTCCTTATCACGAAGAGGTGGCAGCCAATCCGGTAGGCACCTATGCCGCCAGCAAAAACAAAGGCGAAATTGAAATTCTGCTGGGAACACGTCATGCAGCCATTATCCGCACATCGTGGCTTTATGGAAACTATGGAAATAATTTCATGAAAACCATTCTCGACAAAGGTCGAAAAGGGGAAAAACTCAGCGTGGTGTATGATCAGGTCGGAACGCCAACATGGTCGGCCGATCTGGCCAAAGTGGTGCTCGAAATGGCCCGGAATGCAAAAAAAATAAATGGCGTTGAACTTTTCCATTATTCCAACGAAGGTGTGGCCTCGTGGTACGACTTCGCTTATGAAATTCTGAGTCTGTCCAATTCAAAATCCGCTCTGGTACCGGTTGACAGCAAAGATTTTCAGAGACCTGCACCACGTCCGGCTTACAGCGTACTGAACAAGGATAAAATCAAAAAATTCCTGGGCATCGAAATCCCGTATTGGAAAGATAGTCTGAAGAGATGTCTCGAACAGCAGAAATAATGTACTGATGTGTAAATGTGCGGCTTCGCCGATGCGGAAATGTGGAAAGAGATATCCTGCAAAGAATTGTAACGTCTCAGCTTCGGCTCAGAGCTGATCGCTGATAACTGACAACTGAAAGCTGAATTGTAACGTGTAACGAAATGAATGTGAAAATGTGCGTCTTCGCCGAAGTGAAAATGTGTAAAGAGAGATTTAACGAAGAATCCGTAACGACTGTAACTTTGTAACGTGTAACGACTGTAACGTGTAACGATATGAATATTGAAGAAAGAATAAACCAATGGCTGAACGGCTCGTATGATGATGAGACCAAAAATGCAATCCGTCGCATGCAGAAGGAAAATGATCCGGAATTGCAGGAAGCATTTTATACCGATCTGGATTTTGGCACCGGAGGCCTGCGCGGAATCATGGGCGTAGGACCCAACCGAATGAATAAATACACGGTTGGTACTGCTACGCAGGGATTGGCCAATTATCTGAAAGAATCGTTTCGCGATACGCCGGTTTCTGTTGCCATTGCCTATGATTGCCGCAACAACAGCGACTATTTTGCATCGGTGGCTGCCGATGTTTTATCGGCAAACAACATCAAGGTTTTTTTGTTTGATGCTTTGCGCCCTACTCCGGAGCTATCATTCACTGTGCGGCATCTGCGCTGTCAGGCGGGCATTGTAATTACTGCTTCGCATAATCCGAAAGAATACAACGGATACAAAGTGTATTGGAACGACGGCGGACAATTGGTTCCCCCACACGACAAAAATGTAATTACCGCTGTACGTGCTATCATCAGCATAGATCAGGTGAAGTTCGAACGCAATTCAAATCTGGTGACCGGCATAGGAAAAGGAATTGACGAAATTTATCTGCGACAGATTATGCAAATTGTGTTGTCGCCCGAAGCCATCGAAAAGCAGCACCGGATGCCCGTTGTATATACCCCGCTGCATGGAACCGGTGTAACATTGATTCCGAAAGTGCTGAAGAGAATCGGTTTCGGCAACATCATTCATGTGCCGGAACAGGATGTTAACGATGGGAATTTTCCGACTGTAAAATCACCGAATCCAGAGGAAAAATCGGCACTGGAAATGGCCATCGCCAAAGCGGAAGAAACACAGGCGGCGCTGATTATGGCCACGGATCCCGATGCCGACCGTGTTGGTGTGGCTGTCAGAAACAAAGAAGAAAAAATTGTTTTACTCAATGGCAATCAGACTGCAGCCATTCTCGCATATTATACTATCAACCGACTGAAAGAAACAGGAAAAATGCCGGCCAATCCGATGATGGTGAAAACCATTGTCACAACAGATTTATTAAGCGCTATCGCTGCCGAATCCGGAGTAAAAATGTATGATGTACTGACCGGCTTCAAATACATAGCAGAAATCATCCGCCTGCAGGAAGGCAAAGAAAAATTCATAGGCGGTGGTGAAGAAAGCTACGGCTATCTCGGAGCCGATTTTGTTCGCGACAAAGACGCCGTGATGACCTGCTGCATGATTGCCGAAGCTGCGGCCTGGGCTGCCTGTGATGGAAAAACGCTCTGCTGTCTGCTCGATGATATTTACAGCAAATATGGCTACTATGCCGAAAGCTTATTGTCAATAACAAAAAAAGGCATGAATGGTCAGCAGGAAATTGCCAATATGATGAAATCGTTCAGGGAAAATCCGCCGGAAGAAATCTGCGGATCAACGGTAAAAATCATAAAAGATTATAAGCTGCGCATATCGAAAGATATGGAAAATAGCACTGAAACTGCTATAGATCTGCCAATATCGGATGTATTGCAGTTTTTCATGAAGGATGGCAGCAAAGTCACTGTGCGGCCATCGGGCACCGAGCCGAAAATAAAGTTCTATTTCAGCGTAATCATGGCTCAAAGTGGCCCGCAGGTTACAGAAGCAGCGCATGAAAAGCTCAGCAAGTTGTCAGCAGTTTTCAACAGCAATTGATTGGCTTGCTGAAGTTTTGTACATTCGTTGTTTTAAAAACCGACATGAGAATGAAGTCTGTCTTTTTTATGCTGGCAGTGTTTGCACTTTCAACCCTATTGGTGCATGCACAACCGGGAAAAGAATTTGTTCCGGAAGGAAATCCGAAATCGGCTGATGGATATTTTAAATATCAGAATTTCAAGGATGCACTTGCAGAATATCTGGTTCTGAAAGCTAAAGACTCGCTCAATGTTGAATATACGCATCGGATCGGGTTGTGCTATCTGTACACCAACATCGATAAAACCAAAGCCATTCCTTATCTTGAGTGGGTTGTAAAACAGGAGAAATTTGACCAGAATGCCTGGTATGATCTTGGTCGTGCCTATCAATATGCCTATCGTTTTAATGATGCCCGCACTGCATTCAGAAAATTTGCTTCCAGTGGAATAAAGGATAACAATCCCATTCCGGTTGAACGACAATTGGAAATCTGTGATCAGGCCGAAAAACTGATGAAAAACCCAATTGATGTGAGTATTTCCAATCTGGGACCAACGATCAATACGCCTTTCCCGGATTACAATCCATTTATTCCGAAAGATGAAAGTTATCTGCTGTTTTCTTCGAAACGAAGCGGCAACATGGGCGGTTTTATTGACTACGACGGATTTCTCACAGCTGATATATATTATTCTCAACGAGCCAATGCCGAATGGAAAAAAGCAAAACAATTATCAAGTACCATCAATACTTATCTCGTTGAAGAAGTTGCGGGACTGACACCCGACGGAGAGCTTCTGTTTCTGTATTTTGACAATGAATACGGCATTGCCGATATTTTTATGTCCGAAGGAAAAGGCAGAACCTTTAAACGTCCCGAAGGCATGGGCGCCAATATCAATCAAAAATCATTTGAGGGCGGCGCCACCATGACCATGAATAAAAAAGTTTTGATTTTTTCGAGCAACCGCGCTGGTTCTATTGGCGGCATGGACTTATGGATGTCTCAGGAGTTGCCTACCGGTGAATGGGGCGTACCCGTAAATCTGGGTCCGGGCATCAATACCCAATACGATGAGGATTTCCCTTATATTGCTCCGGATGGTGAAACCATGTATTTTGCATCAACCGGACATGAAAACATGGGTGGCTATGACATTTTCAAATGCACCTACAACAAAGCGGGAAATACGTTTTCCAAACCGGTTAATATAGGATATCCAATCAATACTCCTGACGAAAATATTTCTATTTCTTTTACTGCTTCGGGTCGTCACGCCTACATTTCAGCTGTATTACCCGGCGGACAGGGACAGCAGGACATCTATCGCGTAACCTTCAATTCCGTCAAGCCGAAAAAATGTTTTATCAGTGGTATTATCATGACTCAGGACAGCACTCCTCTGTACGAAAAATACAAAGGAATGCAGATTCAACTCGAAGAAGCACTTGCTCAGCTTGATTCTTTAAAAAGTATGCTCGGAACCGAAGACACTTCAAGCATTGAAATGACTGCGCCGGGATTGCAGGCACAAATTGCATTGCTGAAAAAGCAAACGGAGAATCTTCCTCAGGTGGTGATTCGTGTAAAGGATTCAAAATCAGGAAAACTGCAGGGATTGTATCGTCCAAACAAAAATACAGGAAAATACATTGTAATTGTTGAACCAGGGGATTATGAATTTACATATGAGTGCCCGGGCTATACCACACTTGTAAAACAATATGTTTTTCACGACGACGAAAGCAGCATCAGCAATGAAAATGAACACGTGATATTAATACCGGAAACGAAATGAAATTAAAACTGAACAAATCATTGGCTGTGTTTGATATTGAATCGACCGGCGTTGTGGTTGGTGTTGACAAGATTATTGAATTGTTCATACTGCGCATTGACCCTGATGAAACAGAACATGAATACTATGCGTTGCTGAATCCCGGAATGCCTATTCCGCCGATTACAACAGCCATTCACGGTATAAAGGATGAAGATGTGGCTGATAAACCATTTTTTAAGGATATTGCACATGATCTTCTGAAATTCCTTGGCAACAGCGATCTTGCGGGCTATAACAGCAATAAGTTTGATGTGCCTCTGCTGATTGAAGAATTTCTGCGCTGCGGCATCGAATTCGATTATTCAAAACGTCGTTTTCTGGATGTGATGGGCATCTTTCATAAAATGGAACCACGCAATCTCAAAGCCGCCTATAAATTTTACTGCGGTAAATCGATCGAAAACGCCCATACGGCCGATGCCGATACCCGTGCTACATGGGAGATTCTGAAAGCGCAACTCGACCGCTACGAAAATACGGAAATCGAAGATGAGCACGGAAAGCTCATTAAACCTATCGTGAACGATGTTGATGCATTGAGTAAATTCTCAAAAACCACGCGCAATGCCGATTTAGTAGGACACATCATTTACAATGAAAACGGTGTCGAGGTGTTTGCTTTTGGAAAATACAAGTGGCATCCCGTGGAAGATGTGTTTCAGAAAGAACCACAATACTACGACTGGATTATGAAGAGCCAGTTTCCCGAAAGCACCAAACGACTGGTGAATGCCATCAAGCTGCGGGGCTTTAATAAAGGCAATGTGAAGGCATAGGGCATGCGGCTTGCGGCGCTTCGCGAGTTGAAAGTTGTAAAGTTTTAAAGTTTATAAAGGTGACGTTAGGGGCATGCGGCTTGCGGTATGCGATCAATGGCGCAAAGCACAATGCCTTGCCTCTCACCTAAATCCTTACGCCTATAGAGCCGAAGGCATAAAAAAAGTTGCGAAGCACCACCTCATACTCCGGAGGAGTTAAATAATAATAGCCTCGGGCGAAGCCCCAGGAACAAGGTGTGCGAAGCACCTTAGAGTTGTTAGGTCACGCGTCAACGTAAAACAGCTTGCCATCACGTAAAACGCGACAAGCTGTTTTACGTGGTTGCAAGCAGGAGATGCGCGCCAATTGTAGTGGAAAGATGTTAAAGATATTACGGCATGTCCTAAGCCCGATTGACACCCAAACCATAATTTGTATCACAGAACCGCCACACTGAACGAAAACTCACCGGCATTCCTTATCTTTGTACATCAATACATTGTCACCCTGAATAAAATATGGAAATGTGGAAAGAGAGATTGAACTGAGAATTCGTAACGATTCCCGCTTTCATCGGGATAAATTCCACTTTGTAACGTGTAACGAAAAAAAACAATGAAAATAATCTGCATAGGCCGAAACTACCTGGATCACGTGAAGGAAATGAAAAACGAAGTTCCTGAATATCCCGTGTTTTTCATGAAGAACGAGAATGCGCTGATCTACAACAATCTTCCGTTTTTTATTCCGGATTTCAGCAACGACATTCACTACGAATGCGAACTGGTGCTGCGCATCTGCAAGACCGGGAAAAACATTGAAGAACGCTTTGCTTCAACTTATTACAACGCCATAACTTTAGGCATTGACTTCACTGCCCGCGATATTCAGAAACGCTGCATTCAGAAAGGCGAACCCTGGGAAATTGCCAAATCATTCGACTGCTCCGCCCCCATGGGCGAATTCATGCCGCTGACTGAATCCGGCTTTCCGGGCGATATTGAGTTCCGTCTCGAAAAAAACGGAGCCGTTGTGCAAAACGGCAACAGTAAAAATCTGATTTTCTCGTTTGACCATATCATTTCGCATGTTTCGAAATTCATCACACTCAAAACCGGCGATGTGATTTTCACCGGAACGCCCGCAGGCGTTGGTCCCGTAGCGCCCGAAGACCTGCTTGAAGGATTTCTGGCCGAAAAAAAAGTTCTCACTGTGCGCGTTAAATAACACCACCATCACTATGAAAAAACTGATTGCAAGCTTTGCCGTTATTCTGCTGATGACCGCATTGCAACTATCTGCCCAGCCCTGGATGAAACCTCCGTATCTTTCGAAAGACAGATCGGAAGCCACCTTCAAGGATATACAAAAAGCATTTTATTCGTATTGGGACGACAGTCCTTATGTTCGTGGCAAGGGCTACAAACAGTTCAAACGCTGGGAATATCTGAATGAGCCGCATTGTTTTCCGGACGGAAAAGTGAAAGCAGCCATCAAATATATGGAAGTCTATGAAGCAGCTGTGGCCGAAGCACAGCAATACCGCCAGACAACAGTTGCTGCCAACTGGATTCCGCTTGGGATTTCATCGTGGCAGCTTGGATACAGCGGGTACAATCCCGGCAACGGCCGTGTAAATTTTGTTGCGCAGCATCCGACCAATCCGGATATCATTTACATTGCCAGCCCCAGTGGCGGCATCTGGAAAACAACGGATGGCGGAATCACATGGAATACTACCTATGATCAGATGACTCGGCTTGGCACATCGTGCATAGCCATTCACCCGCTGAATCCCGATACCGTATTTATTGGCACGGGCGACAAGGATTCATGGGATACCGAAGCATTCGGAATACAAAAAAGCCACAATGGCGGACTGACCTGGCAAAACGGCGGACTGAATACCGGTATTAATTACAACAATATCAATAAAATTCTGATTAATCCACAAAACCCGCAGGTCATGCTGGCTGCAACACCTGAAAGGATTTACCGGTCGGTCAACGGCGGCGCCAACTGGACACAGGTGTACAACGGCAACAACGATGATATTAGATGCATGGTTTATAAACCCGGTGATACAACAACCGTTTATTGTGGCGGCGCCATGTTTCTGAAAAGCACCAATGGCGGCCTTTCTTTCACCGAAAACACTACTTTGCCAACTGATACAAGCCGCCTTGAAATAGGTGTAAGCGCTGCAAACAGCAATTATGTATATGTGCTGGCTTCGTCCGACGATAACACATTTGGAGGCTTGTACCGTTCAACCGACAATGGAGATCATTTTGCCCTGATGTCAACAACCCCCAATATTCTTGGATATTCAGTCGATTCAACGGCCTATACCGATGATGCCGGTCAGGCCTGGTACGATCTGGCCATTGCTGTTTCACCACTCGATGCCAATACCATTTTTACCGGAGGTATCAATATCTGGAAAAGTACGGATGGTGGCGCCAACTGGGCTCCAATCACCAACTGGTATGTCGATCCTTATTATCAATACACACATGCCGACATTCACTATCTGGGTTTTTACGGAGACCGCTTCTACTGCGGCAGTGACGGTGGTGTGTTTGTTAGCGATGATTATGGCGATACCTGGACCGATTTGTCGCCGGGACTTGAAATTACACAGTTTTATGCTTTTGCCAATTCACAAACCAATTCTCAGATGATTGTAGCCGGCGCTCAGGACAATGGCAGCAATGTTTTTCTGAATGGAACGTGGACTCACGCTTTTGGAGCCGATGGATTTGAAGCACTCACCTACCCTGGCGATGACAACACATTTTATTGTTCCTATCAGAACGGTGGCATATTACGCACTTATGATGGTGGCGACAATTTCGATTACATCAACACAACCGGACAGGATGGCGCCTGGCTGACACCCATTGCGATGAGCCCTGTCAACGCCTCTGTAATCTGGATGGGTCTCGAGGATATGTGGAAAAGCACTGATGGCGGTGATAACTGGATAAATACCACAAACGGGATGCTGCAAGGCGAAAAAATTGATGAAATGGCCATTGCACCTGGCAATCCATTGTATGTATATTTTTCAAACAGAGATTCACTGTACATTTCAAAAAACAATGGAAACAGCTGGACAGCCGTTCAACCTGCTTCGGGATATTATATTACAGGAATTGCCGTCAGTGAAGAGGATGAAGAAAAAATCTGGATTTCAATGTCTTCAACCAGTGGCGACAGGGTGTATAAAAGCATCAATGCCGGAGACTCATGGATTAGCATAACCGGCACCCTGAGCGGGGTTGGACTCAATTGCATCATTGAAGATCCTGACTCGCCTGATGGCTTGTATGTCGGTACCGAGACCGGTATTTTTTATCGCGACACCACCATGACCGCATGGGAAGCATTTGATGCAAATCTGCCAAAAGTCATTGTCAGAGAACTGGAAATTGTAAGCGATGTACAGCGAATCCGTGCAGCCACCTACGGGCGCGGAATCTGGGAGAGCCATATGTACACATGGAATGCTTTAAAAGAAAATAAAAAATTCGTTTGCAACATTTATCCCAATCCCGCAACGAAGCTGGTGACCATAGACTTGCAAAATGATGCAAATGCAGATTTGTTAAGGATTTTCAATGCCGGCGGCAGTCTGATCCAAACAATAAACATCGCTGGCAATAAGCAATCTGTTGATGTAAGCGGTCTTCCGACTGGAAATTACTATTTTCGCATAGAGAAAAACGGAGAAGTTTTAGGGACTCAAAAAGTCACAGTTGTTTCAGAAAAATAGAAAATTGTTGTACGAAAGAAAATATTTATTAATTTTGCACTCTCAATCAGGCCCCGTAGCTCAACTGAATAGAGTATCTGACTACGGATCAGAAGGTTTCAGGTTTGAATCCTGACGGGGTCACCAAGAGACAAATCCGCGAGGAGAAAAATAATTTGCCCCGGGTCACGATCGAACTTGTTCGAAGAGTGACTTGGGGCAAATTATTTCAGCTCTGCAAGAGCTGCGCGGATTTGTCTCGGAATTCGGAGCCCAAAGGA
>DAOPKE010000025.1:18568-32413 GCA_035390965.1 Bacteroidales bacterium | reverse complement strand
GGTTTTTTTTGAATATTGCAACGTTTCGTTTAGGTGTCCGGCTTTCTGAATAATCTCCCGAAGGGTTTTTATTAATTCCTCGAAGGGTTCCAAACCATTCGAGGGATGAGAAGCACCCTTCGGGGGAAAATAAAAATATGTATTTTTGCCACCATACTCAATATTCTTCATATGAAAAAGATATTCTTTATTCTGCTGATTGGTTTTGCTGCGACATCTCTTTTTGCACAGGATAATGAACAAAAAGCCATTGATGAGCTGAACCTGTGGAGCAATGATTATAACAGCGCACTTGATTACTACTATGAAATAAAAGACAAGAAGGAGGATTCTCCCGAAATCTGCAACAAGGCAAAGGAAGCCTATAAACTTTTCAATTCTGCCATTCAGCATTGTGAAAACGCAAAGAATTATTTTCCGGAATTTTCAAAAGATATCAATCTCTATCTTGCCGAAACATATTCGTTCATGGGCTGGTTCAATTTAATCAAAGCCCCATGTGTAACAAATATTTTTTCAGATGATGTATTCAATTCCTGCATGAAAAAAGCATTTGAGTACAGACCATTTCGCAGCACAGTTTCATTAAGCGATCTGAAACTTGATTATTACAAACAAGACAAATTAAACAGCCTTTATGGCGATCAGGTATATCTTGGTTACATGAACAGCGGGAAGCAAAGCAACCTGGGCAATAGACGCGAGTACGCACTTGAATATATCAACATCCTGAAATCAGAATATGGAACTGATTACATTAATATCATCACCTCCGACACCTCAAAAACGCATCAGTTTATCAGATTGAACAACATCGTGAAAGTTTCCGAAGAGTACCTGAGGGACGAAGAATTGATTGAGTCCAAAATTATCATGGAAGAACTCTATGCCGCCTGGCTGGCCAATAAAAAGCTGAGCGATCCCGATGCAGGGTTTTCTCAGAATGATGTTGACCGGCTTGAAAAAGCCGACAAAATTCTGGCGGCACTGAAAGATGATGGGACATCTGCAAATACAGATCAACAGCTGGTGCGGCTTTACAACGCAAACATGATAATGGATGAAAAGAAAATTGCAAATGACTACCTCACCGAAGCCAAACTGCACGACCATTCCAGCATTGATGAGTTGTATGATTATATTGAAAAAACCAAAGCATGGCGTGACGAAACATCGGAAACCGATGATCGCGCCACAGCCAAGGACCGCATCAGAAGAGCATGCAATCTGATTTATGAAAAGATGAGTACGTACAGTACTTCTGCTGATTATGAGCGTCTGCTCGCATACTATCAGTACATTGATGACAGCAATGGAATAAGCACTGTGCAACAAAAAATCGCAGAGAAAAAAGAAGAGGAAAGAAAAGAACAAAGACGTGAAAAGCTGCGCAGTAACTGGGGTTTGAGCGTCGGCATTGCTCCCGGGAAACTAATCTGGCAGGCAAAATACAATCAGCTTTCTCTTCATGCAGACCTTGTTACTGCCGGATTCAGTCATGGTTTCCGCTATTGCAAGTATGATCTCTATACTGACAAAAGCCGCTTTGGCGCTTATGGTGTTGACGACGGCGAACCAGGCGACAACAACACCTATTCCGGCTGGGAAGGATCATGGTGGATCAATTTCAAGGCTGTTTCTGGCACAAAAATCTTCAATTTTTCACCTTTCCTTGAATTCCGCTACGGACAATACGAATTCAACAGCATCACAACATCGGTCATTGACCGCGAAACAGACATGTATGCATTCACCAACGTACCTGTTGACCCCATCGGAAAACGATTTGATGTTACCTATGGAATGAAAGGCACATTCACGATTTTAAACCGCTTCTATTTTCAAACAGTCTTTGGCTTTGGTCTTGGTTACCGCTGGCTCGAAACCGGTTATGACAATGAAAAATACGCGCTGGAATGTGTGAATTTCAGCGACGAGCGCTGGCCAAAAGTAACCGTGCCGTTCCGCATCGGTTTCCGTGCAGGCATCAGACTTTTCTGACAACCGGATTTTATTACTCTGATATTTGTCATTTCGCAATGCTTTTGCGCAAATGAAACTTTATCTTTACAACAAAAAATGGAAGAAGATATCATCATCTGCAACTGCAACGAAATTTACAAAAGCGAAATAGTCAAGGCAATCAAGGAAAAAGGCCTCAAAACCGTAGATGAAGTTGGCGATGCAACAACTGCCGGAACCGTGTGTGGAGGCTGCAAAGACGACATTCAGGAAATTCTGGATGAAATCAACAATTAGCAGCGCTATTAATCCGGATATTCGAAGTCAAAAATAGCATCAAGCTCATTCCACATATCATTGAATTCTCCTTCGACTTTCAAGGCATAGCGGAATATGGGATACTCGCCGCTATACCTCTTGTAGAGCGCCTTTGCGCGATCGCTGTCACCTTTTCTCGAATTCGATCCGTTGGCAATGCGGTCGCATAATTTCAAAAATGTGGCCTGCTTGTTCTGCCAGATTTTCGGCAACGTTTTAAACAAAATTTCTTTCTTATCCCAGCCGCGTTCGTTCGATACACGCAGCACCAGTTCTGCAATGCGGAGGTTGAACATGCTTTTCAGCATCTCCGGAGTTGTGTCTGTGTCTTCAACTGAATCATGCAGATATCCCGCTGCAATAACGTCTTCGTGACATTCTGCGTCGAGCAGATGAATGTATTTTTTAATCACATCGACAACATTCTCCAGATGGGCAGAATACGGAGCTGAGCCATAACGTTGACTTTCGGAAGGTCTGTTGTGTTTCCAGTACGCATATTCCCTGGCCTTTTCCGACAGGGAAATAATGTTTTTCTCTTTCATATCGGACACTTTTTTCTTCACAGACATAAGACAAAAATCAGTTTACAAAGTAAAATATTTTTTATTTGTTGGGTATAGTCTGTTATAAATATATGCTGGGCGTAGTCTGGAGACTACGCCCAATAGTAAATATTTATTTAACTACACCCAACGGAATTCCTATTCAACCACCTTCACTCTGATTCCTTCGCTGTGACTTGTGAATTCAGGCGCATACATGCATTGAATGGTGGTGATTCCATTGCTGAATTCTCCTGCATGTGTAGCAAACAAGCTGTATTCAAACACATAGGTTCCTTTGTACAGATTGTTGAAGAAGAAGTTGGTGGCCGCATCGCGTGTGTTTTCGAAGTACCAGAGTCCACTCTGATACTTGGTTGTACTCATCACATTCACTGGCTCCATGCAGGAAGCACGCATATCTTTCATGTGCACATACTCCATTTCACGGTCAACACGGATTTCAATTCTCACCTTGACTTTGTCACCAACTTTCAGTGTTGCATTGTCGCCAATGGGCTCCATACGTGGTCCCGTGGGACTTTGGCGTTCAACAAACAATTGCTTTTTGATGCTGATCGGTGTTTCGTGCGGCGTAATTTTGTCCAGGTCTTCGAAATATTGCCAGTACACAGCACCCCACGCAATTCCGCTGTCACTCTTGGTTACCTGAATTTTACCCATGTCCGGTTTCACCTGATCGCCGCTCCATGCGGTTTTGAAATATCCGGTTCCGGCTTCGACTTTACAATTGTCAATCTTGAACGGATCAATCACTTCATTACCAATTTTTACTTCAACAATTTTATCGGAAGTCAACAAATTAAATCCACGGATAAGCAAAGCATAAACCGCATCAACAGTGGCTTTGGTCGATTTCCAATCCTGCACCTGTTTTTGTTTGAGCAACCATATTTTCAGTTCTTCAACAGCCGTTGCATCGTTGGCGACTTCGCTGAAAACCTCTACCATCAACGCCTGAGATTCGATGGGAGCTTCCCACCAGTAATAGCCGCCGGCAAATTCGCGCCAGTACATACCCATCTCCTCCGAATGCAGCGAAGTCTCTTTCAGCGATTTCACGATGTCGGCCGGTATGGTTTTTTCACTGTAACGATTCAGTCCCAGCGCAATCATTCCGCGTCCATAGGTCGAAAATGAAGTCCAGTAAGTTTTTGCCTGCGCAAAGAAATAATCAAAGGCCTCTTTGTTTCTTTCGCTGATTTCATAATTCAAAAAGAAACTACGGGCATAGAGATAATGTACCTGAATGTAGCTTATGTGCTGCTCTGTTTTGTATTTTGGATAATGCTTTTTTATGTAATTCAAATCTTCCCGGATACGATCATCGAGATAATAAACCGCTTTTGAAATCATATTTGAAATGCGGCTGTTTTCTTTAATGTCACGAATTCCAAGATGATCGAGTTTTCCAAATCCCGATACAATGTGCTGCGTTATATAACGATCGTCGGGCATGCCCTTGTACCATGGGAATCCACCGTTTGGCGACTGATACTTTACAAGCAGGTTTTCCGCTTTGCGTTGTTCCTTTGCCATGCGGTTGAGATCAAACAACAATCCAACTCTTTTCTTTCTTTCGCTTTCATTCTGTGCATCGAGCACCCATGGCGTTTCTTCGAGCACAAGCGATTTCAGCTCCTCATTTTTTTCAAGGTTTGACAGGAAAGATTCAGGTGTCAGATTTTTCCAGGTGTCAAACACTTCCCTGATTTTTGGATAGCTATTGGCAATGAATGTTGCAATCGTATTTGCGTAATAGCGGCTGAAAGTCTGTTCAACACATTCATACGGATACTCTATAATGTAAGGCAATGCCTGAACAGCATACCATGCCGGATTGCTGGTGAATTCAAGTGTGTAGCGATGGCTCACTAATGTTTTTGAACTACCGCTGTTGACGAGTTTGTCAAACGTATAGTTTTTTGTTTCGTTTCCACGAATTGGCAAAGGCAGTGATTCGGTCACCAGCATGCGGTTTGACAGCACCGGAATCGACATTTCCTCTCCATCAGTAAAAGCTCCCGATTTTGCTTTGATGCGATAGGTGACCGCTCCGATACCATAGGGAATACTAAGCTCCCATGCAATTTTCGTGCTTTGCCCCTTCTTCACATTAAAGGTCATCGAATTTGAAGTGAGTCCGAATTTATCAGCAACAGACATGCCTGTAAGCGGATCGATGAGTTCGAGAATTACTGTGCCATCCATGTCAGTTTCGCTCAGGTTGCTGACTTTAGAAGTAAAAATAATTTTGTCGCCTTCGCGCAGGAAGCGGGGTGCAAATGAATTTATCATCAATGTTTTCTGAGTCACCAGATTTTTGGTAATCGATCCCATTTTCAGATCTTTCGTGTGGGCCAATCCCATAAACTTCCATTTGGTGAGCGATTCAGGCATAGTGAATTCAATCACAGTCTCGCCATTTTCGTTGGTACGCAACTGAGGAAAGAAAAAAGCCGTTTCGTTGAAATTGGTGCGTACCGCAATATCACTCATGTTTACGCCTTCTCCCCCCTGCTCGTTTCGCATATCATTCCCTGCAAGCAAACCGGCTTTGGTAACTTCAGCATCTTTGTCCACTTCTCCGTCGGACATCAGCATTTCTTCAGCTTCCAGCACATCCATAGCGGCAGGTGCATCTTTTTTTGCACTTGCTTTTTCGCGTGTGGTACCCGTTGCAGCAGTCTGACAACAAGACAATACGCCAATATCGCCATAATCTTCATCATCATAGCTGTAATAATAACTATTGTAAGAGTACAGAGGGTAATTGAACCATCTGAGTTTTGGCGTATAAATCATTTGATTATAATATTTGCGACTATACGCCAGTGAATACTGATAAGAATATTTTGTTGTGAAATTAGAGGCCGCGTCCCAACTTCTGTTTCCATAGTAATAACTCAGGAGATTCAGATACCAGCTATGACTTTTATATGCGTCGAGTGAAGCATCATACATGCCTGCCATGAGCTCTGCCAGCTCTTTTTCACCCTTTGCATTTTTGATGATGATTTTCCATTTCTCACCTTCGCCCGGCTGCAGCTTGTCGCGAAACGATTCAATTTCAATGTCAAGTTGTTTGTCGGTGTACGGAACATACACATTCACATTGCCGGAATAAAAACGATTGCCTTTCACGCAGACCAGATGTATGGCGAAGTTTCCGCGGTGGGCCTCGGTTACAGGAAAGGTCAACAGTTTTTGTTCCTTGTTCAGCGTGTACCATTGCGCGCTGACAATTTTATTTTTATGTTCAACTTCTACCAGAATTTTCACATCCTCACCAAAGCTTCCAACAAGAATGGATGCTGTCTCGCCGGGTTCACAGGTTGTATTAACCTCATGTACATAAAACACCTGATTGCTGCATGATTTCTTTTCAGCCGGATCATAATAATTGAAAAAACGCTGATATTCGACATTTTCTCCGAAAGAATCCTTTGCACTAAGAACCATCATAAACGCGCCCTGCATGCCCCCCAGAACATCATCGATGTTTACCAGCGAATCAGTTGCAGTATTGTACAAATGCGAATAAACAAGTTTTCCTTTTTCCCATTCTGATGGATTGTTCTCATTGTCAAAAACGCCGAAAGGAAACATTTTCAGATACTCTTCCTTTGACAGCGACTTGTATTCGGGCTGTGCCAGAAGACGCTGACTCATTACACGATCCGGCGATTTCAATGTGTAAATCAGCATCGTCACATCCGAAGGAACAGTCTGTCCGGATAAGTTTTCCGAACTGATTTCATAATTTTCAACAGTCCCTTTCACAATATCCTGCGAAAGATTTGAACCAAGTATTAATGCTTTGTATCCGGCTCCCACCCAAGTGTTTCCGGAGCGGGTTTCACCGTTGATATCTGTCACATCGGCATAAATAGTATAATTGAAAACCGGCAGATAATCCTTTCTGACTGATTCATCGGGAAGTGCTGTGAAATCAATTTTAAACACTCCATTTTCATCAGTTGTGGTAACTCCATTAGTGATTTCGACCTGTGCCGAGTAAGGCATGGTGTATGACCACCAGCCCCACCAGTATGGAAATCTTGCATTGCGTACAACACGGTATTTCACTTTGGCACCGTCGATGTTGTTACCGGCATAAGCCAGCGCCTTCCCGCTCACAGAGACCTTTTCATTCAGTTTGTACGATCCCTTCACCGGATCGAACTGCACATAAAATTTCGGACGTTTGTATTCTTCAACGCTGATATAGGCCGTGCCATAGCCATTGGTAATGCGCATGCTTCCTGTGATTCCATTATCAGGAGCTGTAAATGAACCAGTGAAAGTTCCAAAATCATTCGAAGTCAGTTCAACCTGGCTCACCACCTGATAATTGGCATCGTAGAATGTAACTGTTGACTTTGTTCCCGGCAGGATGCTATAATTGTTGTCCTTGTCGGTTTTCAGCATGATGCCTTTAAAATAAACCGTCTGGCCGGGACGATACAGACTGCGGTCGGTGAAGAAATACGAAACAGTTTGACCATTGTTGCTGTAATCGTAAGGCGGATACATGTAAAAAGTCGAATAAGGACAATAACGGTCTTCCTTGAATGACACATCCGCATACATATAACGATAATCCGATCCCTTCGGAAGTGTTCCCAGATAAGCTTTTCCGCTGGCATCGGTGGTCAGCACCTTGTATTTGTTATACACATAATCCCTGGTAATGTAATTGTATTTTTCGTAGAAAACGGAAATTTGTGCACCTGACAAAGGCTTGCCCGACAAGCGGTCGGTAACCAGAAATGTGGTTTCCTGATTGTTGTAATCCTGCATCAGATACGAAATGGAAGTTGCCCACAACGATGTATAACCGACCCAGCCTTTTGCCATACTGAAATCATTGGTGCTCGAATGAAGAACAATATAATACCCTGCGCTCAATCCATCAAAAACAACATTGGTGCTGTGATTCTGATAATCGCCCGGATCAGTCAGCATTACACTAAATTCCTTAACCGGAGTAAGCTTCGCATAATATTCAATAATTTCTTCGTAGCTCAATTTTTTATCCAACTCGCGATCTTTGTCGTGATCAATCTTAATCACTCTGAAATAGGCATTGTTGATATTTGAATAAGAAAGTATTCCTTCAAAAGGTTTACCGGGATACGATGTGTTTTCGAAATTCAGCGTTATTGCAGGGGTGAGAATGGTTTCCTTCAGCACATTACAGTTATTGGCTCCGCGCGTTCCCGGATAATCACGTATTGTTTCTTCAATTATTTCAAGTGCTGTTTTGTTATACCATTTATACTGAGGGGCTGTTTCAAAATGATATCGCGAGGCCAGCGAATTGTAATAAACAGCCAGCGCATATCCCGTTTCAGCACGACCTTTTTTTCCGGCGTTGGCTGCATGAAGTTCATTGAGCGCATTGAGATACAGCGTGTCCTTGTTGGGCAGCGTGCATTTCGAACGCATGAAGGCAAGTCGCTGCAGCTCAACAAAAGTGAAGACTTCCGAATCAGCATCTTTCTCATGCAGCTTTGTCAATGTCTGAAAAACCTTTGTTGCATAATACACAAACGAGGTTGTATCATAGTCAGCGACTTTCATTCCGGCGAAGCTTCGTCCCGGAAAAAAATAATCCTTGTTGTCAATTTTAAAAACGCGTGCAGGCTTGGTGAGTGCGGTTTCTTCGTTTGAGAAACGCGTGATTGCCATCCAGCCGATAAGATCGAGCATGGTGGGCGAATACTGCAGATAATCGTAATAATCAATGATTGCCTGATATGTGTTCAGTTTTACATCAGCCAGTTTCTGCGGCTCTTTCAATGCCTGATCGTAACACCATTTCACTTCTGTGACAAGACGATCCAGCGTCCATGTTTTGATATCTTCATTGTCGAAATTATCGGTGGCCGTCCGCTGATAAAATTTATAGCGGTTCACGGTGTAATAATTCCAGTACATTTCGCCAAGCATAGCGTACATCAGGGGCTTCACCGGAAACTCGGCCTTTTCGATTTCCTTTTTCATTTCGGCAATCGAATTCTCGTAGTAATCTTCCTGATACTGCGACATAAGCGTGATGCGGTAAATCACTGACTTGATGATCTGCGCATTGTTTTTCTCTGCAGTGGCTTTGGCGTAAATCTTCTCAACTTCGGCCAGTGCCGACTGCGGCAGCGATTTTCCGATCAGACTGTCGGTTGTTTTCCACAGCTTTTCATATGCCGCATCGTTTTGCGAGAAAGCCGGAAGCGCCGAAAAGAGAATGATCAGACTCATGAACAAAAATGTGTTTTTCATATTTTGGGCATTATTAAACTTTTTTCAGATGCAAAAAAGAAAATTTTTCACATCAACAATTAGTAAAGATAAAAGTTATTTCACAAATAATCTGTGAGTGCATATGTTTTAGCATGAATTTAAGGTCAGGAACTCTGAACAAGGAACAAGGAAGTAAGAATTTTGAAGGATACAATTCTTCAAACTTCACTTCTACCTTCGAAATTCCTTGTTCGCTGTTCAATATTCAAGGTGGTCAAGGTCGAGAACAAGGTCGAGGTCGAGGTCGAGGCAGGCGGCACTTCGCTTCGCGGGTTGAAAGTTGTAAGGTTGTAAAGTTATAAAGGTGACGTTTGGAGCTTGCCGCATGCATTTACGTCGCCGTTCAACTTTAAAAACTTTATAAACTTTCCACTCGTAGCGCTATTGCAGCTCATACGCCCCCATATCCGGAGCTGTGCCTGCGATGCGCGGATTACCAAGAATATCGTACATGATGGTGCCGGTCACCGCTGCATCACCGGCATCGATGGCGGCGGAACCGCTGACAATGCTGAAATCGGGCAATTGGGTATTCGGAAAAGCAGGATTCTGATTTCTGATGCAATCGGTATATCCGCTTCCTGAGACGCTCATACTTGTTTTGAGTAAACAGTGGTCAAATTGAAAATTGAAAACTCCGCCCGATGCATATTTGTCCAGCAGCAGCTCGTCTTCATTGGCGCCATACAAAATGCAGTTGCCAAAATAAGCATTGGTCAGATCGCGGATCTGCGTGTTGCCGTAAATGTCCTCGTAATAATTGTTGAGCACAATGGCCGATGCACTGCGGGTTCCATGCGACCAGTAATTTCCCATGGTACAATGACGGAAATCGTAATTGCCGCCAATATTCAGCAAAACCGAGAAATAACCAGCGTTTCCGAACACACAGTTTTCCGCTTTCACATACGATCCCTGCGCAACAAAACACGCGGTTGACATGTTGTCGATAATGGTGTTGGTCATTGTAAGCGTAGGATTGACCGACGCTCCGAGCGTATCGACATGCACACCGATGCGGCCGTTCTTTATGATTGCATAATCAATGATATTATCCTTGCTTCCGGCTGAAAGCCAGATTTTGCCCCACATTCCGGGCAGGTCCTTGTAATAGTCATCGAGGCGGTCGCCCTGAAATGTCACCTCATTGTCTTTCGCACCATACACCTGAAGCGTGCCGCCATCATAGACCCATAGAACGGCGTTGTTGTGCATGTACACCTGTGTTCCGGCAGAAATGGTGAGAACGCTGTCTTCATCAACCACGGCATAACCATAGACCACATGAGGTTTGTCGCTGTTCCACACACCAGATACCAGTGAATACGCAGGCAGATACTCCGTTTCAGGATGATCCGGAAAATGAAAACAAGCATCCTGTCCACAGGCTACTAATTGAATTTTCTGATGATTTCCGTTGATTATAAAGTTGATCGAATCCTCAATCACCACCGGATTGTTAGAATTGGTCGGATCGACGGTTACTTCAGCAAAGATAAAAATGCTGTCTTTCGGACCGATTTCAATATCAGTAAACGAAGTCCCTTCAAGACCATTTACATTGATACGGAAATTACTATTGGTCCCTCCACCAAGTGAAATTGAAGAGATATTGACAAAGTCATTGCTGTTGTTAAAAACCCGGGCCAGAAGTGTAACACTGCCGACCGTAGTGAACACCGTATCAAAATACATGGTATCGGCCGAAAACTCCAGTCTGAATGAAGGATCATCGTTGAACTGCTCATCCTTGCGGCAGCCGGCAGCCAGCAGCAGAACACACAGGGAGAGTACGGGAAAAATAAATCGCAGCATTTTCATGAATGACATTAATCAGCTTAGAAACGGTAATTTGACAAAATTAGTATTTTTGCCGAAAACAGCGTGTATGAAGTCTTTGTGGTTGTGGATTCTCGCAATAATACTGGCGGTTTCGGTAATGGTGTACCAGCGTATGACAGGGCCTACGACTCCGGTTCGGGGCAGCGTGGAATATCTGGGCGAAACCGTTAAATACAAAATGCTGCGCACCTGGGGTGGCAGCGATGGTGCCCGCATCGAAGTAAAAACAAATCATCCGGATGCAGCGGGGGTGGTTCAATACCGGCGTTTCCGGAGCAATGATGAATGGAAAGTGCTGGTGCTGAAAAATGACAACGGTCTGCTTTCCGCTCAGTTACCCGCATTGCCGCCAGCCGGTAAAATGATGTATCAGGTTTTTCTTTTTGAGCGTAACAATCATGTTGCGCTGACAGAAGATCCAGTTGTTCTCCGCTACAAAGGCGAAGTGCCGGCAGGGGTGCTGATTCCGCATGTGATTTTCATGATTCTGTCAATGGTTTTTTGTATACGAGCAGGACTTGAAGCCATTAAACGCCGCAAGCAACTGGTAAGTCTCACATTCTGGTCCATGCTGACATTGCTGATAGGCGGGCTCATTCTTGGACCCATTGTTCAGAAATATGCCTTTGATGCATACTGGACCGGCTGGCCTTTCGGTCACGATCTGACTGATAATAAAACAGCCATTTCATTTATTCTATGGGTTGTTGCATATTTTATCATCCGCAAAAACCCTCAAAAACGTGGCTGGGTGCTGGCTGCATGCATTCTGCAATTAGCCGTATATCTTATTCCGCACAGCGTTCTCGGATCTGAAATTGATTTTACACAACCTCAATATCATCAACATTAAACAATGAGCATTACACTAATACTTATTATTGTCACTGTTGCAGTATCGCTCATTGCTTTCAGCAACCGTGTGCTGTTTGCCCATCTTCTTTTTTATCCCTGGGAGATCAAGCGCGAAAACCAATGGTACCGCTTCATTACGCATGGTTTCATTCATGCCGATTTCATGCACCTTTTCATCAACATGTGGGTACTGTATATTTTCGGTGAGGTTGTAGAAAAATCGCTGAAATTCATCTATGGCTCCGAAGGCACACTGTATTTCATGTTGCTGTATTTCGGCGGATTGATTTTCTCATCCATGTATTCCTACGGACGCCATCTGAACAATCCGCAGTATTCGGCCTTGGGCGCATCAGGAGCCGTTTCCGGAATCACCTTTGCGTATATTCTCATGTATCCGATGTCGGGCCTGATGATTTTTCCTATTCCAATCCAGCTTCCCGCCTTTATTTTCGGAATCCTATACCTGATCTATTCATGGTATATGGGCCGCCGGGGAAAAGACAATATCGGTCACGATGCGCATTTTTTCGGCGCTTTGTACGGAGTGATTTTTATGATCATTCTTGATTACCGCTTTGTGACTTTGTTTTTGAGCAACTTCAGATAGGTTAAGGTTAAGGTTGAGCACCTTCGGTGAGCAGTGAACGGCGATCGGTGAGCAGTGAGTAGTGAGCAGTGAGTAGTGAACCTGACCAATTATTCATTAGAGTAATCTACACGATTCAAACTTCACTTCGTAATTCGAAATTCCTTCTTCGCTGGGAACTTGTCCCGCTTCGGCGGGATGATTCAAAGAGGTCAATGCTAAGCACATTTGGTGAGTTGCGAGTTCTGTTTTTTTGCGGCACCCAACGATTCCGTGTCCGCTCCAATACAAAATGATTCCGGCGGACGACAGAATGTTGGGTTGTGCATTGCACACATCACTTCACACGCGCAAGAGAAATAACTACAACACCTGCTACCGTTAGCAATCCGCCGGCGATTTGAATGGTATCGGGTAAATTATTCAATATTAAATAGGAAACAAGCATAACAAAAAATGAGCGACTGGTGCTTAATATTGACCAGGTCGAAACCTTCAGCCGCGCCAGCGCATTGTATCCGGCAAATGCTGAAATCACTGGTCCCATCAGGGCTCCAATGGCAATATAAACAATCATTTCTGAACCTATATTGAGCGAATAATCAAAAATAAATACAAAAGAAAATGAAAACAACAAAAGAAAAACAATCCGGTTAATGCTTAATACAATAGGATGATAATTTCTTATTCTTGTTTTCAGAATCACTTTTCCACCCTGGCTGATAAGTGATGAAATCAGAATGATTCCTGCTCCTGAAAAAAGAAAGCTGTTTAAAGTAAAATCGTTCCTGTAACCAATAAGCACAGCACCAGCCAAAGTAACAATAATACCAATTCCTTCGCTGAGAGAAAGTCTTTCCTTCAGAAAAACATAACCAAGAATAACAGCATAAACCGGACTGATGTTGGTCATGAAAGATACCAGCGAAGGATTGTCGGTTTTGTCAACCGCTTCGAACCAAAGAATAGTAGCCGCCATATCAAGAATCCCGACAACAACCAGAAAAACAAGATATGATCCTTTGATTTCAAATTTCGAATATGTACCCGGAACAAAAAAAGAAAGAATCAGATTCCATATCAACCCAGCTGAAAACCAGTAAACGCCAAAGACAGGGAATGGTAAATCGTTGAGAAAGATTTTCGAAAATATATAAACACCCGTCATGGCGAGCACGTCGGTCATGGCAAATGCGATGCCCTGATTGCGTATTCGCCTGGAAAAAGAATTACTCACAGATTAATCTTTCAGTGTTGGATGTTTTCGATAAAAAGCAAGAAAATTTCCAATCTGATCCACCGGAATTTTTTTGCCGATTATACGCTTTTTACTATCGAGAATATAAACGACCGGTGTGGAAAAAATATCATACAGGTCATGGAAATTTCCTTTGGCGGTGCGGGTTCCGT